>CAYQFU010000009.1:6088-45476 GCA_964416775.1 uncultured Ktedonobacterales bacterium
TGCCCGCGCGGGCGCCGGCGCGGCGTGACTGGGCATGCGGTGTGCCTGGTGTGCGGTGCGCTGCCGGACCGGCGCGGACGGGCGCGTGGCGCGCGAGGCTCGGCGGAAGGAGGCAGGCGTGGAGCTGGAGATTGGCTTGCGCGGCGAGACGACATTGGTGGTGGGGGAGAACGAGACGGCGGCACACTTTGGTGCGGGAGGCGTGCGGGTGCTGGCGACGCCGGTGATGATCGGGCTGATGGAGAATGCCGCGTGGCAGGCGGTGGAGCATGAGCTGCCGGGGGGCGAGACGACCGTGGGCACGCGGGTCAACGTGCGCCACCTGGCGGCGACACGCGTGGGGGAGCGGGTCACCGCGACGGCCGAGCTGGTGGAGATCGACGGGCGGCGGCTGGTGTTTCGCGTGAGCGCCTATGACGAGCACCGACAGATTGGCGAGGGAACGCACGAGCGGGCCCGGGTGGTGCTGGAGCGCTTTCTGGCGCGGGTGGAAAGCGGCGGCTGATGCTGGACGAGCGGCTGGCGCGCGAGCGGCCGGAGGTGGTGCGCGCGGGCCTGCGGCGACGCCACGCGGGGGTCTCAGCGGAGACTGCCCTGGACGAATGGCGCGCCGGCGACGAGCAGCGGCGCGCCCGCGCGAGCCAGCGCGACGCGGTGGCGAGGGCGGTGGCGGCGGGCACGGCGTCGCGAGCGGAGCTGGAGAGCGCGCAGCGCGCGCTGGCTGAGGTGGAGCGGGAGGCGCGGCCGTATCTGCTGGCGCTGCCCAATCTGCCCGATCCGCGCGTGCCGGAGGGCGCTTCCGCAGCGGAGAACCGCGAAGTGCGGCGCTGGGGCACGCCGCCCACGTTCGCCTTCGCGGCGCGGCCACACTGGGAGCTGGGGGCAACCCTGGGACTTCTGGATGCCGAGCGGGCCACGCGGCTGGCGGGGCCGCGCTTTCCGCTGCTGGTGGGGGATGGGGCGCGGCTGGCGCGCGCGCTGGCGGGAGTGATGCTGGATCTGCACGCGCGCAAGGGCTACGTGGAGGTGGCACCACCGCACCTGCTACGCGGGGAGACGCTGGAGGCGACGGGGCACCTGCCGCACTTCGGCGACGATCTCTTTGAGCTGCCGCGGGATGGGTTATATCTGAGCCCGACGGCGGAGGTGCAGCTGGTGGGGCTGCACGCGGGCGAGACGCTTGCCGAGGAGCGGCTGCCATTGGCCTACACGGCATGTACGCCGGCGTTTCGGCGCGAGGCCGGGTCGGCGGGCCGAGCCACGCGGGGACTGCTGCGGCAGCACCAGTTCGACAAGGTGGAGCTAGTGCGCATCGCCACGCCTGATGCGGCGGATGCTGCCTTCGCGACGCTGGTGGAAGACGCGGAAGCAGTGCTTCAGGTGCTGGGGCTGCCGTACCGGGTGATGGCACTTTGCGCGGCTGAGCTGCCCTTTAGTGCGCAGCGGACGTATGATCTAGAGGTATGGATGCCGGGGCAGGATGCCTACGTGGAGGTGTCATCCATCAGCGATTGCGGGCCATTTCAGGCGCGACGGGCGCGGCTGCGCTACCGGCCGGCCGGCGGCGGAAGGCCCAGGCACCCGCACACGCTGAATGGATCGGCGCTGGCCGTTGGGCGCACGCTGGCGGCGCTGCTGGAAAACGGGCAGCAGGAGGATGGCAGCGTGCGCCTGCCAGCGGTGTTGGCGGAGCGGCTGGGGTGTGGCGAGCTACGGCCGCCGTCGTGACGTGCGGCCTGACTGTGGGGCGGGAGAGTACGCCGGAGGCATGGCGGCACGGCGACTGCATGCGCCAGACAAGAGGCATGGGGTGGATGAAGGGCAGGTGAGTACCGCGATGGACGCATCGCAGGATGAGGTGCGCATGGACGCGCCTGAGCGGTCGGAGATGGCCGCTCAGCCCGGTGAGGCGATCGATCTGGGGATAGTGGATCGCGGCGTTCTGTGGACCCGGCTGGCGCTGACGCAGACGCAGCTGGCGGAGCTGGCGGGTTTGTCGCAGAGACAGGTGAGCCGATGGGTGTCGCATGGGCTGCTGGTGCCGTCGTCGCGCGATCCGGACCGCTTCAACGGCGATGCGGTGGAGCAGGCGATCTTGATGCAGCGGGCTATCGCGCGCGGCCACCGGCCGACTCAGGCATCTCGCATCGCCACGCTGGCGCTGGCGAAGCGGATCAACGACGAGGGAGGTCCGCGCGTGCCTCCCAGCGAAGACGCGCGCGAGAAGCTGCTGAGCGCGCAGACGGCGATCCTGGCGGCGCTGGAGATCCTGTTTCCGGGCGGCACGGGGCGTGAGCAGGCGCAGCCAGCACGGACGCGTCGGGCCGCGGACCAGCCGGAAGGGGAGCGCTCGGCCGAGGCCTAGCACGCGCCGTGAACGGAATGAGCAACCGTGGGTAGCGTGCGTGCGTAGTATTCCCAGGCGAAGGGAGCTGGCCATGCACGCAGACCCACACGACGAGCGCCCGCAGGAGGGCGACGAGTCGTTGCACACGCCGGAGGAGCTATTCACCCGTCCAGAGTGCACCCACATCATTACGTTGAACAACCCGCACCAGAACCTGCACGTGGAGCGGACGGCGGAGGGTTTCCGCTTCATCAGCGCATCCAGCGGGTCGGAGCAGCACTACATCCGAGACTTTCCATCGCTGGACGAAATGTACGGGGAGATGCAGTTCCCACGGATGCGCTTCAGCCTGAGCGATGCTATCTGGCGCGATATCTCGGAGTATCCTGCGTTTCCGTACGGCGTTCTATACCTTCCGCTCAGCAACGCGGTGACGATTGGTGTCCACCGGGACAACGAGAGCCAGACCGCCCATGGCGAACACGCGGTGTATGGCCCGGCGAATATCAGCGTGGACGAGGATCCCCTGTACGTCGTGACGCCCACGGACGGGTGGCTGATCGTCGAGTATCCCGCGTATACCGTGCGCGCGAGCGGGATGGCAATCATCAGGCCGACGCGCAACGCCTACGAGCGGATGAGGTTGAAGCTCACCAACGTCTGGCTGCGGCACCGGCGAATCAGGAGGACCGTTGAGCGGCCGGGTGGATTGCAGGTGTATGGGAGGCCGCCGGCTGATTGGCGGGCGACGCGGCAGGTGCTGGCGCCACGGTAGGGCGACCGGTTGCCGCGGGTTGCCGCTGGGGCGTGGATGGAGTATACTGCGTGCTGTGCACGCGAGCCGCGGAGTGCTGCCGCAAGGCGGCGCGGCGTGATGGAGGGATGGCAGAGCGGTCGATTGCGGCGGTCTTGAAAACCGCAGGCCGAAAGGCCCGGGGGTTCGAATCCCTCTCCCTCCGCCTGTAATTGCCTTGAACCGGCTTCCCAACTGGATTTGCTCGCGCCCATCCGATGCAGACCGCCGCGCCTGGAGACCGCTTCCCCGAGTCGCGGGCAGACCGCCTGCCGAAGTGTCGCCAAATGCGGCCGAGCAGCTTAGGCCGGCGGCGGCGGTCGTCGACGTCGCCTCGGGTCACCAAGGGCCAGGCAGAAGGCCAGCACCTTGGCCTCCAGGTCCTCCACCGACCACGTGGCTCGTGCAGCCGATGACTGCTTGGAGTGCCCTCCCCTGGCGGGTCTCCCGCTCACATGGTCGGCGACTACACCGTGGCCGCCCGCGAATCACCTGGAGGCATAGCGCGCAGCCGTGCGAGCTCGCGATTGCTCAGCGCCAGGAAGTGCTCCAGCGTGCCGAAGGCCGTCGTGAAGCCGTTGCCCGTCCCAATGAGCGCCTGTGCATTGCGTCCGATCTCGGCGATGGCGTCGCGATCGATGCCGGTCGCGACGCCGCACGATTCGAACAGATAGACGAGGTCCTCTGTGGCGACGTTGCCCATGTTGGTGGTGTGGACGGGCATGGCAATGCCGCCCCCGATCCCGCCGACCGACCCTTCGAAAATGCGGACACCAGCCTCGTACGCCGTGAAGATGTTTGCCAGCGCCGTGCCGGCCAGCGTATGCAGATGCAGGCCCAGTTTGAGCTGCGGCCAGCGCTGCACGATCGCGCGCACCCGGTCGCGCACCAGCGTTGGCCACGCGAGCCCTACGCTATCGGCGATCGATACCTCCGTAATCCCCGCGTCCACGTAGCGGCCGATTAGCCGCAGAATATAGTCTTCCGGCAGCACGCCGTTATACGGGCAGATGAACGCTGTGCCCATGCCGACGCAGACCTCGAATCCCGCCCCTCCGGCCTCGCGCGCGATCCGCTCGATCTCCTGCACATTGCGCTCGACCGACATATTGGAGTTGAGCTGCTGATACGTCTCGCTCGCCACGATCAGGCACGAGAGCTTCTTGACCCCCGCCGCCATTGCTCGCTCCGCCCCACGCATGTTCGGTACGAGCGCACGGAACGTCGCACGGTGCGGACGGCTGAGCACCCCTGCCGCCACGGCCTCGGCGTCAGCGAGGCTGGGAATGACGCGCGGATGCACAAATCCGGTGATCTCGATCTCCGGCACGCCGGCGGCATCCAGCCGTTCGATGATCGCGATTTTCTCGTCGGTCGTAGGGATGCGCAGAGTGGGTTCGTGCAGGACGGTTTGTAGCCCGTCGCGCGCGAAGACGTCGATGAGTGTGACGCCGCGTTCGGTCGTGCCAGACATGTGTGTGCTCCTCCATACCGATGACGTAGTCGACTCCGCTGTGCGAGCGTCTGAGCTCGGCATACTGGGTTCCATACCCGGTTCTAGGTGTCGCTCACCGTGCGCCGCGACACCACGAACAACAGCAGCGCAGCTGCACCCAACACGGCTGCCAGCATCAGCCATGCAGCGCTGAAGCCGTGACTCGCTTCGACCACCTTGCCGAATACCGGCGTTGCGACGGTCGCACCCAGCAATATCGCGCTGGTCGTGATGCCCATGGCCGCACCGGCGTTATGCGGCGACACACGTTCGCCGGCCCACGTGAGGGCCAGCGCGTTCCAGCCCACCATGGTCAGCCCCATCAGCAGCCAGAGCGGCACGAGGACAAGCAGCGGCGTTCCGCGCGGCAGCGCGCTCACCCCGATCACCAGCAGTGTCGAACAGGCGGCAGCGGCCGACAGCACCACATCGCGCCGCGCCTGCAGACGGTCGGAGATGGCGCCAAACACGATGCGGCCGAGCGCACCTCCCACTTGTGCGACCGCCAGCACGATGCCCGCCAGCTCCAGTGAAAGACCCTGACCAGTGTGTAGCGCGGGAATCGTGTAGGCCAGGATCGCGTACTGGCCCCATCCCAGGCAGAAGCCCGCCGCGCTCGGAACGACCACCCGCCCCAGTTCGCGCCGTAGCCGGACGGGCGCGTCACCATTGGCAGCGTCTCGCCGCTCATGGGGCGGCATCAGGGCCGTGTAGCCCAGCCCGCAGACGGCGATGAGCGCCGCGAACCCCCAGTACACCGTGTGCACGCCCACACGACTCGCCAGCGACGGCAGGATGAGCGCTGCCGCGAGCGCGCCCAGCGGCACACCCATCTGGCGAATGCCCATCGGCAGCCCGCGTCGCTCGCGCGGCCATGCCATCATCACGGCCTTGGTCCCGGCGATGGGTACCGCGCCAAGCGCCAATCCGACCAGAAAGAGCAAGATCACCGTCGCGAGTAAGCTGTGGACTACTGCCAGCCCAGCCGACAGCACACACAGAACGAGCGTGCCCAGCAGCTGGACCACCCGAGGTCCGAAGCTGTCCACCAACCTGCCCACGTACAGGCCGGAGAAGATGAGACCGAACGTCAAGCTGGAGAGTGCCGTCCCCATCTGTGCGAGATCCAGTGCGTACGTCGCCGCGAAGAAGACGCCGAGCACGAAGGTGCCCTGCTGCAGCACCGATCCGGCAAACTGCGCTGCTGTAGCCGCGGTCAGCTCCAACCACAGATGGCGTGCGCCGTCCTCGGTAACGGTGCGCTGATCGGCGTCGCTGGCCCGCGCCAGCACTCCTTCGCGACGCATCAGCGGACCCCTTCCGGCACCCGTGAGGGCCCGCGCACCGCACGCCCACTGGTCCACCACTCCCATCTGGCGCGGCAGCCGCCGTGCCTTGGCGCCGCATCGTAATCGCCGCTCTGGTGTGCCACGCGCTTGCCTCTCTCCCGCTGTCGTCGGCCGCCGCTCAGTAGCCGCCGCCCAGCTTACGGTGATCCCACGAGACGATCTTCACTGGCCGGACGTAGACGCCCAGCCGCTTCGGCGCCTGCGCCGCTACCTTGCGCTCCACGTCGGCCGGTAATGGGGCGCCGTGATACCGTTCGTGAATCATGGTGCCAAGACGATAGATCACCTCCGCGTCCTCCACCAGCTCCGCTGTCCCTTTTACCTGCACACCACGCAGCTCGGAGTACGAGTCGCCAGCCTCCACCAGGCAGGTAACCCGCGCGTCGCGGCGCAGATTGACTGCCTTCTGCGCTTTGCCATACGTCCAGAAGGCGATGTCGCCGTTCACCAGCGCGTACCACATCGCCACCACGTGCGGGTAGCCATCCGGCCCCAGCGTGGCGACGGCCATTGTCCGCTGATCGGCCAGGAAGGCGCGGACCTCAGCAGGGCTCATCTGGATCTGCTCGCGCCGCTTCACAGCTCGCCACCTCCTCTGCTGGTCGCCGACCATGACGCACCACCCACAGTCATCCACGCGGGCGCAGCTGGCGCGCTTCCAGGAAGCGCAGCGAAGACTGCTCGCCCGCGTGGATGTGCTCGCGCATCAGCGCCACCGCGCGGTCAGCGTCGCGTGCGCGCAACGCCGCCATGATCGCCTCGTGCTGCCGCAGCGACTGCTCGACGTGCCCCGGCAGCATCCAGTTGATCTCGAACATGAACTTCCGCCAAAGGTGTTGCACGAGATCTACCAGTACCTGGTTATCGGCCGCGCCATAAATATGCAGGTGCCAGAGCGAGTTGGCGCGATTGACCCGATCCACGTCGTTGTGCTCGCTGGCCTCGCGGATCTCCTGCTGTCGCTCTTCAAGCGACACAAAGTCGTCCTCAGTCAGGCGTGGCACGGCCATGCGCGTTGCCTGCGCTTCCAGATCGCCGCGCAGCTGGAAGATGTCGTGGATGTCTTTTGCGGTGTACTCCACCACCGAGAGGGTGTGGTGCGGATGATGCCGGATCAAACCCTCCGCCTGGAGCGTGCGGATCGCCTCGCGCACCGGTGTCTGGCTCATGCCGAGCCGCCGGGCGATCTGCCCCACCGTGACCGGCGCGTCGGTCCGGACCTCGCCGCGCAGAATCGCCGTCCGCAGCGCCTGCGTCGCGAGCGCGGTCTTCGTCAAGTGCCCCGCGGCCTGCAGTGCTTCGAGCTCTCCAGATTCTCGTCTATCCGTCATCGCACGTTGCCGCTCCCTCTCCTTGACATGGTCTAGCATCTATGTTACATCATCTACACAATATATTCTATACAATTCGTCACGATTCATCGCGATTTGTCACGGTGATCGGTTCTTTCCCAGCGTGTCCCGAGCGCGAAAGGTGCACCACGATGGCCGACGCATCCTCCTCCTACCAGTCCCCAGAACGCCCGCTGCCACTGGCGGGCGTCCGTGTGCTCGACATCGCTACAATGGCCGCGGCCCCGTGGTCAGCTACCTACCTAGCCGAGTTCGGCGCGGACGTCATCAAAGTCGAGATGCCTGGGTCGGGTGACCACCAGCGCCAGTGGGGCACCCCGAAGAACGGCGTCGCGCTCTTCTGGAAATCTATGGCCCGGAACAAGCGCTCTGTCACCCTCAACCTGGGCGTGCCACAGGGCGCAGCCCTTTTCAAGCGCCTGGTCGCTGAGGCCGACGTCGTCATCGAGAATTTCCGCCCCGGCACCCTGGAGCGCTGGGGACTCGGCTACGATACACTCAAGGAGATCAATCCGCGCCTCATCCTCCTGCGCGTGACGGGCTTCGGACAGAGCGGCCCGTACGCCAGCCGGCCCGGGTTCGGTACCCTGGCGGAGTCGCTGACGGGCTTTGCCCACCTTACTGGCCATCCTGGCGGCCCACCGACCTTGCCCAATGGGCCGCTCGCTGATGGCCTTGCAGGCGTCACGGGCGCCTTTGCCGTCATGGTCGCGCTCTACTACCGCGACGCGCGCGGCGGAGTTGGCCAGCAGATCGACCTCTCACTGTGCGAGCCGTTGCTGCGCCTGCTCGAGCCAGCTCTACTCGACTACGACCAGCTCGGCATCGCCCGCGGCCGCGTTGGTAACCGCAGCGACCACGTGGCGCCGCGTAACACCTATCTCTGCGGCGACGGACGCTGGGTATCCATCTCGGCCAGCGCGCAGTCGATCTTCGAGCGCCTGATGGATGCCATCGGCCGTCCCGAGCTGCGCACCGACCCACGCTTCGCCGTCAATAGCGCCCGCGTGGTGCATGTGGACGAGCTGGACGAGATCATTGGGGCCTGGATGCGGCGGCACACACGCGATGACGTGTTGGCGCAGCTTGAGGCCGCCCAGGTCGCTGCCGCCCCGGTGTATGACATTCCGGACATCTTCGCCGACCCGCACTTTGCCGCGCGAGAGAGCTTGACGCGCGTCGACGACCCGGATCTGGAATCGATCCAGATGGTCAACGTCGTGGCGCGCCTCTCTGAGACCCCCGGCCGCGTGCGGTGGACCGGCCCGGCCCTGGGCGAGCACAACCAGGAAGTGTATGGGGAGCTGGGTATGTCAGACCGCGAGCTCGAACAGCTACGTGACGAGGGCGTCATCTAGCGGGGCGTACCTTCCGACGCGCAGCGCGAACTGGCCCGGGAACTCGACAGCATAGCGATCACGAGGAGGGAAGCGCATGACCGTCCTGCGGAGTCTGCTGTTTGCGCCTGCGTCGCACGCGCGTCACGTCCAGAAGGCCCTTTCTGGCCCAGCTGACGGTGCGATCATCGACCTCGAGGACGCCGTTGCCGTGGCGGAGAAACCGGCGGCCCGCGCTCAGGTCCGCGCTGCCATCGAGGCCCACCGCTCTCCGCGCGGCCCGCGCGTGTACGTGCGCATCAACGGGTTGACCACCCCGTTCGCCTACGAGGACCTGTGCGCTGTGGTTGGCTCCGGTCTCGATGGTGTCATCCTGCCCAAGACCGAGAGCGCGGCGCAGATCGCGACGGCTGACTGGCTGCTGGACCAGCTAGAGCGTATGGCAGGGCTAGAGGCGGGCAGCATCGAGCTCATGCCCATCGTCGAGACAGCTGTCGGACTGACGCGTCTGCGTGAGATCGCGACGGCGTCGCGGCGTGTGCGCCGGCTCAACTTCGGGGCGGGAGATTTCAGCCTCGATACCAATATGACCTGGGTCGTGGCCCATGAGGGACTCCTCTGGGCGCGCGTGCAGATGGTCGTCGAGTCGCGAGCCGCCGGCCTGGAGCCGCCCATCGACACCGTCTATGCCGATCTGGACGATGCTGAGGGTCTTGCACGCGAGGCGGCACAGGCACAGACACTCGGCTACCAGGGCAAAGCCTGCATTCACCCGCGACAGGTTGAGGTCGTCAACGCCGTCTTCACTCCCAGCGCAAGCGAAGTGGCGAGCGCCAGGGCAGTCGTCGATGCCTTCGAGCGAGCGGAGACATCAGGCGTGGCGGCGATCCAGGTGGACGGTCGGTTCATCGATTATCCTGTCGCCGCCAGGGCCCGCCGCACGCTCGAGATCGCCTCCCACCTTTCCGACACGGCATCGCGCGACTGATCGCGTTCTCGGCAGCACGACAGCACGACAGTGACGGTGCCCAAGCGATCCGGTCGGCACGGGAGAGAGCGAGGGGGGATGTGATGTATACTCTTCTCACGACTGTGTCCCGGAGGTACTGTCACAAGGCGCTCCCCATGATCGCATTCGTCCGCCGCTCGTTGCTTACACAGCTCCTTGGCGTGTATCTCGTGCTCGTGCTGATTGTGATCGGCAGCGGCGTGGAGATCGATGCCCTTGGCCAGCGCCAGGTGCACGACCAGCTGCAGAATACGGACGTTTCGCTGGCACAGGAAGTGGCCTTCGACACGTACACGACCATCAGCCAGACCGGGACATCACTCGTTCAGCTTGAATGGTCGGTCGCTAGCGCCGCGAGCGATCCCGCCACTATGGAGAACATGTTCGCAGCCTTCCGAGCCGCTCGTCCCGACATTGACCGGATGTACTGGCTCGATGCCGATGGCGTGCAGCGTGTCTCGGTGCCCTCGAATCCGAAGACACTCGGAGCCACTTACGCGGACACAACGCTGTTTCAGCTAGTGCAGCCCAGCTACGCACCAGTGGTGCAAGGTGGCACGGTGGACCCGACCACCTCGCATGACGTGGTCACGGTGGCGGAAGCTGTGCACGGTAGCCACGGCAAATTTCTCGGGATGCTCGCTGTCTCGTTGCTCCTCGATAGCTTGAGCCAGCCGCTGGGCATGGTCGCAGCGGCGCAAACCCTGCAGGGCCAGCATGTCACCATCAGCTTGCTGGACGAAAGCGGATCCCTCATCGGGTCGCCGGACCCTGCACACACTCACCTGCTGCAACGGGTCGTCCAGCAGCTCCCAGGCGCAGCCGAGGCGCTCGCCGGGACGACGGCGACGTACGAGGCGACTGAACCAGGCGGCAGCCGCAAATGGCTCTACAGCGCCGTCCCTGTTCCCGCGGTTGATTGGGCAGTGGTGGTGCAGCAGCCCGTGTCCGACCTGAACATGGTGACCTCAAATTTCAGCCTCTGGTTGTTCGTGGCCACCGCCCTCTTCGGACTGGGTGGCATCATCTTCTGGCTCCTGCTTGTCAAGCGTGTCGTGCAGCCTTTGCATCGTTTGGTGACCCCCTCGGTATCCCTGGCAGAGGCTCCCGCCCGATTCCAGACATTCACCATGCGGGGCGATGAGATCGGCGGTCTGGCGCGCGCACTCGACCAATTGAGTCACGACGTCACGGCGCAGCTCACCGAGCTGCATACGCTCCTGGAGACCTCGAACGCCGTCGTCAATTCACTCGATCCGCACGCGGTCGGCGAGACGATCATTCGCGAGGTGCGTCGACTGGTGGATGTGCAGGCGGCGGCAGTGCTCGTACCTGACGACCAGGGCGTCTTACGTGTCCTCGCGAGCGTCGGGCGCGCCGACGACTACGAGTCGCGCGTGCGCGTCCGCCCTGAGCACCTGACCGTGCCGTCCGCACGCGCACTGCATGAGCGGCGCCCCGTACAGTTGATTGACGACGGCAGCCCAAGCTTCCCTACGGTGTCTGCAGCGGAGGGCTTCCACGCGATCCTCGCCGTGCCGATCCTCAGCCAGCGCGTCGGCAACGTCGTGCTGGTCGTCCACCGCCGCCAGCCGCAGCCCTTCAGCGCGAGCGAGGTGGACCTGGTGCTGACCTTCGCGAATTACGCCACGCTGGCCTGGGAGCACGCGGTGCTCTACGAGCGGAGCGACGAGCGACTCAGGGAGGTAGCACGGGAGAACGAGCGGCTCTTCCGTGAGACGGATGCCGAGAAGCGTACGCTCGCGGCCATCATAGGCAGTATTCGCGATGGCCTGTTGCTGGCCGGCACCGACGGCGTGGTCCTGTACGCCAATCCCGGCGCCCGTGTACTCATCGGCGAGTCGGCGGCCACTCTGGAGGACCTGACCATCGAAGATGTGCATGCTCGACTCAGCACGACGGTGTCGTCTCCCGAACAGTATGCGCGCGACCTGGCACGCGCCGAGGCGGGCGAGATCGACGAATGGGTCGTTCAAACGACCGCCGATGAGCCGCGGTCATTGCAGATGCGCCTGTTTGGCGTCCGCGACGACGCCGGCAGGGAGATCGGTCATGGCATGCTGCTACGCGATGTCACCCGCGAGCAGGAGCTGGACCGCTTCAAGACGACCCTGCTGGCAGCCGTGGGGCATGAGCTGCGCACGCCATTGGCCTCGATCAAGGGACACGCCTCCACCCTCTTACAAGAAGACGTCACATGGCCGGTGGAAGAGCAGCGGCACTTCCTGCGGACGATCAGTAGAGAGGCCGACGGCCTCGCCCGGCTGGTCAGCAACCTGCTCGATCTTGCGCGCTCAGATGCGGGACTGCTGACCATTCGCCGGGAGCCAGCCGATCTGTGCGAGCTCGTCAGGGCTGTCGTCCGTCGCCTGGAGGTCGAGGGCGCGTCCATCGCGCTCGATCTGCCGCCTGATCTGCCAGCGATGGAGATCGATACTGGACGCATCGAGGTCGTGCTCCACAACCTGCTCGTCAACGCGCGCAAGTACGGTGGTGGCGACATCAACGTGACCGTGCGAACCCGCGACAACACGGTCGCTGTCCGCGTGAGCGACGATGGACCAGGTGTCAGCCCAGAAGACGCCCCGCACATTTTCGAGCGGTTCTATCGCGCGCAGCATGCCTTGATCCAACACATCGGAGGAACTGGTCTCGGACTCGCGATCTGCAAAGCGTTCGTGGAAGCGCATGGCGGCGCGATCTGGGTGGAGCCTCGCCGTGCTGGCACATGCATCGCCTTCGAGCTGCCAGCAGCTTCCAAGGCGCCAACCGTGGCTGACCTCATGGCAAGGAGCGGCGCGTGATGACGCAAGCTGCATGCGTTCTCGTCGCGGACGACGAGGCCCCACTGCGTGATTTCATCGGCCGTAACCTGCGGGCGCGCGGCTTTCAGGTGATCGAGGCCACCAATGGCGAGGAAGCCCTGGCACAGTGGGAAGCGGAGTCGCCGCATCTGCTCGTGCTCGACATCATGATGCCGCGCATAGATGGCCTGGAGGTCTGCCGCACCATCCGCAAGCGGTCCACTGTGCCCATCATCGTGCTCACGGCGCTTGATGGGGAGAGCGACAAGGTCAACGCCCTGGATCAGGGTGCGGATGACTACCTGACCAAGCCGTTCGGAGTAGAAGAGTTGCTGGCGCGCGTGCGGGCTGCGCTCCGGCGCACGCAGTGGCATAGTGCAGCACGCAGGCCAGATGTGCGCACGTTTGGGCCGCTGGAGGTCGATCTTGAGGGCCACACCGTGCGGGTGGCAAGCAATGAGGTCCGGCTCACGCCGACTGAATTCTCGCTGCTGGCGCTATTTGTGACCCACGCAGGTAAGGCGCTCACCCACCGCTACCTGCTGCAACACGTCTGGGGCAGCGAGTACGGTGGAGAGGCTGAATACTTACGTGTCTATGTCCAGCGTCTGCGGCGCAAGATTGAACCCGACAGCGCGAATCCTCAGTATCTCCTGACTGAGCCAGGAGTTGGCTACCGCTTCACCCTGCCTTGATGCCCAGCCCACGCCATATTTCGCGCGCCGTCAGGTCGCACTGCACACGGCCAGCCTGTGAGCCCGCGAATGTTTATGGAATGTTTACGTCAACCTGCATCCTATTTATGCCGTATTTACGCGCGATTGGGTACCCTTCCCTCGACACATGTAACCCATTTGCAACGCATTGTGAATACTGGCAGTGCCCCTCCATCCGTGTGTAACGCTCCTCTGGCGGACCACGGCAACCGGGGGCGCGGCGGCCGCGGGAGAGGAGCAATCGGAGAGGCAATAGGCGTCCTACATCGGCAGAACGGCACACTGTAGTGTTCGTAGGTAAGAGCGTAGCGATCGCTACGCTATCCGTGCGCGCGCGGCGGGGCGCAGCGCACTCCCAGGAGATGGAGAGTGCCGATGATTTATCTGCATGCCTTGGGGTTCGGCCTCGTCACCGCCTCGATCCTCTCACTTGCCTCGGTTGGTCTGAGTCTCCAGTTTGGCGTGACCAACTACATCAATTTCGCCTACGGTGAGATGCTCACCTTCGGCGCCTACTTCGCGTGGGTCGCGAACAGCCACTACCACTGGAACATCTGGTTGGCGCTCTTGGGCGGCGCGCTCGCGACAGGGGTGCTAGGGGTCATCCTCAATCTCATCATTCTGCAGCCGTTCGTCAGACGTCAGTATCCCGTGCTCTTCATGCTGGTGGTCACCTTTGGCCTCTCGCTGATACTCGCCAACGTTTTGCTGGCGATCTGGGGCGCGGACTTCCGCAGTTACTCGGTCGCGCATGACGCTGAGTATACCATCGGCCCCTTCCTGTTCACCGGGCGCCAGCTCGTCATCATCGGGATCGCGGCGCTCGCGATGGTGGGCGTACACGTCCTCCTCAATTACACCAAGCTCGGCAAAGCGATGCGGGCGATGTCCGATAATCCCACGCTCGCGCGCAACTGTGGCATCGACACCGAGATGGTCACCAACTTCACCTGGCTCCTCAGCGGCTTCCTGGCTGGGCTGGCGGGTGTGGTGCTGGCGATCAACATCTCCTCGTTTCAGCCAGCATTCGGCGGGGATTTCCTCTTCGTGATCTTCGCGGCCGTCATCCTGGGCGGCATCGGCAAGCCCTACGGGGCGATGGCGGGAGCCCTGGTCATCGGCATCGTCACCGAGCTGGCGGCGGTTCCTCTCAGCTCGGACTTCAAGAATGACGCGGCGTTCGTGATCCTCGTCCTCGTGCTGCTCTTCCGGCCGCAGGGCATCTTTGCCACCCAGGGAAAGGCGTGATCGCATGTCAGCGCTGTTGTTCTACGCCTCCACGCTGCTGGTGTTCTTCTTCATCTTCAGCATTCAGACCTGGGGCCTGAACATTCAGTTCGGGTACACCGGCATCCTCAACTTTGCGTTCATCGTCTTTCTGGCGATCGGTGCCTATGTCACCGGGGTCTTCAGTTTGCCAAAGGCGAATGGCATCAGCGGACAGACCTACGTCCTGGGCCTGTCCTGGCCGTTCCCGCTGACGTTGCTGGCTGGAGGTGTCGCGGCCGCCATCCTGGGCTTCTTTGTTGGCCTGATCGCGCTGAAACGCCTGCGCAGCGACTATATGGCCATCGTGACCGTGGCGGTGGGCGTCATTGCCTACGACTTCATCGGCAACGTCACGCCGCTTTTCAACGGCTGGGATGGTCTCGGCGGCGTGCCCGCTCCGCTGCAGGAGACGGTGGGGTTGGACTATCAAACCTACCAGATCTTCTTCATCGGCCTTGCGCTTGTCGTCACGCTGATCCTCTGGTGGCTGGCCAACCGCATCTACAACTCCCCTTTCGGTCGCACGCTGCGCTCAATCCGCGAGGATTTGGACGTCTCGGAGGCGTTCGGCAAGAACACGTTCAAGTACCGCATGATGGCGATGGTGATCGGCTGCTTCTACGCTGGCATTGCGGGCGGTCTGCTCATCGAGTTCGTCAGCGCCATCAATCCGAGTGGGTGGACCGCCGGTGAGACGTTCGTCATCTGGACCGCGCTCTTGCTCGGCGGCGCGGGCAACAACTGGGGCGCCCTCCTCGGCGCGTTCCTCGTGCCGCTCGTGTTCCAGGAAGCCACGCGCTTCCTGCCGCAGGTCCCTGGCAACGCTGCCCTGATTCCCGCATTGCGCAACATCATCGTCGGAGCCTTGCTGATCCTCGTGCTGTGGTTCCGGCCGCAGGGCGTGATTCCGGAGCGCAAGGCGCGCTTCCCCGAGTTGACGCTCAAGCGCTCTCCACGTTCCCCCGTCACCGCGAAGGAGGAACCGCATGTCGCCAGCAACTGAGGAGGCCAGGCCGATCCTGCGCGTCGAGCACATCGTGCACGCGTTCGGCGGCGTAAACGCCGTGGACGATTGCACGCTGAGCGTGCCGGCCAACCAGATCACCGCGTTAATCGGCCCCAATGGCGCTGGCAAGAGTACACTCATCAACGTGGTGTCCGGGTTCTACCCACATCAAAAGGGCACCGTCGTCTTCGATGACCACGACATTTCCAGGTGGCCGCCCTATCGCATCGGCCTACACGGCATGATCCGCACGTTCCAGATCTCGCGCGGGTATGGCGCCATGACCGTGCTGGAGAACATGATGGTGCCACCACGAAAGCAAGCGGGTGAGTCGCTCGTCAACGCGATCTTCCGACCTGGGCTTGTCGTCGAGGATGAAAAGCGCCATCTGGCCAAAGCGCTCGACGTCCTCAACACCTTCGGGCTCTACGACAAGCGCGAGGAGTATGCGCGCAACCTCAGCGGCGGTCAGAAGCGCCTGCTGGAGATGGCGCGGGCGCTAATGGCAGATCCCACGCTGCTGCTGCTGGACGAGCCCATGGCTGGAGTGAACCCGGCGCTGGCCGATCAACTGGCGCAACACATCGTCGATCTGAAGGGCACCGGCATCACCTTTCTGCTGGTCGAGCACAACCTGGGTATCGTCGATCAAATCTGTGACCACGTCATCGTGATGGCCAACGGCCGCGCCCTTGCCACTGGCACGATGGCACAGATCCGGGGCAACCAAGAGGTCGTCCAGGCATACCTGGGGGGATGACGTATGGACGTTCTAGCGGTCGATGGCATTACGGGTGGGTACGGCAAGTCGCCCATCGTGCAAGAAGTCTCCATCCGGGCGCAGGCGGGGAAGGTCGTCGCGCTGATCGGGCCTAATGGCGCCGGCAAGTCCACCTTCCTGAAGCTGATCGCGGGCGTGCTGCAGCCCATGTCGGGCAGTGTCAAGGTGGAGGATCGCGAGATTGGGCACCTGCCCGCCAACAAGGTCGCACGGCTCGGTCTCGCCTATGTGCCGCAGGAGGCGAACGTTTTCCCGTCTCTCACCATTTACGAGAATCTGGAGATGGGCGGCTTCATCCTGCGCGGTGAGTTTGGGCACCGCATCGCTCATCTCTTCGAGCTATTCCCCGATCTCAAGCTTGCCGAACGCAAGAAGGCCGGCAACTTGAGTGGCGGCCAGCGCAACATGCTGGCCATGGCGCGCGCGCTCATGCTCGATCCCAAAGTGCTGCTCCTCGACGAGCCGACCGCCGGCCTGTCGCCCATCTATACCGGAGTCGTCTGGCAGAAGGTCCGCGCCATCGCCGACACGGGTACGGCGGTGGTGGTGGTCGAGCAAAACGTCGAGCGGGCTGTGGACAACTCCGACTGGGTCTACCTGTTGGTGGCTGGCCGCAACCGCGTGGATGGGACTCCCGCCCATCTGCGCACCCTGGACCTACCCGCGCTCTTCCTTGGAAAGAAAGGAGAAATCACACCGGGCGTATCTAATGGCGCTGAGAGCTGACTCGGTCCCGAACAACGGACCGCCACGCCCACGGGTGTGGGGTCCCGCGGAGCACTTACTCTGGTTTCTCCTCGGCGGACGAAGTCCCGAGCGGGGCTCGCTGTTCTGGGCGCGAGGCGCCCCGCCGATTGAAGTAGGGGTTTGGGAGGCCAATTTCATGCGCAAACGCTTGACTGCAGTGCTGACCCTCGGGCTTTCGGTCGTACTGGCGCTCAGCGCCTGCGGCTCCGGGGGCAACAGCACCGGCAACGGGCCCATCACGGTGGGGGAGCTCTTCCCGATGACGGGACGCGAGCCGTTCGTCGGGCAGTGGTTCCTTCACGGCGGGAAAGTCGGCATCGCCGACATCAATGCCAACGGCGGCTGCGGCGGCCACCAGATCAACGCGAAGCTGTCCGATACCGGCGGGGACGCGGTGGATGCAGTGACCGCGCTCAAGCAGCTCCAGCTCGCCACTCCCACGTTCATTCTCGGGCCGTCGTCGCTCGAGATCGAAGGCGTGATCAATCAGTTCGACCCTGCACACCTGCCAGACTTCGTCGAGGGCGGCACGACGCAGCTCGACCATATGACCAACAAGTACGTCTACCGCACCACCCCGTCAGACTCCACACTGGCGATCGGGATGGCGTACTACGCGATTCAGAAGGGCTATACGCACGTCGGGGTGTTCTTTGAGTCCACCTCTAACGCGGCGGGCGTCGTGGATCCGCTGGTCAAGTCGTACACCGGCCACGGTGGCACGATCGTCGACCAGGAGCTGGTGACACCGCACCAGAGCTCGTACCGGACCGAGATCGAGAAGCTGTTCGCCAACCACCCGCAGGCGATCTTTATGCAGACCGATCCGCAGACGGCCAGCACCTTCTTCGCCGAGGTGCAGCAGCTCGGCCACATGAACGTACCGTTCATCCAGACCGATGCGGGCGCCGACATCAACATGGCCAAGGCGATGGGACTGCAAAACGCGAGTCAGTATCTCACCGGCATGAACGGTTCCCCGCCGGCGGGTGCTGCCTGGCAATACTACGTGCAGCAATACCAGAAGGTCTGGAATACTAACCAGCCGGTGACACTGTCCCAGAACACATATGACTCCGTCGTGATCGCCTGCCTGGCAATCCAGAAGGCGGGAACCCTCGATCCCACGGTCTGGATCAACGACGTGAACAAGGTTGTCGGGGAGAACGGTGTCGTGGTGCACAACTACGCGGATGGCGTCAGGGAGCTCAAGGCCGGCCACGACATCGACTATGAGGGCGCCTCCGGCAACGACGACTACAACCAGTATCACAACGTCGCGGGTAGCTGGGACGTCGTACAGTGGGATGCCAGCGGTAGCGCTCTACACACGGTCTCCACCGTGCCAGAGGAACAAATCGCGGCCTGGAATGTCTGAGTAGCGCGATACGTGGTCGTGCGCGTTGTTCACTCCCCAGCAAGGGACGCGCACGATCCGTTAGGCGGCCGGTACGCCTTCCTGGGCGCCGGCCGCCCATTTCGTCCCATCTTGTCCCATCTTGTCCCATCTCGTGAGCTGCCCAGTGCAGTGCACTCATCCCAGAGAGGACGCCCGTCATGACTCAGGACGGCACGGCAGACGACACCCTCCAGACGGAGCAGAAGCAAGGCCCGCCCGCACCGCTGGCGGGCGTACGCGTCCTGGAGCTGGGCTCGTTCGTCGCGGCGCCTATGGCCACCCGCATCCTGGCCGACTTCGGCGCCGAGGTCATCAAGGTGGAGTCACCTGGAGCTGGAGATGAGCTGCGCCAGTGGGGCACGATGATCGAGACGCGCTCAGGCGAGCCGATCTCCGCCTGGTGGCTTAGCCACGCGCGCAACAAGTCGCTCATCACACTGAATCTGCGCGAGCCAGAGGGTCAGGCGCTGGCGCTCCGGCTTGTCGCGGCCAGTGACCTCGTAGTGGAGAACTTCCGGCCCGGGCGGCTGGAGGGCTGGAACCTGGGCTACGAGCGCATGGCGGAGGTCAATCCGCGCGTCGTCCTGGTGCGCATCTCGGGCTACGGGCAGACGGGGCCATATCGCGAGCGCGCGGGCTACGGCAGCGTCAGCGAGGCTATGGGCGGGCTGCGCTACGTGACGGGCTTTCCCGATCGGCCGCCGACGCGGGTTGGCGTCAGCCTGGGCGATGCGCTGGCCGCACAGCAGGCGGCCTTCGGCGCGCTGCTCGCCCTGCGGGTGGCCGAACAGACGGGTCTCGGCCAGGTGGTGGACGTGGCCATTACGGAGGCGGTCTATGCCATGACCGAGTCGATGATCACCGAGTACGCCCACAAGGGCGTCGTACGCGAGCGCGCTGGCAACAAGCTGCTGCGCGCGGCGCCCTCCAACGTGTACCAGACGGGCGACGGCAAGTGGATCGCCATCGGCGGCAATGGTGAGAATGTCTTCCGCCGGTTCGCGCGGGCCATGGGACAGGACGTGCTGGCGGAGGATCCACGCTTCAAGGACAATCGCGCCCGGATCGCCAATGCCGATGATCTGGACGCCATCATCGGCGCGTGGACGGCCTCGCACACGCTCACAGAAGCCGCGGCGATCCTGGATGAGGCGGGCGTGCCCGCCGGACCCGTCATGAGTATCGCCGATATCGCTAGCGATTCGCAGTTCCTCGCACGCGGCATGATTGAGCACACGCCGGACGCTCGTATGCCAGGGGGCGAGTCGGTGCTGGCAGGCGTGGTGCCTCGTCTGACTCGGACGCCGGGCGCCATCCGCCACGCTGGCGGTGACCTGGACGCCGACACGCGCACCGTGCTGGGCGGGGTACTCGGGCTCGACGCGGAGGAGTTGACCCGGCTTGAGCGCCGAGGGGTCATCGGAAAGCAGGCGGTCTTGATTGATGCACAAGCGGCACGGGCAGGCGGCGACGAGCTGCAGGTAGGCGAGCCATGAGCGGACCAGTATCGGCTGGCGCGCGGCTGCGTGAGGCACTCAGTGCAGAGCAGCCCTTGCAAATGGTGGGCGCCATCAACGCGTACTGCGCGCTGCTGGCCGAGCGGGCAGGCTTTCGTGCGCTGTATCTCTCGGGCGCGGGCGTAGCCAACGCCTCGCTTGGCGTGCCGGATCTCGGCATCTCGACGCTTGCCGACGTGCTGGAGGACGTGCGGCGCATTGTGCGGGTCTCGTCGCTTCCGCTGTTGGCCGACATGGATACCGGCTGGGGCAGCGCATTCAACATCGCGAGGGGGATCCGCGACTTCATCGCCGCAGGGGCGGCGGGCATCCACATCGAGGATCAGGTTCAGGCGAAGCGCTGCGGGCACCGCCCCAACAAGGCCATTGTCTCGGCAGATGAGATGGTCGATCGCATCGTGGCAGCGGTGGACGCGCGCACCGACCCTGACTTCGTCATCGTGGCGCGCACCGACGCAGTGGCCGTGGAGGGCGTGGACAGCGCTGTCGAACGCGCCCGGCGCTACGCCGCGGCCGGCGCCGATATGATTTTCCCGGACGCGCTGACGGACGTGCGCCAGTATCGGTCGTTCGCAGAGGCCACGGGGTTGCCAGTGTTGGCGAACATGACGGAGTTCGGCGTGACCCCGCTCTACTCAGTGCAGGAGCTCGCAGAGGCAGGCGTGGCGATGGTGATCTATCCCGTGTCGGCGTTCCGTGCGATGAGCGCCGCAGCGTTGCGCGTCTATACCGCGCTACGGCGCGATGGCACCCAGCGCGCCGTGCTCGACAGCATGCAGACGCGGCGCGAGCTCTATGACGTGCTGGGCTACGACGCCTACGAGCAGCGGCTGGACGCCCTCTTCACGCGCGAGGCGGGACGAAACAGCGCCGGAGGCGCGCGCGATGCCGAGGAAGATGCCGAGAAATAGGAGGCCGGTGCCCATGCCCACTTCTCCTCCGCCGTCCCAGCCGGACGAGGTGCTTGCTGAGATCGCGCGGTACGTCGCAGAGTCACCCATCTCGTCGGAAGAGGCCTATCGCACGGCGCACATCGCGCTGCTCGATGCCATTGGCTGCGGATTGCTGGCGCTGCGCTTTCCCGCGTGCACTAAACTGCTGGGGCCGCTGGTCCCGGGCACGCTGGTGGCGCGCGGCGCGCGCGTGCCCGGCACACCCTATGTGCTGGACCCAGCGCAGGCGGCGTTCAATATCGGGGCGATGAACCGCTGGCTCGACTACAACGATACCTGGCTTGCCGCCGAATGGGGGCACCCATCCGATAACATTGCGGGCATTCTCGCGACGGCAGATTGGCTGAGCCAGACGCGCGTGGCCGACGGCAAGCCGCCCCTCCTGATGCGAGAGGTGCTGACCGCGGCAATCAAGGCGTACGAGATCCAGGGCGTGCTGGCGCTGGAGAACGCCTTCAACCGGGTGGGGCTCGACCACGTACTGCTGGTGCGCGCCGCGACCGCGGCGGTGGTGACCGGGCTGCTTGGAGGCGATGAGGGCGACATCCTGACGGCCGTGTCGCACGCATTCGTGGACGGCGGCACGCTGCGAGCGTATCGGCACGAGCCAAACGCCGGTACGCGCAAGTCGTGGGCAGCGGGCGACGCGGCCAGTCGGGGCGTGCGCCTGGCGCTGCTGGCGCGGACAGGAGAGATGGGCTATCCCCAGGCGCTGTCGGTCCGGACGTGGGGCTTCTATGATGTGCTGTTCGGCGGTCAGTCGTTCGTGCTCGCCCGTCCGTTTGGCTCGTACGTGATGGAGAATGTGCTGTTCAAGGTGTCGTATCCTGCCGAGTTCCATGCGCAGACGGCCGTGGAGTGCGCGGTGCGCCTGCATCCCGAGGTCGCATCCCGGCTCGCCGAGGTGGAGCGCATCGCCATCACCACCCAGGAGTCCGCCATCCGCATCATCGCGAAGAGCGGCACCCTGCGCAACCCAGCAGATCGCGATCACTGCCTGCAGTATATGGTTGCAGTCGGACTGCTCAAAGGTGGATTGACTGCGGAGGACTACGAAGACGCGCAGGCGGCGGACGTGCACATCGACTGGTTACGCGATCGCACGGTGGTGACGGAGGACCCGGACTATAGCCAGGCCTATCTGGATCCTGAGAAGCGCTCGGTCGCCAACGCGGTGCAGGTCTTCTTCGCGGACGGGACCAGCACCGAGCGCGTGGCCGTGGAGTATCCCATTGGCCACCGGCGGCGTCGCGCGGAGGCGCTGCCGCTGCTGAGGCGTAAGCTGGACGAGAATGCCGCCACCCGCCTGCCGCCGCGCCGCGTCGACGCACTGCTAGAACTCTGGCATGATCCTGCTCGCCTCGCAGATATGCCCGTCCACGAGTTCATGAGCGCACTCGCGACCTCGTGAGTCAGGTGTGTCGGACATGACACTCTGCGATGCCTCGTAAGAGGCTCCAGTCCTCTACTTTTGCCGGCGAGGCAAAGTCCCGACGCGGACCGCCGCACCCTCATCACACATGAAAGTAACCCCAATGCAGAAAATCCGCGCTAATACCGGCGTCGCGGCAGGCGGAGGCTAACGTAGACTCGAACACCGCAGGCCGAGAGGCCCGGGGGTTCGAATCCCTCTCCCTTCGCCCTTACTTGCCTTGAGCCCGCTTCCCAACTGGATTTGCTCGCGCCCGCCCGATGCAGACCGCCGCGTCTGGAGACCGCTTCCCCGTGCGCGTGCACACCGCCGCATGGGCTTGCAACAGCGACAGCATGCGATGGAATGCATGTATGGTATGCCCACGACACAGGCCTTGTGAATTTTCGTCGGGCAGTGGGGGCGGGAGGAGGGTGAGGGCGGGCTCGGGCGGCGAGTACATTGGCGAGGGGACTTGAATACACACATTGGTCCAGTGACAGGCGCGCCACTCCGCGCCATGGCACTTGCTTGCAGTGGCGTGCCGGAGTATACTAGCAGCCGGCATAAACGGCCGTGCCATGCCTGCCGTGGGCACCCAGGATGGATGGTGAGGCATCTGGCGCGGGAAGGGAGTATGGTGTGTATGGGAGGTATTTCATGCGGCCTTTGATGCGGGGATGGCGTGGCTTAGCTGCGCTCTCGCTCGCCATTCTGCTCGTGGGGTGTGGCGGCACAAGCGGGGCGTCAACCTCAGCTGTGGGGCCGTCGCCGGCGGCCTCGAAACCCGCTGGTGCGGGGCATGCCGCTGCCACGGGTGTCAACATGGTGGCTTTCACCGCCGCGGGGGGACTCACCGGTCCGATCACGCTGAGCGCGAACCTCAACATGGGGAGTGCCGACTTCATCTCCTACCACCTGGCGTCGCAGCAGCGGTTTTACGTCGACCTGACGGACAAGTCGGGTCAGGATCAGCAGCAGTTCATCCTCGATTTCACCAGCTACACAGGCCCGGGGACGTACACTGTCTCGCCGACCCAGGCGGGCGCCGCGGCCGATGAGGCCGTGCAATTCGAGCTCATCGTGCCCGGATCGAGTCTCGGCACCAATCTCTGGCTCATCGACAAGTCGGCGCCGGGAACCTGCACGGTGACGGTCACCAGCGTGACGCCGGTCGCCAAACTGACCAACTATCCTAGCGGGTCGGCCACGCATCCTACCACCGGAACTAGTGAGGTGCAGGGCACAATTGCCTGCCCAGCCGTCCCCGTCTACGTCGCCGACGGGACGCCGCCGCTCGCCGTTAGCAATGGACGCTTCGATTTCCTGATGGAAGAGCAGCAGTAATGCATGTGCACATCGCCCCACATGGCAGTCCCGCGCAGGCCTACCTCAGCGAGGGAGGGGACTCGAATGATCGCCATCGTCCAGTGCACTCGTAGCCGTCACGTCCTGCTCGCCACCCCCACTGCGGCGCTCGCACTGCTCCTGTTCTGAGATGGGTTCACTGCTGCGAGTTAGTGCTCGGTGAACTTCGCGCGCCTAAAACTCAGGACACGTGCATGAGTAGGAGCGTGTCTATGCAATTCCAGTGGCCCGACGCTGATCGGCCTCGCCCGAGACCTGCTCACGCACCTGCTGGGGAATGCGCGCGCCTACGAACTGCTGGAGGTCTTGAAAACCGCAGGCCGAAAGGCCCGGGGGTTCGAATCCCTCTCCCTCCGCCTCTGATTGCCCGGAGCCAGCATAGAGTCACCTCAACTTCTGCCAGCATCTCTTCCCTTTAGGAGCCATGCACCCGCGGATCGCCAACAGGCAGCTTGCGCCGTGGGAACTGGTTGGCGGTCCGCAGGTAGGTTTCCTCATCGCTTTCGATCAGCAGCTTGTGCATGAGCACGAGGTCAGTGCCTGGCAGTCCCCCACCCCACGGTACCAGGCAGAGCCGCACATAGGGGCGCTTCGACACGGTACCCCGGCGCGTCCGTTGGTGGAGGATTACTTGGCCTCCTGTCGATGGGATGCGGTACACGCCGCCAGGGGGCGGACACAAGCGACTGGCTACCTCGAGATAGCCAGCGACCTGGAGTTGTTGCCACTCGCCCTCACTCAGGGTCGAGCGCAGCAGTCTGCGGCCACGTTCCCGGGCGGCGGCGTTGAACCGATTCAGCGCTTTAGCATACTCACTGGACGCCTCCCTGTAGGCAATCTCCATCACATCGGCTCGGGCGCGCAACTCGAAGAGCTCTTCTAGTGTGGGAGGCTCATCACGCAGCAAGGCATCAAGCTCGTCATCCGTGAGCTGGCTGAGGGGTGCCGAGAGGTCAGACATGCTAGATCTCCTTGTGGCCGGGTGGCTCCCTGCACAGTCTGTGAGGGATACCCATGGCACGCATAAACAGGCTGAGCTGCAAAGTTGCATGCAGACAGCGATGGAGACCAAAACGTCACGTCTACAGCAGCGGCCTATGGTGGGGGCACGCCGTCACCACGCGCTAGAGAGCGCACAACAGGGCCAGCGCCCCGCGAGTGATCCGCATCGCCTCCACACAGGCATTCATCGGGATCGGGCGTACCAACAACTCGGTTACCTGCTGGGGCAGGCTCTGCGCCACATACGCACCCGGCTGCAATATGTGGAAGATCTCGAAGGCCATCGCCCGTATCTTGACCAAAGCATCCGCTTCCGACGCAGCACGCTGAGCCGGGTCGATGGGATATCCAACCGTTACCGTCACGGCATCGAAGATATCACAGAGCGTCTGTGTCGTGCCAGCGACGTGGAGCAACGTGCCTTCCATATAGGCGAGGGGGGCATCTGCCGCATGATGAGGTAGTGAAGGTCCGCGACGTCTGAGTACAGCCCTCTGGGCAGAAGGCGCTGCTTGTGACGGCACTGCAAGAACGATCAGACAGACAGAGCTAACGGCGATTTTCTACTTGCGACCGAAGGCGATGTAGAACGGTTGCGTGAGGCCGTTCACCGTCCGGAAGTCGTGCTCCATCTCAGTCAGGGCCGTCTCAAACTCCGCCTTGGTGGCCAAGTGGGCCATCTGCACCACGGGTGTTTCCAGCGCCCGTGCCCCAGCCAGCCCGTCGGCCATCAGGAGTTGACCAATGCGTCCACCCCACGGTCCTAGCGGGACTTCCAGCGGGATCTCCCGCACGTCGTGCAGTCCCACCTGGCGCAGGAACGCTCCCACCCGTGCACCTGCCGTCATGTCGATGCCTCGCGCCTTGGCCAGTGTTTGCGCCCACGCAATCCACCGTGCGGCGCCAGGTGCGCGCGCCGTCACGGTCGTGTCCACTAACTCGATCCAGCCCCCACGCCGCGCGACACGGCGCAACTCCTGAATCACTGGGAGCCAATGAACGGCGGGGAGCGCCATCACCACCAGACGCATATGAACGAAATCGAAGGCGTCATCGCCGAACGGCAACCCCTTGGTGACGTCCCCTTCGACGAACACGTAATTCTCCGGGGCCTCCTCGCGCCCCTGCCGAACCGCCGTGCTGTTCGGTGCGGGAGGGACGATGTCGACGCCGATGACGTTCGCTCGAGGAAACTGCTGCGCCATCTCCGCTCCCCAGCGCCCGGTGCCGCACCCGACATCGAGGATGTCGCGCGGCTCGCGCACGGGCGCCAGAAAGTTCGACTTGAGCACGTAGCGCAGCATGTAATGCTGGAAATCGAGCCGATTGCTCTCGCTGACGTCTTTGGGCAACATGTAGGGTGAGTCCACCGCCATTCGGCGGCCGCCGATCATGACATAGGGCACCGCCTCATCGCGCTTACCCTCCGCGACGGCTGCACGGCGACGTGACCACGGCCAGCGCACAGGCTTCTCCTCCTCGATGTGGATGCGTTCCTTGCGCAGCGACTTGTCCACGGCTCACCAGCCGAGTATCGGCTGCCTACCGGCCGGTCCATAGGAACAGCGGGGACGTTCGCGCTGCTTGACCAAGTATAGCAGAGGCTGCCGCCGTGTCAATCTGGTCAACCTGGTCAATCTGGTCAACCTGGTCAATCTGGTGGCCGCGCCAGCCAGGGATCGTCGGTCTCAGCGCGCGACCGCTCCTTGTCCGTTCCGCCTGTTTGCTGTACAATGTGGTTGTGCCCAGGACCGCCTCACGGCTGTGCCCGCATCTCGGGTAAGTGCGTGCACGCCCGCTCACAGCAGGAAGATGAAGGCAGTGGATGCAAGGATACGAGCGGGTCTTCGTGACCAACGGGACGTCGCTTGCGCCGCAGAGGACCGTCTATGTAACCAACGGCACGCCGGTCCGGCCAGATAAGTCCGTCATCGTCACGAACATCTCGGGGATCCCCTACGACGCGCGGGTGTTCGTCACCAACGGCACCGCGATCCGGGCGCACGAAGCGGTCTTCGTGTCGAACCTTGCAGACCTGCGCGCGCTCGGCTTCCGCAGCTGAGCGCGCATCCTGAGAGAGCGATAGATACGCCACCTGCGCCATAGACTCGTCCAGAATGTGGGAGAAGCGCAAGGACTCGCAGCGCTCTGAGTACCCCGCAGAAAGTCGCGATGGCGCAGGCCCTCTCCAACGATCCAGCCAACGCAGCCAACGACATTGAGGACATCTGCAGGACGCTCCATCTCTCCCGCGCGAGCCACAAAGGATGTGCATGAATAAGAGAATGTCTACGCAATCCGAGCGGCTCAAGTAGTATGAACCGACGCTAGTCGGCGTCACCCAAGACCTGCTCACGCACTGACTGGGCAATGAGCGCGCCTACGAACTGCTGGAGCTCTTGAATACCGCGGGCCGAAAGGCCCAGCGGTTCGAATCCCTCTCCCTCCGCCCATAAGATTAGAGCGGCGCCAGCCTGAACGCAGGTGGCGCCGCTTTCGTGTGTGCTATGGCCTCTGATGCCACATGTGATGACGACTGTGACGCTGCTCACTCTCTCATCGGCGGCACTGCTACTGGACCATTGATGGTGGGATCCACTGGCCCGAGGCGCCGGCTCAACTCAGGCAGGCAGATATGACGCCTGTCATGTGAAAGGGATGAGACGTGACACTACGCAGGCTGTCGCACCCACCGTAGACTTGGAGCAGAACCGCGGTAGACGGTATCCAAGGAGTTGTCAGATGAACGCATCAATCTTGGCGCCCGCGATGGGGGCAGAGCAAGGCGGAATGGTGAATGGCGTGTCCGAGCCGGTCGCCCGCCTGGAGGGAGTGACGAAGGCGTATGGGTCCGTGCGCGCCGTGAACGGAGTGGACCTGGAGATTCGGCACGGTGAGACCATCGCGTTGCTGGGACCCAATGGAGCTGGCAAGACGACCACGATTAGTCTGCTGCTGGGGCTGCTGGTGCCGACGACGGGCACGATCGAGGTGTTTGGTAGGTCGCCTGCCCAGGCGATCCACCAGAGCCGCGTCGGCGCGATGCTCCAGGAAGGCAAGTTGATGCCGGGTGTGCGCGTCGGCGAGCTCATCGATTTTGTCCGCAGCCTGCACCCGGCGCCGCTGCCCCGGCAGGAGCTGCTGGAGCTGGCGGGCATCGGTGCCCTGGAGAAGCGCCGGGTGGATCGCCTTTCCGGCGGGCAGACTCAGCGTGTGCGCTTCGCGATGGCGATCGCGGGCAACCCGCATATGCTGGTGCTGGATGAGCCGACCGCGGCGCTGGATGTGGAGGCGCGGCGCGAGTTCTGGGCCAGCATGCACGCCTACGCGGCGCAGGGCCACACGGTGCTCTTTGCTACGCACTACCTGGAGGAAGCCGCGTCGTTCGCATCGCGTCTGGTCGTCATCGCGCAGGGGCGGATCATCGTGGACGGGACCGTGCCGGAAATCCAGGCGCGCTTTGGGGAGCCGCGCGTGTCGTTTACGCGCCAGGACGATGCGATGACTGGGTGCGAGCAGCTGCCCGGGGTAAAGCGGAGCGAAATGGTGGGCGACCGTGTAACGTTACACACGCGAGATGCCGACGCCACGGTACGTGCACTGGTCAACAGCGACATCTCCTGGAAAGAATTGGAAGTCAAGAGCAACGATCTGGAAGAGATCTTCATCAGCCTCATTCACCAGGGAAAAGGAGCGGCACAATGAAAGCCTACATGCGTCTGGAACTGTTGCGAACCCTGCGTGATCCGTTCTATCTGTTTCTGGCGGTGATGGTGCCCATCGGGTTCTATCTGCTGTTTGCGGGGCTATTCGGCTCAGGGCACCACGTGCCGGGGACGCTCGCCGGGGACGTCGAGATCATGATAGCCAATGGCGTGTATGGCGGTATCTGGGCATGCCTGGTGGCGACGGGTCCACGTATCGCCACCGAGCGCGGCAGTGGATGGTTCAGACACCTCCAGCTGCTGCCACTCTCCCCCTGGAAGATCGTGGCCGGCCGGACGTTGGTGGCCATCTTCTTCGCGCTGCCGGCGATGCTGCTGGTGTATGCCACGGCTGTGCTGACGCACGGGGTGCACCTGACGGCAGGGCAGTGGGTGGGAGTGATCCTGCTGATGTGGATCGGCGTCTGGCCCTTCGCGCTGTTGGGGATTGCGCTCGGCTATGTCACCAACGACACGACGGCCTTTGGCGTGACGTATGGTCTCTATATGGTGCTGTCGGCGGCAGGCGGCCTGTGGGTGCCGCCGGCGATCCTGCCCAGCACGATGCTCTCGATCGCCAAGACGCTGCCCACTTATCACGCGGCCGACCTGGGCTGGCGGATCGCCAACGGACAAGCCCCCGAGCTCACCAGCGGGGTCGTGCTGGTGCTGTGGGCGTTGCTGTTCCTGGTGGTTGCGGCGCTCTTCGCCCGCCGGGCCGCGCGCGTCCGGTAACGCCGAATCTGGTCGCATTGTCGCGCCCGCGTCCGCTGGGCCTCCGCCGGACGCGGGCGCTTCGTGATGCGCCCTTGC
Source organism: uncultured Ktedonobacterales bacterium (assembly GCA_964416775.1). Lineage (GTDB taxonomy): Bacteria > Chloroflexota > Ktedonobacteria > Ktedonobacterales > JADMIN01 > CAYQFU01. The sequence continues at coordinate 35,282 of CAYQFU010000009.1, forward strand.
CCCCTACCGTGACCCCTACCCCGCTGAGGCACACTCGTGAGAACGCCCGGGACGTGACCGCCAGGGTAAGATGCGCCCACGGCACTCGCTTGTTGTGGTGCGCTGGGTGAAGAGATGTGCACTCGTGGCGGTGTCCACAATGCCCACGCAACCTCCATCAGAACCAGATTCCGCCTGACGAATGCCATCCTAGCGGGGGAGCCCAGCCCAACAGCGACAGATTAGGGGCTCATGCGACGCGATACTGCCTAGATTGAGGCGACGATGACCATACCCTCTCTCTCCAACACCACCTCCACTACCTCGGACGAGAGCGTCTGGATTTTCCCTGCCTCTTTTGCGCAACAACGCCTCTGGTTTCTTGAGGGGCTGCAATCGAATACTGCGACCTATAACCTGCCCGCTACGATTCGTCTAACCGGCGCGCTGAACGTGGAGGTACTACAGCAGAGCATCAATGCGATCATACAGCGCCACGAAGTCCTGCGCACTACTTTTCGGTCAATGGACGGGCAGTTGATGCAGGTCATTGCCGCCAGGCTAACTGTGCCACTCCCACTGGTCGACGTGCAGAACGTTCCGGAGGATATGCGAGAGGACGAAGTCCGCCGGTTGACCATTGAGGAGGCACACCGGCCCTTCGATCTTGCCCGAGGCCCACTTACACGGGCTACTTTATTGCGGTTGGGAGCCGAGGAGCACACGCTCCTCGTGACCATACACCACATGATTTGCGATGCCTGGTCCATGAGCGTGTTCCTCCGTGAACTGGCGGCTCATTATGAGGCATTCTCCACTGGCCAGCCAGTGCCGCTGCCAGATTTGCCTGTTCAGTACGTCGACTTTACGGTCTGGCAAAGGGAGTGGTTGCATGGTGAGGTGCTAGAGGCACAGATCGCCTACTGGAAGAAGCAATTGCAGGGAGCTCCCGAGGTTCTGGAATTGCCCACCGACCGTCCGCGCCCACCCATTCCGACCCGCCGCGGTTCGATCTATCGCTTCACCCTGTCCAAGCACCTGACCGATGCCCTCAGGGCTCTGAGCCGTCAAGAGGGCGTGACGCTGTACATGACGCTGCTGGCGGCGTTCAACACGTTACTTCACCGCTACACAGGGCAAGACGATATGGTGATTGGCTCACCCGTTGCCGGGCGTCGTCTCGTCGAGTTCGAGGCGCTCATCGGCCTCTTCATCAACACGCTGGCGCTGCGGGCTGATCTGTCCGACGATCCTACCTTCCGCCAGCTGCTGGCACGGGTGCGTGAGGTGAGCCTGGAGGCCCAGGCGCATCAGGATGTGCCCTTCGAGCACCTGGTGCAGGCACTGCAACCGGAGCGGAATCTGTCCCATAGTCCACTTGTCCAGGTGCTGATGTCCCTTCAGCCTTCCCTATCCGGCCTTCCGTTGGGGTGGACGCTGAATCACACCGGGACATCCCAATTCGATCTCTCGCTCATCTGCGAAGACCGACCGCAGGGTCTCGTCGGTTGGTTCGAATACAACACCGATCTGTTCGATCCGTCGACCATTGCGCGCATGGCGGGGCACTGGCAAACGCTCCTGGAGCGCATCACGGACCATCCAGAGCAGCACCTCTCCGAGTTACCCCTCCTGACAGACGAAGAGCGGCAGCAACTGCTCGTGGACTGGAATGCCACGCAGACCGAGTATCCCGCGGACCGATGCATCCATCAGCTCATCGAGGCCCAGGTGCTGCGCACGCCCGACGCGGCGGCAGTAGTCTGCCAGGGGCAGCAGCTTACCTATCGAGAACTGAATGCGCGGGCCAATCAGCTGGCCCGTCACCTGCAGCGGCTAGGCGTCGGCCCCGACGTGCCCGTGGGACTCTGCGTCGAGCGCTCGCTGGAGATGATGGTGGGACTGCTGGGTATTCTCAAGGCGGGCGGCACCTATGTGCCGCTGGATCCCATCTATCCTCGGGAGCGCCTGGCCTTCATGCTGCACGATGCTCGGGCTCCGATCTTGCTGACGCAGCAGCGCCTGATGACCCGGCTGCCGGTGCAGGCCGCCACAGTCATCTGTTTGGATACCGAGAGCGATGCCTGGAGCCACACGAGCCCGGACAACCCTGGCAGTGGCGTGACCGCCCAGCATCTCGCCTACATCATCTACACCTCCGGCTCCACCGGCAAACCGAAAGGCGTGCAGATCCCCCACCGCGCTTTGGTCAACTTCATGCTGTCGATGCAGCGACAGCTAGGACTGACTGCGGATGATAGGGTACTTGCGGTCACCACTGTATCCTTCGACATCGCTGCCCTCGAGGTTTTCCTGCCGCTGCTGGTGGGCGCAAGTGTGATCATCGCGCCGCGTGAGGTCCTTTCGAACGGACAGGAATTGGCTGAGGCATTGGCGCGGTCACGCGCAACGGTGATGCAGGCAACGCCGGCCACCTGGCGCCTCTTGCTGGCAGCAGGGTGGCAAGGCGATCGCCGATTGACGATCCTCTGCGGGGGAGAGGCGCTCCCCTCGGATCTCGCCAACCAACTGCTCCAACGCGCCAGTTCACTGTGGAATCTCTACGGCCCAACTGAGACCACGATCTGGTCCACTGCCCACAAGGTCGAGGTGGACGATCGCGCGACGACCATTGGTCGCCCGATTGCCAATACGCAGGTCTATCTGCTCGACCGCCACTTGCATCCCGTCCCAATTGGCGTGCCGGGTGAGCTCTACCTCGGCGGTGATGGCTTGGCGCGCGGCTATGTCAACCGCCCTGAATTGACTGCTGAGCGGTTTATCCGCCATCCCTTCAGCCGCGATCAGCAGGCACGCCTGTACAGGACAGGCGATCTGGTCCGCTACCGACCTGAAGGGAACCTTGAGTTTCTCGGGCGCGTCGACGAGCAGGTCAAGATCCGCGGCATCCGTATCGAGCCCGGCGAGATCGAGACGGTGCTCAGCCAGCATCCGGCCGTGCTTCAAGCAGTGGTGGTGGCGCGCGAGGATACGCCCGGCGATACACGCCTGGTGGCATACATTGTCCCGGGCGGGGACCTGGCGCCGAACGCCAGTGATCTGCGCAGCTATCTGCAGCAACAGCTGCCCTACTACATGGTGCCTGCGGCATTCGTGCTGCTCGACGCGCTCCCGCTGATGCCCAATGGGAAGGTCGACCGACGCAGACTACCAGCACCCGATCCGGCCAAGCTCGCGGTCAGAGAAGCCTTTGTCGCGCCAACCTCACTGCTGCAGCATCAATTGGTGTGGATCTGGGAAGAATTGTTGGACGTGCGACCCATCGGCATCCGGGATAACTTCTTCTATCTGGGCGGACATTCTTTGCTTGCCGCTCGCCTTGTGGAGCGCGTCGAGCAAGCTTATGGCAAGAGGATTCCGCTCGCCACGCTCTTCGCCGGGCCAACGATCGAAGACCTGGCGAAGGCTCTGCAATCAGAGGCGCAAGAAGGCGCTGGCGGTCGGACGCCGGTCGTGGCGGTTCAGGCCAGCGGTTCCAAGCGACCGTTCTTCTATTTGCATGGAGTATGGAATGGGGAGGGCTTCTACTGCTTCCAGTTGGCACGCCGTTTGGGGCCAGAGCAACCATTTTATGCCCTGGAACCCTACCATTTTGATGGCCTTCGGGTAGCGCCCACCATGGAGGCGGTGGCGGCGGCCCATTTGGAGTCGTTGCGTGCCGTTCAGCCCGAGGGTCCCTACATGCTCGGGGGCTTTTGCGTCGGAGGTGTGGTGGCCTATGAGATGGCGCGACAACTCCGTGCCGAAGGACAGCGGGTGGATCTCCTGGTTTTGATCGACCCCGCCTATCCGCCTGTCGTGCACAGAGCCGCACGTGCTCTCAGCGGTCGCGTGGGCAACCTGTTGGGACTCGGTGCCGACAAGCAGTTAGAGTCGTTTCTCCGTCTGCGGCACGTATATAAATTTGCTCGCCATCAGAGAAGATGGGAAGACGTCAAGGCGTTCACTGCCAATGATCCTAGTATCGAAACGCTTCTCCCAACAGGAGATGCGCTCCGCGGAGATACTAGTGCCCTGTTTAATTGGGTCACGGCGGGGTACAGCTTTGATGCATATCCTGGCAAGGTCGTATTGCTGTGGGCACGGGACGAGCCCTTTGCTGGCGTGTGGCGGCGCAAGGCGGCCTTAGAGGACAATGTCGAGCTGCGCGTCATTCCTGGCACACACCGCAGCTGCCTCGTCGAGCACGTCCAGACGTTGGCCGAAGAGCTGAGCGCCTGCCTGACGCAGGCGCAACCGACCGCGTGACGGAAAGGAGGATCAGCAGTGGTTTTGCCACGCACCATCTCCGGGTGCCAGCTGGGAGCTCAGTGGCGATACCTGCCGAAGGCAACAGGCCAGGTCCTCGCCAGCACAGCGCCGGGGGCACTCATCCGCCATGTCACGAAGGAGACGATGACGCATGTCCACCGTGCCCGTATCTGATACGCCATCCAACCAGAACACGTATATGCTGCCTGCTTCATTGGCGCAGCAGCGTCTCTGGTTTCTTGACCAATTGGAGCCACACAGCGCTGCCTACAACATCCCAGCCAGTATTCGCCTGAAGACTGCGGTTGACGTGAGGGCACTGGAACAGAGTCTCACTGCGCTGATTGCACGCCACGAAGTGCTGCGTACTACCTTTGCGGCCGTCGATGGGCAGCCGATGCAGGTGATCGCCCCTTCCCTCACCGTGCCGCTGCGCGTGGTGGACCTATCCGCTCTTCCCCAGACGCAACGCGAGGACGAGGTGCTTCGCCTGGCCAACGAGGACGTGCAGGGCCCGTTCGATCTGGTGCATGGGCCACTCCTGCGCACCGCGTTACTGCGGTTGGCTGCCGATGAACATGTGCTGCTGCTGACGATCCATCACATCATCTGCGATGGGTGGTCGCTCAGCGTGCTGTACCAAGAGCTGGCCACACTCTACCAGGCCTTCTTGGCGGGCCAACCCTCGCCGTTGGCCAACTTACCCGTACAGTACGCCGACTGTGTGCTCTGGCAACAGGAGTGGTTGCAAGGGGAAGAACTCGCGAGCCACCTGGCCTACTGGAAGGAACGCCTGGCAGGCGCTCCCGCGCTCGTCGCGCTACCCACTGATCGCCCGCGCTCAACGGCGCCGACGGCACAGGGATCGACCCATCTCGTCACGCTGTCCAAGGACCTGGGTGAGGCGCTCAAGGCCCTGAGTCGCCAGGAGGGCGTCACCCTCTACATGACCCTGGTCGCCGCGTTCCAGACCTTGCTCTACCGCTACAGTGGACAGGACGACATCGTACTGGGCACCTTCACCGCGGGTCGAACTCTCGCGGAAACTGAAGCGCTGCTGGGCTTCTTTGTCAACACCCTGGTGCTCCGCACCGACCTGTCAGTCAATCCCACGTTCCGCGAACTCCTGGGGCGCGCGCGCGAGGTCATCCTGGAGGCCTATGCGCACCAGGGTGTGCCGTTCGATTACATCGTGAGGGAATTGCATCCAACGCGCTCATTGGGCCAAAACCCACTGTTTCAGGTGATGCTGGTCCTGGCTCCTCCACTGCCGGACCTCCTGCCGGGGTGGGAACCTGCCAAGATCGTCGGCGAGACGGGTGCAGCGAAATTCGATCTGTCCCTCGAGCTGGCCGACCGCCCCGAAGGATTGATCTGCGCGTTCGAATACAGCACCGACCTGTTCGACGAGGCCACGATCGCGCGGATGGCTGGTCACTGGCAGACACTGTTGGAAGGCATTCTCGCCGACCCCTCGCGACGCCTTTCCGACTTGCCGCTGCTCACGGAGCTAGAGCGCCACCGGCTCCTGGTCGAGTGGAACGCGACGGGAGCCGAGTATCCACAGCACGTGTCTCTCGGGCAGCTCTTTGAGGCTCAGGTTGAGCGAACCCCTGACATGGTGGCTGCGATCTGCGAGGACGAGCGCGTCACTTACCGAGACCTGAACCAAAAAGCGAACCAGCTCGCGCGCCACCTGCAACACCTGGGCGTGGGGCTGGAAACGCGGGTTGGCATCTGTGTGCACCGCTCACTCGACATGTTGGTGGGTTTGCTGGGTATCCTCAAGGCAGGCGGCGCCTATGTGCCACTCGATCCCAGCTACCCGCCTGAGCGACTCGCCTTTATGCTCGAGGATGCTCACGTCCCGGTATTGCTCACTCAACAGCGGATGATCGAGCAACTACCCACGCACAAGGCCAAGGTCGTCTATCTGGATGCCACGTGGGCAGCCATTGCCCAGGAGCGCGCAGAAGACCTGGACAGCGGCGCGACCGGCGAAAACCTCGCCTACCTGCTCTATACCTCGGGGTCTACGGGAAAGCCCAAGGGGGTATTAGGTACCCACCGTGCGACGGTTAATCGCCTCGCGTGGATGTGGCAGCGGTACCCCTTCGTGCCGGGGGAAGTGTGCTGCCAGAAAACCGCCCTGTCGTTTGTCGACTCCGTCTGGGAAGTATTTGGGCCCTTGCTCCAGGGGATCCCTACCGTCATCATACCCGAGCTGGCGGTCAAGGATCCCCCGCGGTTGCTGCGCACGCTCGCAGCGCACGGTGTCACGCGCATGGTGGTGGTACCGTCCATGTTGCACGTGCTGCTGGACGTACAGGACGAGCTGAAGATCCAGCTTCCCAGCCTGCGCTATTGCGTCAGCAGCGGTGAGGCGCTCCCTGGGGACCTGGCGCGGCGCTTTGCGAGGAGCATGCCGCACAGCGTGCTGCTGAACTTGTATGGCTCGTCGGAGGTGGCCGCGGATGTTACGTCGTACGAGGTACAGGCTGACGAGACGCTCGCTGCTATTCCGATTGGGCGCCCCATTGCCAACACCCAAGTCTACCTGCTCGATCAGCACATGCAGGTGGTGCCCATCGGCGTGGCGGGCGAGTTGCACGTCGGCGGAGACGGGCTAGCGCGCGGCTATTTCAACCGCCCTGAGTTGACCGCCCAGCGTTTCATTCCCCATCTCTTCAGCGCTGTTCCTGGTGCGCGTCTCTACAAGACTGGCGATTGGGCCCGCTATCGCCCCGATGGGAATATCGAGCTCGTCGGGCGCCTGGATCACCAGGTGCAGATTCGGGGCATGCGCGTCGAGCTTGGCGAACCGGAAGCGGCGCTCGCGCAGCACTTCGCGGTGCGTCAGGCCGTCGTGACGGCCCGCGAGGATACACCAGGCGACAAACGTTTGGTGGCGTATGTCGTACTCCAGCCAGGGTACGCAATCACACCCAGTGAGCTGCGAGGGTACATCAAGGCCAAGGTGCCCGATTACATGGTGCCATCGGCCTTCGTGATGCTGGAGACCCTGCCGCTGACATCCAATGGCAAGGTGGATCGGCAGGCGCTACCGGCGCCCGAGGAAGGCGGGTTGAAGCGCGAGAGCTTTGTGGCACCGCGCACGCCCGTAGAAGAATTGGTGGCGGCGTGCTGGTCGCAGGTGCTGGGCATTCAGCGAGTGGACATCCACGACGACTTTTTTGACCTCGGGGGGCATTCCCTGCTGGCGATGCAAATCATCTCGCGCCTGCGGACGGTGGCCCAAGTCGAAGTACCCTTGCGCAGCTTTTTCGAAGCCCCAACCATTGCTCAACTGGTGGAGGTGATCGAGCAGTTAAAGGCCCAGGGCAACACGCTCCAGATGCCGGCCATCCGGGCGCGCTCGCGCGATGCCTATCGTGTGCCGGCCTCGGCACTGCCGGCAATACAGCAGCCGGTTCAGCAATGGACTACAGCCCCACAGGAGTAAGGAGGGAAGCGAGACAGCGGGCGTACTCTTCGGTCACAGGGAGATCCGCAGTGCCGGGGGACGGACGAGAAAGGCGCGTTCGTGAGACCATGGCTCGGGCAGTGGGCCCAAACGCATCGCGCGCTGTTGGTCAATTCGGGGTCGTTGGCGGGGACTACGGCCATCACCTTTGCGCTGGGATTTCCGTATTGGTGGCTCGCCGCGCGGCATTTTTCTCCAGCAACCGTCGGTCTGGCCTCCGCGGCCATCTCCGCGATGTCACTGCTGGCAAGCATCGCCATCCTGGGATGGGGAACGCTGCTGATTGGGGAGATCCCCCGCCAACCCGGCAACGAGATGCCGCTCCTCAGCGCGGCGCTCATTCTGGTTGGGGGGATTGGCGCGTTGCTGGGGATCGCATTCGCGGTCGGTGCACCAGCCATTTCTCCGGACCTTCAGGTGTTGGGAGCAAACACCGGTGACATCGCGCTCTTCGCCGTAGGGGTGAGTCTCGCCGCCGTCGCGACCGTCCTTGAAGGCGCGCTCATCGGACTCTGGCGCAGTGATCTAATTCTCTGGCAAAGCACGCTGTTCGCTGTGGTGAAGCTGGCCGCACTATGGGTCGTCAGCAAGTGGCTGGCACACGCATTTGGCATGACCATCTATGCGACGTGGACACTGGGCATTGCCCTCTCATTAGCGGCTGTCGGCGGGTACGGGCTCGTGAAGGGGCGAGGACACTGGAGGCGGCTTGTGCCTCACTGGGGGCTGCTCCGGCGCCTGAGTCCCGTGGCGATGCAGCACCACATCCTCAACTGGATCATGCAGATTCCGCTGCTGGTCGCGCCCGTGCTGATCATCACGCTGCTCTCGGCGCAGGTGAACGCCTGGTACTACATTGCCGGATCGATTGCGAGCTCAGCCTCGGTGATCCCGACCGCTCTGGTGTCGGTAGGCTATACGGCGAGCTGCGCGGAACCAACTGAGCTCGCGCGCAAGATGCGCTTGACCATCTGTCTTGGATTCACGTCGTGCGTACTGGCCAATTGTGTCTTGCAGCTGATTGGTGCGCAAATATTGGGGCTGTTCGGGCAGAGCTACGCGGCGCAGGGCGAGTGGAGCTTGCGGATCTTTGCGGTCGGAGCATTTCCGCTGATCATCAAGAACCACTACATCGTGCTCTACCGCATTTGGGGGCGAGTAGCCCACGCTTTACCACCCGTAACGGCTGGCGTCCTCCTGGAATTGGGGGCGCTCGCATTGGGGGCGCGCCTGGGCGGTTTATCAGGATTGAGTCTCGGCTGGATCGTGGCGCTCTTCATCGAGGCGGTGTTTATGTTCCGCACGGTGTACAGAGCTGCTCAGTTTACGGATATGATGTCTCGCTGGCGATCGATGAGGCTGGTCCCGCGGCGATACGTCGGAGACTATGGCGCAGGAAATCCCGGTCCACACTGAGTGAGCTGCATTACCTGTCGAAACAGATGTGTTCCTGGATTGAAAGGCTGCTCTGCCATGTCGTGCGCGATACTCCCGTTCTGGCATGGGGCGCTGTGAAGCTGCGCTCTCCGCGCTGAAACACCGGTCGAATCGCATCCCCAGCCAAACCCTGTCGCCGCTCGATGCTCCTCTGGCCAGCACACACGCTGGTTTGGCGCCGACGGTATATGATAGGGTAGGCGTGGACGTCGACCACAGCGAGAGGCGAGAAGCATGCATCTGGATGCCGCGGCGGTCCTTTCGCTGCTGAGCACCTACGGCTACCTGGCGCTGGGCATCCTCGTGTGCCTCGCGGCGCTGGGCGTGCCGATCCCGTTCCCTATTACGACGACCTTCGTCGCACTGGGCGCGCTCACGACCACCGCGCACGGTCCGAGCTTCATCGCGCTTGCCGTCGTGGCGACGCTCGCGGCCGCGGCCGGTCATAGCGCCGATTACGCCCTGGGGCGCAGCGGCAGTCCGCTCGTGCGGCGCTGGCGCGCGCGTCTTGAGCGGCGGCTCGGCGGTGAGGCGCTCAGTGGCGCGGAGCGCCGGCTCGCCGATGGGAGTAGCCTCGTCATCCTGCTGACGCGCTTCCCGCTGACGGTGCTGGCGAGCCCGGTCAGCCTGATCGCGGGACTGACGCGTGTAGCCTACAGGCGTTTCATCGCGCTGGAGCTTGTCGGCACGACTACCTACTTCACGACCTGCCTGATGCTCGGCCGGCTCCTCGGTCCAGCGATGACGCACAACGTCGTGCTCTTCGCCCTCGGTTCCCTGCTCGTGACGCTGCTGCTCCTGACGCCAATGGTGCTGCTGCGCCTGCGGACGCGACCCAGTTCGCAACGCCGCCCTACCACCATCCTGGAGGATACGGCCGGATCCGCCCTCGAACAGGACGCGGTTGATCCTGGCTTGCCAACGGCGAGGTGATCCCAGGTTTCGGCCCTCGGCGCGCATTCAGAGAGCAAATGCACGCGCCACACGCGCCGCACGCGCCGCACGCGCCGCACGCGCCGCACG
>CAYQFU010000009.1:45576-59394 GCA_964416775.1 uncultured Ktedonobacterales bacterium
GCCGCACGACACCTGCCAGGGCGGCGGATGCGCCGCTGGAGCGCAACGAGACGGCGAGCCCTCCCCACCGACTGGCTATGCGGACCGCTTCACTCCTGGGCGTGGTACAGCACTTCGCCACGCCGGCGCTCCGGCTCGCCGTGGGCCAGTGGATCGATTTGCTCGCGCACGACGCTGGTCACCTTGTGCATGGCGGACACCAGCTGCTCCTGCGAGTCGAAGACCGTAACGGCTACCACCTCCTGTGGGCCGGTGCGGATGAGCGTGTAGCTGTGGAAGCCGGGCTGCATGCGGAGCCGAGCCGCGATTTCTCGTGCCGCAGTCGAATCCGATGAGGCGCCTGCCGGCGTCAGTTGCCAGATATTCACGTGGGCGTACATGAGCCACCTCCGCTGCTCGTGGTCTCAGGCCAGCGACCGTGGTCGCGTGCGGGGGTGCCGCACGTTTTGGACCATCCACAGCGTGTGCATGGCTCGTCGCTTCGCATAACCAATTCGGGGCATGGATGACCGCGAAACAGCCGCGTGCGCAGGCTGATCCCCTATACTGGCGTCACTGGTCACGCAACCGCCGGCCCGCAGAAGACGTCGTGGAGGAATGGGATCGATGTCGCGTGATGGATCGCTGCTCGTGCGCCTCCTGCTCGGGCTGCTGCTTCTGAGCCAGCTTGCGGCCTGTTCGGACGCCGGCCTGGCCAACTCGATTGCTGGGAGCGCTGAGACGGCGCGGCGAACGCCGACCGCCGCCTTCGTCGCCATGGCTGGTGCGGTACCGGTCGCCCCCACGCCGGTCCCCGCTGGTGTCGCCGCCGTCATCGCCTTCACCAACGAGGATCGTCTCGCCAACGGCTGCCCCGCCCTCACGCCCAACCCGATCTTGATGGCCACCGCTCAGGCCCACAGCGCGGACATGGCCCTGCACCACTTCTTCGCGCATGCGAGCTCGACCGGCCAGACACCGTCCCAGCGCATCCATGCCGCGGGATACACCTGGGTGGCTGTTGCCGAAAACATCGCCGCCGGCTATCCAACAGCCCGGTCGGTCGTCAGCGGCTGGTTCAACGAAACGCCGCCCAACGATCCCCATCGCGCCAATATCCTCAATTGCCGGCTCCACGATGTCGGCGTCGGCTACTACTATCTGGCCAACGACCCCAATGTCGTCGCTTACCACTACTATTGGACAGAAGACTTCGGCACACTGTCCGCCGCGTAGCGCGGGACGCTCCACGCGCCGTGTTCCCCGTCGCGCAGCTGGCGGCCGCGGACGGTGCACGATCCAAGGTCTCGCCGTGTAGGAGTTCTTGGGCAATCGTGGCCTGTCTCGATCAACGCGTGCTACACTGGCCTCGCCTGGGGAGCACGGCGAGGACGTTACGGTCTCAATCGAAGGATGTGGCGGTCCATGAGCACGCGCTGGAGTGCTGGGGCCTTGCTTGGCGCCCAGCTGGGAACATGCGTGTTGGAGCGCGCCATTGGCGCGGGCGGCATGGGCGCCGTCTATCTCGCCCGCCAGGATCGGCCGCGCCGTCAGGTAGCGGTGAAAGTGCTGCGCCCGTTGCCTGATGCCGATCGGGGCGCTCAGTCCGTCTTTCTGATGCGTTTCCGGCGTGAGGCCGACGCCACCGCGGCGCTCGACCACGCCAATATCGTTCCCCTCTACGAGTTCGGCGAGCAGGATGGCATCGCCTATCTCGTCATGCCATATCTGGCCGATGGCTCGCTGGCGGACGTGCTGGCGCGCTCCGGACAGCTTTCGCTTGGCGTAACGATATCCTATCTGGCTCAGGCGGCGGCCGCGCTGGATCACGCGCATGCGCACGGCATCATCCACCGCGATGTGAAACCCTCCAACCTCCTGCTCCACGCCGATGGGCGCCTTCTGCTGGCCGACTTTGGGATCGCGCGCCCGCTGCAGACGGAAGATATTGCCATCTCGCCAGAGGCGAGTCCGGCCGCTCCGCTCACGCCTGGCGCCGCGGGGCTGACCCGCGCGGGGGCGCTGCTGGGAACGCCCTACTATATGGCGCCGGAACAGATCCGGGCCGAGCCGGTGAGTCCAGCGACGGATATCTACGCGCTGGGCGCCGTCGCCTACACCATGCTGGCTGGGCAGCCTCCGTTCAGCCATGTGCGTACGGAAGACGTCCTGCGCCAGCACCTCACCGGCCAGCCGCCGTCGCTGCGGATGTTGCGCCGCGATGTGCCTCCCGGCGTGGAAGAAGCCATCCTCTGGGCGCTGGAGAAGGCGCCAGCGGACCGGCCGGCCAGTGCCCGCGCGTTCGTGGCAGCGCTGGCAGAGGCGAGCGGCAAGCACACGGCAGGTGCGCTCGCCGAGCGTGCCGCGCCAACGGGCAATGCGCTCGCGATGTCAGCGTACGACGCTCCTACGGTGTACGATGCTGGTGAGTCGAGCAGGTTCGCGGGTATGCCTCCAGCTCATCCGCCCGAATGGCCGGCCGGCGGCGCGCGGGATGACCCGCCGCCTGGGCGCCCTCCACGCTCGCTCGGGCGCTGGCGGGTGGGCGGGCTGGTGGCCGCCATTGGCGTCGTGCTCGTCATGGCGTTCCTGCTGGGCGGTCTGGCCGGGGCCGTCCCTGGATGGCTCCTTGGTGGGGGTCCCGGCCCGGTAACGCATGTCAACCCGACCGCTACCGCCACCGCTACGGCCACGCCCACCGTCATGCCTACCCCGACCGCTACGCCGGTGGTAAACTGGCTCTCGGTGTCTCCTGCCAGTGTGAGCCTCGGCTGCGGAGCGCAGACGAAGTCGACCCGCGTGCTGCTGCGCAACCTCGGACCCTCGGCAACCTCGTGGTCGGCCGCCTACAACTGGCTCGGCGGCATCTCGGTGTCCCCCACATCAGGCACGCTGGAGAGCGGCCAGAGCGCGACGATCAAGCTCACCAACACAACGCTGTCCTGGTTTGGGGGATCTGGCAAGCACGACTTCATCGAGTTCAGGCCGGGAAGCCCGGATGCCGGCGTGCCCGCGAGCGTGAGCTATACGACGCAGGCATGCTGATGGCATGGGGAGCGACCCCCAGGGCTATGAATCATCCTGTGTCATCGTGGCGTACGGACCCATGATACGCAGGGTGACGCCCAGCGCGATGATGACGAGCGCGTTGATGCCGAGCTGGATGATGTCGCTCTGGAAGCGGGGGGCGTCGAGGAGAGTGGTGGGGCTGGACATGACGATCGAGAGATGCGCGCCGGTCGAGAGAATACCTCGCGTCGCGGAGATGATGCCGATGAAGAGGAACGGCTGGACGGAGTTGGTGCGCTTGTCCAGGTACGAGCGGATCGTGCCGAGCACCTCCAGGATGATGAGGACGAGCAGCAGGTCGCTGATGAACCCGAGCACATTCTGAGCGATCTGCAGCGTCACAGAGTCGCTGACCGGGTGGGTAAGTGAGGCCGCGACGCCAGTGACCAGATTGACCACGCTGTAGACAAGCGTCAGGCCAGCCGCGGAAAGAAACGCCAGACCTACGAGCATATAGAACAGCGAGTCCGCGCTATCCAGCACGCGTACACTCACCCGTTCCACACGGTGCGTCTTCTTTGCTTCGCTCGTCTTTGCTTCGTTTGTTTGTACGTCCACCATCGATATTCCCCTTCATCGCACTGGCTCCGCAGGCGCGATGGCACGCCGTGGGCGCGCGGTATGCGAGTCGTGCGCACATTCCCCTGGGAGTACAGTGATACTCGGCCGGCTGCGCTCAATACCAGGCAGCGTATCATAGTTCATGGAATGCGTCTACTATATGTTTAGCGGTATATAAATAATTGTCACTTTATTAGTTCGCCAGGCAGGGGAGATTGGCGATGAGGATGCCGCCGCTGGATGCGCTTGCGATGCGCATGAATTGTGGCAGGGCGCGTGCTTCCGGGTCGTGGTAAGTGCGGCGAGCTGGGAGCCATAGGACAGCGGGCGGACCGCCGAGTGCGTCCGCGCTGAGAGGCGGGATGCGACATGGCAGATGGGGAGAGCGTCTGGCGGCGTCCGGATGGTGGCATGACGTTGGCGGATGGGGAAATTCACGTCTGGCGCGCGGCGCTGGACGTGGCACCAGAACGACTGGGGGCGCTCGCACGCACGCTGGCGCCGGATGAGGAGGCGCGGGCGCAGCGCTTTCATTTCGAGCGAGACGCGCGCTGGTATATCGCCGGGCGAGGGATGCTGCGGGCGCTGCTGGGGCGGTATCTGGGCGTGGCGCCGGGTGACGTGCGGCTCGTGTACGGGGAGCACGGCAAGCCGGCGCTGGATGTTGCTGGGACGCATGGCAGCCGATTGCGCTTCAACGCGACGCATGCGCAGGGGCTGGCGCTCTACGCGCTGGCGGCCGGGGCCGAGGTGGGGATTGACGTGGAGCGGCTGCGCCACGTCGACGACGCCGAGCGGATCGCGGAGCGCTACTTCGCCCCGGCCGAGCGTGAGGCCCTGCGCGCGCTGGCCATGGAGGAGCGCGACGAAGGATTCTTGCGCTGCTGGACGCGCAAGGAGGCCTATCTGAAAGCCGTCGGGGCGGGATTGGGCTGGCCGCTGGACCAGTTCGTGGTGTCGCTGGACGCCGCTGAGCCAGCGCGGCTGCTGCACGTCGCGGGGGACGCGGCGGAGGCGGCGCGGTGGTCGTTGTGGTCGCTCGACCCGGCGCCGGGCTTCGTGGGCGCGCTGGCCGCGCGCGTGCGCGGGTGGCGCGTCCGCTGCTGGGAGTGGGTGGGCTAGCGGCGGTCGCCTGGCACCGGACCACACTGGACGATGCGGGAGCCACATCAGGCGCCGTGGGACCAGTTGCCTGCGCAGCGCGGACAGGGAACTGGCGGCCGCAGGTAATACCGCGGCAGCCATCCCAGCGGGCACATATGTTATGCTGTGCGTGGCAGGGAGGCTTCCTCCAGCGCGGCCGCTGCCTGCGCGTGAGGCTGGTTGAGACAGCCCTGCCCCAAGATCGTGTCAGAGTGCGTGCGCGTGCGGCAGAGCGAAGGCCCACCTTTCGTGGCAGGCGTGTCTCAGCATGGGCCATCAGCGGAGACTCACCCACGTGCGGGTGTTGGTCGAGCCGTGCCAGAGGTCGCAGCGAGCAGGGCGCGCTGCGTAGGCGGATAGTGCTTCATATGGCATCCGATCCGGAGCGCAACCAGGAAACCTCCACGCGGTCAGCGCTTCCCACGGACGGCGCTGACGCTCCCATGCGGGAGCGCAAGGCATCCATTGCGTCGGCGAAGTGGGTGTTCTGGCTGCTCTTCTCCATCAACGTGGTGAATTATCTCGACCGGCTGCTCGTCGTGGCTGTGGGACCGACGCTGAAAGCGCAGTTCCACCTCACCGACTGGGATATCGGCCGGCTCAGCAGCGCGTTTCTGCTCGTGTACACGGTGGCGTCATTGCCGCTGGGTCTGCTGGCGGACCGCGTGGCACGCGGGCGTGTGGTGGCGGTTGGCGTGGCGCTCTGGAGCGTAATGAGCGGCGCTACCGCGTTTACGCGCAGCTTTGCCGGGCTGTTCGTGACGCGGACGGCCGTCGGCGTGGGCGAGGCGAGCTATTTTCCGGCTGGGCTGGCGCTGCTGAGCGCGTACTTTCCGCTGAAGCAGCGGGCGCAGGCCATCAGCAGATGGGGCGCGGGGCAGATCGTCGGCGCCGCGCTCGCGTATGTGATCAGCGCGGCAAGCTTGCACTGGCTGGGCAAGGGACTTGGCTGGCGCGTGGCGTTTCTGGCCGCCGCGGTGCCAGGGCTGGTGCTGGCGATTTTGATGTGGCGCGTGCAGGATGCGCCCAGGGCGGCGGGGGGAACGAGGACGGTTGAGGCGGAGGCGGAAGCGCCACTCGATGCCCCAGCTGAGCTGGGCGCACGGAAAACGTGGCAGGCCAGGACGCAGGTAGCGCTGGGGCACGCCATGGAACGCGTCCGAACGGTGTTGCGTATCCGCACGGTGGTGGTGTGCATCGTGTTGCAGGCCCTGACCTACATCGTCGTCACGCCGACGATCACCTTCCTGACCATCTACCTGCGCTCGCGCTATTCGGGCCTCTCCCTCACCGATGCCCAGGCCTCCCTGGTGAGTGGTATGGTCATCGTGGTGGGTGGGCTGGCGGGGACGCTGCTGGGTGGCTTTCTAGCGGATTGGCTGAGCGCGCGCGTGCGCGGGGGACGCCTGCTGGCGGTGGCCGTGGCGTACGGCACGGGGCTGCCGTTGTACGTCGCCATGCTGCTGACGCATGCGATTCCGATCTTCATCGTGGTGGGGACGCTGGCGGTACTCGCGCTGAATCTGCAGGTCGGGCCGCTGGGAGCGGTGGTGCAGGATGCGACCCCGCCGTATCTACGTGCCAGCGCCGTGGCGGTGGGTTTGCTGATAGCGCATCTGCTGGGTGACGCATGGGCGCCGACCGCGGTAGGAGCGCTCTCGACGGCGCTGGGAGAGCGAACGGAGCTGGGACTGCTGTACGTTGGCGCGCCCGCGCTGCTGATCGCCACCGTGGTGGCGCTGGTAGGGCGGCGCATCTATGCCGGAGACCTTGAGCGGCGGATGCGCGAGGCGGCGGCCGAGCAGACAGAGGTGTGATGGGCTGGCCTTGACCGGCGCGGGATGGGCATGTATGGTATAGGGCGTCAATGCTCTACCGTAATCACGGCCGCGTCGCGCGGCAGGGAGGACGTATGGAGTTCGCGGGCAATTTCCATCAGTTCAGCTTCCCTGACGTGATGCGGACGATCGAGCAGGGACAACGCACCGGCCGACTCGCCATCGCCAAAGGCGCTCTGCGTGCGGCGATTTATGTGGCGAATGGGCAGTGGCTGCTAGCGGAGCGCAGCGGGCCAGGCCAACTGCTGGCGCAGCAATTCGTCAAGGCGGGGCTGGTGACGCCAGAGCAGGTGGAGGCGGCGTGCAGTGTGTCGTTCGCGCAGGCGGGGGCGATCCCCGACGTGCAACTCGTGCGCACGCTCATCAGCTCGCGCACGATCACGCAGGAGCAGCTGCGCACCTGGGCCGTCGCGGATGCGGTGGCGTTGTTGACGGTGGTGTTGAGCTGGGCGGACGGGGAGTTCGTCTTCGAGGATGGGTCGGGCATTCCGCCGGGCCGGGTAGCGCTGCCGATGCCCATTGGCCCCCTGATGGCGCAGGCGATGCGGCGGGGCGCGTCGCCAGGCATGCCGGCGCGCGAGGTGCAGCCGCTGGTGCTCGAGGCGGTGATCGATTTCGTGGAAGTGGAGCCCGATAGTGGGACGGCCGTGCAGCTCACGCGGGACCAATGGCGCATGCTGACGGCTGTGGACGGCATGAGCTCACTGCGCGTCATCGCGCGCTCGCTGCACGCGCCCGAGGGCACGATCCTGCGGCTGGCGGGGGAGCTGGCGGCGCAGGGGGTCGTGATGGTGGTCGGGCATGCGACGGCGGGCGCACCGGCAGGCGGGTACTAGCCTGGAAGTCGTCACGGCTCACCCCAGGGTCCGGCGTCGGTCAGGAGCAGCGCGGGCACGCGCGCGCCCAGCTCGACCTGTCCGTCGCCCTCGTGAATGACCAGCAGCGCGTTGGCGCCGAGCAGCGACGTAATGATGTGGGAGCCTTGGGGCCCGGTGGGGGCGGCCACGAGCTGGCCGTCACGGACAGCCAGGCGGGCGCGGACATAATGGCGGCGGTCGCCACGTGGGATGGGCTCGCCGGCCAGCGTGACCTCGACGAGGGGGCGGTCGATCTGAGCGCAGCCGAGCATGCGGCGGATGGCGGGACGCCCGAACAGCTCGAAGGTGACGGCGGTGGAAACGGGGTTGCCGGGCAGGCCAAGCAGATACGTCTGGCCGAGGGGCCCGAAGGCGAGCGGCTTGCCAGGGCGCATGCGGACGCGCCAGAAGTCAATGGTTCCCTGCTCGGCGAGCACTTGCTTGACGAGATCATAGGTGCCCACGGAGACGCCGCCGGAGGTGAGGACGAGGTCGGCGGTGGCAGCATCGCGCAGGCGAGCACGCAGGTCGTCGGCGTTGTCGCGGGCGATGCCCAGCGGCCACGCCTCGGCGCCGGCGCGCGCCACCGCAGCGGCGAGGTATGGGCTGTTGCTGTCGCGAATCTGGCCAGGGCGGAGCGGCGCGCCGGGGGCGGCTAGCTCGTCGCCGGTGGCGAGGATGGCGACGCGGGGACGGCGCGTGACGCGCACGGGGTCCACGCCCAGCGCCGCAAGTAGGGCGATCTCGGCGGGGCCGATTTCCGCGCCACGCGAGACGAGCAGGGAGCCGCGCCGAACGTCACCGCCGGCCGAGCGGACGTTGGTGCCAGGCGTTACGGCCGCGTGAACCTCGACAGCGTCCTCACCGGCCTGGGTCAGCTCTTGCTGGATGACGGCATCGGCGCCAGCGGGCACGGGGGCGCCAGTCAGGATACGGATGGCCGAGCCGGGCTCAAGGGTACCCGAGTAGACGCTGCCGGCGGGTACCTCGCCGGCGAGGCTGAGCTGGCGGGGTGCGGTGTCGCTGGCGCCGGTGGTGTCGGCGGCGCGGACGGCGTAGCCATCCATCGCGGAGTTGGCGAAGGGTGGGGAGTCTTCGGCGGCGATGGCATCCTCGGCGAGGACGCGGCCCAGCGCGGCAGCGAGGGGAATGGTCTCGGCGGGTAGGGGATGGAAACGGGCCAGCACGGCCTCACGCGCCTCCTCGACGCTCATCATGGCGGTACACTCCTCCTCGTACGACGTCCCTATCATGGCCTTCCAGGCATCCGGCGCGGTGGGCCGGCCACCTCACCGTGGGAAAGTATACCGCGCCATGGAGCAGCATGACCGCGAGGGGCCAGGACTCGGCGTGACACAAAGTGAGGGGACGGAGTGACACGGAACACACGGAGGGCACACGGAAGTGCGAGCGCCATGCCCTATGCGCTCAGGATGGACAATGGGCGGCCCTTATTATATTGGATAGACGGCGCATGTAAACATCGTATTGACATAGTCCGCAAAGATGGCGAGAGCGCACGGCCAGTGTTGCCACGCCTGGAATGGCGCGCTCTTGACGGCAGACGTACGATGAGGGCATGATCTTCCGAGAGATCGCAGTCCGGCGCGGTCAAGGGTGGAGTGTGGGAGGAGCTGCTGTCGTGGTCGGCATCCGCAGGACGGGAGGCACCGCGATAGGCGGGTGGCTGGCCCTTCTCCTACCGCTCGTCCTGGGGCTTACAGGTTGCGCCATTCCGCTGGGGCCGCGGCCAACGGCGACGCCGCAACTGTTTCGTTCGTATCGCGAATATCATCTTCGCAACCCCTACCCGGAGGATATCACCGCTGGACCGGACGGTGCTGTCTGGTTCACGGAGGCCGGTGCCGCTCAGATCGGCCGCATTTCGCCTGAGGGTGGCATCACCGAATTCCCCATTCCCGCCGTCCACAGCGGTCCGTGGGCCATCACGGCCGGGCCAGACAACGCGGTCTGGTTCACGGACCGCGGCAGCGACCAAATCGGCCGCATCACGACTGCCGGCAAGGTCACCGAATTTGCGCTCGGCGGACCACCGTACGCCGCTGTCTTGGAGGACATTACCGCAGGCCCTGACGGGGCGCTCTGGTTCACCGAGACGACCGACACGTACAACACGCCGGGTCACGCGATCGGGCGGATCACGCCTACCGGCAAGGTCACGCAGTTCCTGCTGCCCACGCTCAATGCGTCCCCGCAGGGCATTACCCTCGGCCCGGATGGCGCTCTGTGGTTCACAGAGTCCGGGGCCAGCCGGATCGGTCGCATCACGCCTACAGGGGAGGTCACCGAGTTTCCCCTTCCCACTACCCACGGTAACCCCTGGAACATCACCAGCGGGCCGGACGGCGCGTTGTGGTTCACGGACCCCGGCACCAACCAGATCGGGCGCATCACGCTGGCTGGGGACATTCGTGAGTTCCCCAATCCGTCCGGCAACCAACTGTGGGACATCACGGCGGCCCCGGATGGCGCCCTCTGGTTTACGGAGGCGCGCGGCACTCTGCTCGGGCGCATTACGGTGTCCGGTGTCTTCTCCAGGCTCAACTTCCCGACGTGTTGCCAAGGGGGGGAAGTTCTGCCACAGTCGCCGGATCCACGCGGCATCACGATAGGGCCGGATGGTGCTCTATGGTACACGGAGGTGGGTGTCAGCGTGATCATTCGTGTGGGTTTTGACGTGTCTCCGGCGCCTCCAACCGCCACCACAATGGCTGCTGTCGCCCGTTTCCCTGGTGCGAGGAGGGCTCTTCAGCCGGCAGAGAGCACGGCTCGTCATGTGCTTACTTGGTGAGAGGCCGACCAACGGCACCTGACCATCGCTGGCGTTATGCATGCAAGTCCGCGACGTGGCAATTTGGACAGGAAGAGTGGTCCACTGAGGCGAAGATTGTCGCGGCACATTGGCGCGCGAAGGGATGTAGAGGGCGCGGCAGGCGAGGACACCACGACAAGGCGCCGCCTGGTGCCGTGGATGGCGGGGCGGCGTGCGTGGGACCGGGCAACCAAAATCGCGGGTCCGGCCCAGGCACGGTGGCCTGGCGGACCCGCGATGGCTCGCCTCGAAGGTCGAGAAGGGATGCGCTAGTTGGTGAAGATGCGGAAGATGTTGCGGCGGCCGCTGGCGTCATCATCCGAGTCGGCATCGCCAGCCGGGGAAGGCGACTGCGGGAGCGCTCCCGCGGCCGGCGCGCTATATGCGGCGGGACTGTCGCTCTGGCGCGGCATGCTGGGGACGGGGGCGGTAGGACGGTCCTCGCCCGTAGCGGGGCCGGCAGCATTGCGCGTGGTGTTGCGGCCGAGCCAGTCGGGCACGTTGGAGGTAGCGGGAGCGGTGGTGGGAGCGGGCGGCGGGCTGGATGGAGCGGCCGGCCGGACCACGTTGGTCGCGCGCTGGGGAGCGGTCATGCCGGACGACGACGGCGATCCCGAGGGACTGGCCGGCGTGGAGCCCAGGCGATCGTGGTCGATCCAGTCATAGGCACCACTGAGGGCGTGCTCGCACCAGGTGGAGTAGTCTTTGGGAGCGAGGCCAGTACGCTCGAAGTGGTCCAGGCGGCGCATGGTGACGCCCAGCCAGTCATCGCCTTGCTCCACCATGCGGTCGAGCAGATCCACCCCCGTCACGCCACTGCGCTGCAGGCGCTCGATGGCTTCGAGCTCTTGCGGGGAGGGGCGGTAGGAGGCTTCTTTCTGGTCGTTTTCGCGCAGCTCGGAGCGCAAGCTGGCCATCGTGTCGTCGAGCTGGCGGGTGACACGGTCGACATACCAGGCCATGTAGCTGTCGGAGACCTGCTGCATCGCCTCGAGCGGAACCTGCTCGTAGATTTTGGTGACAACGGTTGGATCTGAGGCCATGGGCCTTTCCCTTCCCCTTCAGTTATGCCTTATCACCCGGTCTATACCGCTGCCACCAGCCGCCGACGGAATCGGTGTTTTGCTGGGCCTGGCCCTGCGCGGGCTGGCTGGGAGTGGGTACGGTCTCCGGCTCGGTCTGATTTGCCTCGCGTGCGCGCGCAAGCTCGCGCATCTGGTCCAGAGGATCGGATGGCATAGTTTCGGCCCGCGCCAGTAGACTGGCGACTACCGCCGGGTCATGCCCTGCCGCCGCGGCGGCGGCGCTCTGGGGCGTGACGGCGGGAGTCGGGTTTCCCGACGCGGGCCTAAGTGGTTCCGGGTCGGCATCTACCCGGCGCTGGCCGTACGCCGGGCGGGCATCGCCGCCGCGGTTCAGCGCGTTGCCCTGGCGTGTGTAGGCCAGCAGGGCCGAAATGATGGGATTGTCAAGCTCTGGCAGGGTGGTGGGATGCGCCGGTGCCATTTTCTGCACGCGCTCACGCTCCTGCTCGAGACTGGCGATCTGGTCGCGCAGACGCCGACCGACCTCCTGGTGATGCAACCACTGTTTGTACTTGCCCATGGCTCTTTCCCTACCCCCGCACTATCTCGGCGCGAAGCCGGTCTAGTCGCGCGTTGGCGTGTGGACCGCTTCTCTCAAGCGCGGCATGCCCTCGGCGCCGCGTCGCCACCGGTCGCTCAGTCAAACCGATCAGGTTGGCTGGCCGCGCCAGTATAACATAGCGCACGCGTTCCGGCAATCGGGTATCGGGCGAGTGACCCTGAACGGCTATGCGGTCATGCGCGGAGAGTTACGCGGAGCGGTTGCCGATGCGATGTGGGAGCACGAGGAGACCCAGATCGAGCGGATCACTGGAAAAGGCGGCGGAGGATGGCGTGGCTGGCTCCAGCAGATTGACGATGCGCTTGACGGTGACGCGCGGGGCCGTGCCAGGCCGGTTGGGCATGATGAAGCCGATGGCGCTGGTGGCGGCCGGAAGGCGCTCCTGGCGCATCGCGTCGGCCACGAGCTCGAGCAGATCGGGAACGGTCAGGTCAAGAGCTTCGGCCAGGCGCTCCAGCACGACGGCCGAAGGATATTTCTTGCCGCGCTCCAGCTCGCCGACGTAGACGACGGAGAGGCAGGAACGCCGCGCCAGCTCTTTGAGCGTCAGGCGGCGGTCGCGCCGCTCCTGGCGGATGACCGTGCCCATGGTGTGCTGCAAGTCTGGCATCGCGTGGCTCCTTTCTCCGAACGCCTTGAGGTCCCCACCCCCGGCCCCTCCCCCGCTATGGCGGGAGCGGGGAACCAATGGATGCCTCCAACGCCTCTCCCTTGCGACGCAGAGGGGAGCTCAGCCGAGACGGATGCGCGCTGGGGAACTCAGGAACAGGTTAGTCAATGAGGTAGAAAGACATGCTCTCAGCATTGCCTGGCCCGTCGCCCATGCTGAGAGCATAACATTTGCCTTCACCGCATGGCCAGCGGCGAGTATCGTTCGTAAGTGAACCCGGCGCGGTCTGGTCGCCGCGCCGCTGGGAGTGAGAAGAGGAGCGTGCGATGTCAAGGTATGTGCCCGGTTTCTGGAATGAGAGCCCACCTACGCCGCAGCACCCGCAGGCGCCGCGGCTGCCAGTACCGATGGTGTTCGAGCCACCCACCCGCACGGCGTGGGAGTACCGTGTGGTGGTGGTCGATCCGCGGGAGGAGGAGCCGCTGACAGAGGCACAGGCGGCAGAGCTGGGAGCCGAGGGGTGGATGCTGGCGGCGGTGCTGGACCATACGGGCGGCCGCCCAGGTGGGCGACTGCATTACTATTTCGTGCGCGCCGCGCTGTGATGCCGGTAGACGCTGGCGTTTGAAACCGCGCCTTTGCGCCGGCGGCTGCGCAGTCCGCGCGCACGGGCTATGGACAAGCGGGCGGCCAAGACAGACATGTGAGGGAGGAGCTTTGCGATGCGATCCGATGCTGTGCTCGAACATCAAGCGAACCTGGTGATCCCTACCGTCATTGAATCGGGGTCGCGCGGCGAGCGTGCCTACGACCTGTTTTCGCGCCTGCTGCGCGAGCGCATTGTGCTGGTGAACGGGGCCATCGAGGACAACCTGGCCAACCTGGTGGTGGCAGAGCTCCTGTTTCTGGCGAGCGAGAACAGCGAGCGGCCGATCAACATGTACATCAACTCGCCGGGGGGAGTGGTGACGGCGGGACTGGCGATCTATGATACGATGCGCTCGCTGCGCTGCGGGGTGGCCACGACGTGCGTCGGGCTGGCGGCGAGCTTCGGTACGCTGCTGCTGATGGCGGGCGATCCTGGCCGGCGCTTCGCGCTGCCGCACGCGAAGATTCACCTGCACCAGCCGCTGATTCAGGGCGGCCTGGGCGGCCAGGTGACGGACATCGATATCCACGCACGCGATTTGCTGCACACACGCGAAGTGCTCAACGAGATCATCGCGCTGCACACGGGCCAGCCGCTGGAGCGCATCCAGCGCGACACCGAGCGCGACTTCT
>CAYQFU010000010.1:0-6906 GCA_964416775.1 uncultured Ktedonobacterales bacterium
TTCCTAAACCGCGTGTCGGAGGTTCGAGTCCTCTCGGGGCCGCCAGTCCACCCTTGGAATCTCCAGGGATGGCGTCGTGCAGGGGAACTGGTGGGGGACGGCGTTGGCGCCCGTTTGCCGTCAACATTGACGCCAAGCCGAACGGTCTACCCTCCGAGCCCGCATTCGCCGCGCTTCGACCAGGTCGCTGACGTTGCGCGGCACCAGCTCAAGTCGGAACGCCGCATCCAGGGCCGCGTGGGGCACCGCATGCAGGTGGTGCTCCGTAGTTGTGCTCACGCCTTCAATGCCGTCTCAATGGTGCGCATGGGCTAGCTCCTCTAAGAGATCCAGATGGCCGGGTAGGGTCGTTCTAGCTGATATGCATTATCACAACGCGGTATCTCGCGTCTAAATGTGCCTCCCCTGCCGCAGTCTCTCCGCGCATAAGCTAACTGCCGGCTAGTCTCAATAGCAAGGTCAACCACGCTGAGCATCGACGACACACCGCCGCAGGTGTTCTGCGAAGGCAGGGAGATAGGTGGTGCGACACGTCTGGTTATCGCCAGGTAGAATTCGCAGCTCCACTTCGCCCGCACGCATGGCATCTACCCACTTCGCCATGTTCCAAGTGGGCTCATCACTGGACCAGAAAAAGGTGATCTTGCCCGAATACCGCCGCGGCATGACATCGGCCGCCACCCAGTCAAAGACATCTGGCCAATTGCGGCGCAGAGCTTCTCGACTCAGAAAGAGTCGTTCGGCTTGGCCACTGCGATCGCCTGTCGCTGCCATATGCACAGTGGAGATGGCTTGTCGCCAGAGGTGCTTTGATTGGAGATACCCATCTGCCCGCGTGCTCAATGGCACATGCAACATATCCCCAAGGCCTGTTATGGCGCGGCGGAACAATCGGTGGTGCGCGGAGACGCCTGTGGGATTCATCAAGAGCAGAAGATCCACACGCTGCCCCGATTCCTGGAGTTGTCGTGCGATGCCACCGGCTACCACGGCTCCAGCGCAAAAGCCGCCTAGCAGATAAGGGCCCTCGGGCTGCACAGTTTGAATGGCCCGGCAATGAGCAGTGACCATTGCGGCAAAGTCCGGGACCGCCAACCCCTCAAATCTGTACGGCTCGAGCACGTAGAACGGTTGGTCAGGCCCGAGCGCCCGCGCCAATGGATAGCAATAGAACGCCCCTCCCCTCCAGTCAGCATGCAGGTAGAAAAATGGGACCTTGCTGCCGCCTGCCTGTATTGGGATCAGAGGTGCCCGCATGGACGATGTGGCATCTTCGGCCGCTACCGACGGACGCGCAGCCCATTCTCCCACTAGCGCGTTGGCGAGCTCTTCGATGGTCGGCCCGGCAAAGAGGGTCTCAAGCGAGAGCTTTTGCCCTGATAGATGTTCGATGCGACCAATCAGACGAGCGGCAAGAAACGACGTGCCGCCCAAATCGAAGAAGTTATCGCGAATCCCGATGGGACGGGCGTCCAGAAGGTCTTCCCAGATCGCCAGCAATTGATGGTGGACCGTCCAACGCGGAGGGATGTAAGTCTGCTCGCCCGAGCGCTGAAGGCCGTGGGGAGCAGGCAGGGCAGAGCGATCGACTTTGCCGTTCGGACTCAGCGGCAGTGCATCCAGAGTAAGCACACGAGACGGGATCATGTACTCAGGGAGGTGGAGCTGCAGGTGGCGACGGAGCTCAGGGTACGAAGGCAACTCAGCATCTGCTGGAACAACATAGGCGACAAGCCGCTGATCCCCCGGCGTGTCCTCGCGTGCGGTCGCCGCCGCGTCTCGAACAGCTGGGTGCTTGCGGAGTGCGGACTCAACTTCGCCCAGTTCAATGCGATACCCGTGCAATTTCACCTGGGTGTCCGCACGTCCCACAAAGAGGAGGTTGCCGTCTGCCAGGTAACGGACGAGATCGCCTGTCTTGTAGAGGTGATCGCCCGTCTCAGGCATAAATGGATTGGGAATGAATCGTTCATCCGTGAGCTCTGGGCGCCGGAGGTAGCCGCGAGTAACACCCTCGCCACCGATATAGAGCTCACCCGGCACGCCAATCGGCACGGGCTGGAATTGCTGGTCCAGCACATACACGCGCGTGTTGGCGATCGGCCGGCCTATTGGCACTGTGGCCCGCCACTCATCGGGTTGGGCCTGATAGACTGTGCTCCATACTGTCGTCTCGGTGGGGCCGTACTCGTTGTACAGCGGCACATGTGGTAGCCGCTCGTAATGACGCCTCGCGATGTCCTCCGAAGTCACCTCACCGCCGACAATCACCGCGCGCAGCGATCCGAGTTGCCGCGGATCGGCGTGCGACAGTAGCAAACTATAGAGGGACGTGACACAGTCGACATGGGAGACGCGCCCCTGTGCGATGATCTCGGCGAGCGCTGCCGGATCATGCTCTTCGCCGCGGTCTGGCAGCACCAGCGCTCCGCCGGTACACAACGTCCAGTAAATGCCACCCACAGAGCCGTCAAACGCGAACGAATACAGCATGAGATAACCGATCACTGGAGCTTGGTAGTACGTCGGGCGCGCGCAGGTGGAGTTCACTACGTTGCGGTGACTGACAAGCACGCCTTTTGGCAGGCCAGTCGAGCCGGAGGTATAGATGATGTACGCAAGGTTCTCGGGCGCGACGCGGTGGCATAGATTGTCGCAGGAGTTTCCAGCAATTACTGGCCAATCCGCATCCAGGCGGACCACGCGTGCCTGGTGCTCGGACAGACCATCCGCGAGATGTGACTGAGTAACCACCACCGGCGCGGCGCAATCCTCCAGCATGAAGGCGAGACGTTCCTTGGGGTAGGCCGGATCGAGCGGCACATATGCGCCTCCCGCCTTGAGGATGCCGAGTATGCCTGTCATCATCTCCGGCGAACGCTCGACGCAAATGCCGACCAGAGTCTCTGGCCCGACACCCATCTGTTGCAGGTGACGCGCGAGCTGATTGGCCCGCTCGTTGAGTGCTCGATATGTCAACTGGCGCCCGCCTTGCACAAGGGCAAGCGCGTCGGGTGTGCGTTCAGCTTGCGCCTCAAAGAGTTCGTGAAGGGTGCTCTGACTGGGGTAGTCAACGTGGGTATCATTCCATTCAACCATGAGACGCTCCCGCTCTGTGCTCGTGAGGAGTGGCAGCCGCGAAAGCGGACGATCCGGGTCTGCCACCACGCCCTCGATCAGGGTCATCCAATGACCCACCATTCGGGCGATGGTCGCCTCATCAAAAAGGTCAGTGCAATAGACGATGCGGCCCTTGAGTCCTGTGTCATGGCTGGCATCGCACCTGAGCTCGAAAGACAGATCGAATGGAGAGTCTGTTGGGCTAACATCGAGGCTACGCAGCCCCCAGTCCTGCCCGAGTGCCGGAAGCGCAGGAGTAACCGTGAGGAGTGCTTGAAATAACGGATGATAGCTGTGGTCGCGCCGGAGCTGTAGCTCCTGGATGAGGTACTCCATGGGCACTGCCTGGTGGGTCATTGTCGCAGTGGTTGTCACACGGATTGTGCTGAGCAACTCTGAGAAGGTAGGGTCGCCGGACAGGTCTGTACGCACTGGTAGAGCGGTGTGGAACGGACCGACAATCGACTGGAACTCCGGCCGCGTGCGGCCGTCTGATGATAGGCCCATCACGATGTCTGACTGACCCGTGTAGCGATGGAGTAGCGTTGCCAGCACCGCCAGATGAACTACCTCCCGCGAGGTGCCCGCTTGCCCGGCGAGCGCATCCAATCGGTCGGCGACATGGCTTGAGAGTGCAAAAGGAAAGGCTGAGGCTCGACCGGTCTGCGCAGGCGGGCGCGGCCGGTCTGTGGGCAGCTCCAAGAGCGCCGGGGCACCCGCAAGCTGTCTCTTCCAGAATGCGAGATCGTCTGCGAGTGCGACGCTGCTCAGTTGCCGCCCTTGCTCTATTGCTACGTCGGCGTAGCTAACCGGCAGATCTGGCATCTCGGGCGGCGTATTACTCGACGAGGTCTCATACAGCAGGCACAACTCCCGCGGAAATATCTGATAGAGGGAGGCGTCGTCGCATGTGAGGCGATGGGCAGTCACTACCAACCGGTGCTCGGTGTCGCTGACATGCAGCAGGGTCGCACGCAGGAGCGGAGCCTGGGTCAAATCGAAGGGACGCTGCGCCTCCTCAGCCGCCACGCGAACGGCAGCCACCTCCCGCTCGCCGACCGGCAGGGACCGCAAGTCCACTGTGCTCAGCGGCATTGAAACGTCTGTGTGGACGACTTGTGTGGGCCGCTGATCCACAATGGGAAAGCCCGTGCGCCACATCTCATGGCGTCTAATGATGTGCATCAAGCTCCGTTCGAGAGACGCCACGTTGAGCGCGCTGGGGAGATCAATCACAACACACTGCTGAGATACCGTCGCGCCGGGCATGACCTGGGCAAGCTGCCATGTGGAGTGCTGGCCCATTGAAAGGGGTGCCATAGTGACCTGGCGGTGCGGGATCACGACATCGGAGGCAGCGGTTGATTGCATATTACCTCTCAGTCACACTCAAAAACGCAGCAACGAAGGGTGTGTTCGTGCCGCGCGCAACCAATAACAACCCTTGCTCATGCGCTTCATTGCGCTCGCAGTGACGGCTCTATCAGGCTGGCAGCGGCAACGCACCGCGTCCAGCACAGTCTGTTGAACCAGACCGGGTATGGTTTTACCGTACTCAGGCATCTATCCCGAGCGCAATGGGAAGAATACGACCATCTCGAGCGGGTAGTCCTACGCAGGTCGGGCGGACGCGAGGCGACAAAGTTAGATGGCGCATCGCCTCTCTGGCTGTCGCTGGCGACGTACCATCTCGCGCTCGCCAAGGCGATCACCTGTTCGGGGGGATCACTGCGCCTGCCCTGCTGATTCCACCGGGCACGTCGGGTATATTCCGTGCTGTACGCTAGCCACCTGCTCTGCCGCCAGGTGCTGCACCAGGAACTGGACGATCAAGGCTGAGATCGTGCTGGAAGAGGGCTCGATAGAAGCGCCCGTTGGCTTTGGAATGAACTGATGCCCCGCGTTGTGGACGATGCACAAAGACGCGGACTGGCCTGCTGCCAGCAACTGCTGGTAAAGACGCATGGAGTGCTGCGGAGGGACGGTCTGATCGCGATCGCCCTGTACGATCAGAAATGGTGGATCGGCCCCAGGAATCGGGGAGATGTACGTGGGTGGGGACGCGCGCCTGAGCACTCCGGGTCCTGAGCCAAATATGGTCGCATCGCCGATTGCCGCGTTTCCGCAGCCACAGTCAAGATACTCGGGACCAAACATGTCGACAACCGCCTGCACGGTGCTCGAATAACCCAGGTAGGAGCCGACATCCCATCCGGCACTCTCGCCGGCGAGACCGGCCAGCGACACGAGGTGGCCCCCGGCGCTGGCACCGAGAAGTCCAATGTGGTTCGGATCGAGGTAGTATTGGGAGGCGTGCGCTCGCAGGAAACGAAGCGAACACTTGACATCCTCGACAGATGCCGGAAATCGGTGTGCTGGCGCAAGACGATAATCGATGGAGGTCACCATGAATCCCTTGGAGAGAAGCGCACGTATCACCATCGGTACCTCGGGCACCGGCTGGATCGACTCGTATAGGCCCCTCGACCCGCTTGTCCAGCCTCCCCCATGCACGACCTCGACCACCGGATACGGGACGCCCTCAGCCCCGTGCCCCGCTGGAGTGTAGATGTCCATGCGTTGCCCCGCGCCATCTGGCGAGCAATAGGTGACTGTGCGTGGCGTATCACTGTAAGCGGGGGAACCACGCACGCTGAGCTGATTGCGGGAGTTGTGCACGTTGAGCTGACTGCGGGAGCCGTGTAGGTCAAGAGCAAGCGGTACGAGCGCTGCGGCCATCCCGAGCGCGGCAAGGCCCGCGAGCACGCGTCTAACCAACTTGCCACGGGCGTGTGTCAAGGAGAGCAAGTGCTCCACAGAATTCCCTCCTTTCTTGGCCGCGGGTTGGCCATACACACAGGGACTGGAGCAAGGAACGGTGAAGGTGTGATCTTACTGGCGGCCCGAGAGAATGCCTCTTTCTTGACATTGCGTCCAATATGTCGCTGTTTCACGGCCACGGGCTCTCAGCTTCAGGGGCCTCGAGGCCGATGCTAGCATCTGAAGACTCCGAGGAACAACCGTGAAGGTAGGTACGGATCGAGTGCGTAATTTCCCCCTAGCCGTCCGCGAGCCTCACTCGCACGTAGCCGCGAGTGTCGGGCTCATGTCCGAACTGGCCTGCATGTTCGTGCGTGAGCCCAGATTGCCGTATAAAGAGGGTTCACCCCAACCAAGTGAGAGGTGGTCACAATTCGTGGCTGCGCCGCTCTCGTGCTGGCCTCGTGCGCATTACGACTGGGCCTCAACTAAGTCGTCTACGCGTGGATAGGAGCGAATTGTCGCGAGTAGGCATATCTGGCCATCTCCTGCCTGCAGTCTCACTACTGATGACTTGACATTTAGTGATGCCATGTGTACACTTATGCATGCTCGGATAGTTGGATGGGCCCACTGAAATTCCCCCATGCGGCCACCACTATCGCAGAACCGATCCCACACTCAGTGTAGGGAGAAGGTCGCCAGAGCCTCTCTAGCTGCTTGCCCCGAGGGCGGGCGGCGCGCGCGAGACCGGCGCGCTCGCCGTGTTCCAGCACGGTTGCGGTGTAGCTGACGCGGCTCAAGGTGGTGCTGTCTCCATGTATATGGAGGTGCAAGTTGCGGGAGTCCAGCTCTGGCCTACTTTCGCGCTCCAGGCCGCGAGGCAGTGGGAGGCGGGGGTCGGAGTTGGTCTGAGCAGACGGTCCACGAACTCCACCGCCAGTCTGGGTGTTTCCTGTCCTCGCCGCATTTCGCGGCGCTGCCCAGTATGAGTGCTTCGCACCTAAAGTGCTTCGCACCTAAAGT
>CAYQFU010000010.1:7006-44346 GCA_964416775.1 uncultured Ktedonobacterales bacterium
TCGCGGCGCTGCCCAGTATGAGTGCTTCGCACCTAAAGTGCTTCGCACCTAAAGTACTTCGCACCTAAAGTACTTCGCACCTAAAGTGCTTCGCACCTAAAATTGGCGTGTGCATCATGAGGTTGAAAGATGCGGGAGGGCATGATGAGCGACCTGACCACATGGCAGTTACGGGACGACCACGCCGGGGCAGGCAGTGAAGCGACTCCGCATGCGGAGCCGCTCACGGTGCTAGTCGTGGACGATCATGCTTTGGTGCGCTCGGCGCTGCGTCAGGCGTTGGCGCAACTGCATGATGTTAGCGAGGTGGTCGCCGCACGAGACTACGCAGAGGCTGAAGTGCACGCAGCCCATATCCATCCTGACGTCATCCTCTTGGATACGCGCGCGGGGCGTGGCAATGGCATTGAGGAGATCTCGCGGCTTCAGCGGATCTCGCCCGAGTCGCAGATTGTGGTGCTGGCTGACGCCGAGGACGATGATGAGGTATTTGCAGCCATTATGGCAGGCGCACAGGGATATTGCTCCAAGCAGGACGTAGGTCCCGATGAGATCGAGAAGCTGATCCAGAGCATCCGGCAAGGCGAGCTTGTCGTCCGGCCAGCGTTGCTTGCGGGCCTCGTCCGCCGCTTGCGCAGCACGATGATGCCGCTGTGGAGAACCGATAACGCATGCGACCGCCAGATTGATGCGCACACTACGGCGATCCGCAAAGCGGCCGCGCAACTCACACCGCGCGAGCGCGAAGTGCTGCGCTTCATCTGTCTCGGGCACCGAGATCGCGAGATCGCTGAGCAGCTCTTTATCTCGGAGAAGACCGTACAGAAACACGTACAGAATATCCTGTCCAAGCTTGGCGCCCAGAATCGCACTGCCGCCGCTCACATCGGCCACGTGCGCTTCTTGCAATGAGCCACGAGCTGGTGTGACGAACTACGGCCAAGGGTGCTGTGGTGAGCATGGAGCGGAGCAGGCCCGCTAGAGTGTTCGGAGCCCGGCCACTACCTGCGAGGAGTGACGTGCAGGTGCTGGCAGGGGTCCTAGCTGTCGCAGGTCCCCTCGGCCATCGGCCCTCGGAAAGCCCTGTCCCCCATACCGTCCCATTTCGTCGCGTTCAGACCTCACAGTCTGTAGCCCCGTCGGATACCAAGCCGAGGGCGCAGAGTCCCGGCCAATTCCAGTAGCGCCACTGGGAAGGATCTTGAAGGATCACGGCTTCGAGGCGCGCGATGCATGCGCGCAGCGCCTGGAGAACGTCACCGTCTACCGAGATCGGGGGCGTGATCTCGAGGACCTGGTGCCGGCCATCCGCGAGCCGCCGCATAAAGGCCATAAGCACGGGTGCTCCTGTCAACTGGGCCAACACAACTGGCCCCGGCAACAGGAGCGCCCGCTTGCCTAAGAACGGTACCCAGACCGCGCGCGCCCGATCCGCTCGGCGCACGGGTGGATCGATCGCGACGCAGACTACTTCGTTATGGCCCAGTGCCTGCGCGGCCTCGACCGCGCTCGCCAGGTGGCCCTCACGCGGCTGGATACTTGGGCGTTGTAGAAGCCGCTCGAGCGGCTTCTGCACCATGAGCC
Source organism: uncultured Ktedonobacterales bacterium (assembly GCA_964416775.1). Classification (GTDB taxonomy): domain Bacteria; phylum Chloroflexota; class Ktedonobacteria; order Ktedonobacterales; family JADMIN01; genus CAYQFU01. Next base: position 8,591 of record CAYQFU010000010.1, read on the forward strand.
GGAAGACGGCCCTCTCGACGGCGGACCGGTCGCTGTCGGCCTCAGACGGGTATCGGCCGATCACAGTGACAGGAAAGCCGCAGGCGCCCAAGAGTGAGAAGGCGCTTTGATATGAGCCATAGTGCGCGCTGCAGAGGATGACCCCCTTGCCACGTGCCAGCGCCGCCTGCAGATAGTCCAGACCACGAATGTCCACCAGGCGTGCCAGGGCCTGCCCTGTCCCTGCCAAACGTCGTATGTCCACCGCCTCGCAGGATCGCAGGCGTAAGTAGTTGTGAGCGATCTGGGCGCGCTCTGCCGCGCTGAAGCGCTCTCCCCAGACCACTTCGAGCCCGCGAAGCAACCGGCGGCGCGCGTAGCCGTCCAAGCGATAGCAGCAACTGCCGCGCAAGCGCGCCACGCCGTACGCTATGCTCGCAGGCAGGAAGGCCACGAGCGGGGCCAGTACCAACTGATAGAACCCCAGTTCGAGGCGGCGCAGCATCCCCTCGTGGAGCCGTCGGGTGGCCTGGGCGGGAGGAGAATCACACGACGTCGTTGGGGACGCTCTCGTGGATACGTCGTGGTGTGTTGTCTGCATGAGAACCTCTATGAGCGCGAGTACCCGTATGAGGAAGTAACAGATAATGAGCCCGTGACGCCCCCGCAGCCCCACTCGCCAGGCGCGTGGAGGCAATGGGCCATAGACATCGAGCACTCCGAGACATGCGGAGAGCGAAGCAAGGTGGGCCGCCGGCTAGATTCGCGTACGTGAGCGAGTTCGGAACGTGCAGTGGTAGTGTATTGCCAGTGTGGCATGGCGACAACCGTGGGAATCCGTACGTAGTTGCGCTACGGACCGCACGATGTTCACACATGTGTCCGCCGTGCGCGTCGTGCGGCAGAATCGCTGCGACGGATCGCTGCGCGCATTGCGTCCACGTGCGGTTTACGTTACGTGCATTTGCGGTTGCAGACCGCGTTGCGGCAGCCCAGCGCTGAGATTGGGTCGAGCCGCCGGAACCAATCTGGAACAGCACGCGCAGAGCGGTTGAGTCTTTTGAGCGCCCGCTTGAATTGTCTCTACCGAGCCCATCCGAATGGCAGTGTGTCGGGCACATACTCAAGTCTCCCTCCTTCGTCTTCGCGCATGATACTGAACATTCCGACTAGGCCAAGGGATGGGCAACCTCTATACTTCCCTCACACACGTGTCGATGCACCAGTTGAGGGTGAACGACGCGTATGCAAGCATCACCCTGATGTCTGCTCCAATCTGCCGCAGGAGGTCAAGGTATGGGGGTTCTGCTACATGAGCGTATCTCAGCCGTGGCCGCGGCCAGGCCGCATCAGATCGCCGTTCGTTGCCCGCCCGTTGACCTCACGTATGGTGAACTTGACACGCTCTCGACCCGACTTGCGACCACTTTGTCGGCATCCGGGCCAGTCCGGGGAGGTCGTGTGGGTGTCTGCATGGATCGCGCTGTGGCCGAGCTGGTGGCCTTTGTCGCCGTCCTCAAAGCAGGCGGCTGTTGTGTTCCGCTTGATCCCAATGCACCCCCGTCTCGCCAGGCGCTCATAGTGAGAGATTGTGGGGTGCGAGTGTTAGTGACACACTCGCCCAAGGCGGAATACCTGGTCGCCGTGGCGGACACGCTTGCGGGCGAGGGGCAGCGCGCGGGCGCGAGCCCGCAGAGCGGCCCAACTACGTTGCTCGAGCACGTAGCCCTGGTGGACTTTGGAACGACTGCTGACCAGTGGCTCGACAGCATGCCGAGGCTCCCATTGCAGACCCGCCTCACTCCCTGGAAAGAGACACTGCGCGCACCGATAACCGTCGAGAATGCATGCAGTGGCGTGGAGGACCTCGCCTTCATCCTCTATACGTCGGGGTCAACGGGCACGCCGAAAGGCGTGATGACCACCCATCGCAGCCTAGCCTACATCAGTGGCCTCGATCGCGATTTCGAGGTGACGGGTGCCGACCTCCGATTCTTGGTTGTGCCACCAGTTCGGCACGCCTTCGGGTTGTGGGCATTTGCACTGTGTGTTTCGCACGGCGGCACTCTGCTACTGGTTCCCCCCGGGACCGAGTCCTTCCCGGCCGCATTCGCGTCGCTCGTCGAACATGAACGTGTCAGCGCCATGGCAGCTATCCCAACCCTCCTGCCGCCGCTCACGCTCTTCGGAGACCTTAGCGCCCATGATCTCAGTGCGTTGCGCACCGTCATATTTGGTGGAGATCGCATCCCGCCCACACATTTGCGTCGGTGGGTGAGCATGCTACCACATGTGCGAACCGTTAATTTGCTCGGGTGCACGGAGGCCTCAGTCAACTGCTCCTACTCCGTAGATCCCAAGACCGTCGAGCGCTTGGATGTGGTGCCGGTGGGCCGCTCTTTGGACGAACAGATGGAACTGTTCGTGCTAACCCAGCAGGGCGAACGCGTAACTGAGCCTGGCGAACAGGGAGAGCTCTATGTATCAGGTCCCTCGCTCATGCGCGGTTACTGGGGCGACGCCGCTCGGACCGCGGCTGCTCTGGTATCTCATCCTCTGAGGCCCGAGTCCGGCGAGCTGGCGCTGCGGTCTAGCACGCTCGCCAGCTACGACGCCGAAGGCAACCTCATCTACCATGGACGGCTCGACAACGTCGTCAAGACGCGCGGGTATCGAGTGGAACCTGGTGAAGTGGAGGCCGTGCTCTTCTTGCATCCGGCTGTCAAAGAGGCGGTGGTGGCAGCCGTGCCGGATGAGTTCGCCGGGCACCGACTTGTAGCGGTAATCGGCCTCGTACCAGAAACGCAGCTTGCTCTCTCGGAAGTCCGCTTCCACTGCTCGCAGCGACTGCCAGAGTACATGGTGCCCCAGGAGGTGCAGATCCGCTCCGAAGGCTTGCCCAAGACACCCACCGGCAAGATTGACCGCGTGAGCATCGCGCGCGAATTGGTTCCCTCTCCGATGCCCTCATCACCCCGGTAGGAGGATATTGTGTTGGAAGACAGCATCAACCAATACATTAGCAGCCAGTTGATCAAAGACCCGACGCTGCTGCCGCTCGATAACGATGCTCTGCTACCGGGGCCGAGCGTACTGAATTCGCTCACCGTGCTGCAACTCGTGATATTTCTGGAGCGCCAGTTTGGAATAACGCTGGCCAGTAGCGAGATTGTAGCGGAGAATTTCGCATCGGTGAACGCGATCAGTGCCTGCATCCGCCGCCATCTCCCTGAGCGCCCTTTCGAGTAGGCGGCCAATATGGCCGCCTACTCGGTATTTCCTCCAGCTGTGACCTCGTCGACGGGTATGTCATCGTAGCGCCTGACTGCGCGGCCTGGTCACCTGAATTCGCGGTCTTACCTGATGAGTGAGGCAAGACCATTGCGACCTACGTCCACGCGCTCTCCGCGAGGCAAGCGATCGACGCGTCACCGCGACTCCTCACTCGTAGTCGGGCGGGGGAAGCCCACCTCGGTGAATCTGCACGTAGGCTGCAAGAGCTGCGAATCCCTGCGCCTTTTCATTGCGCGCCGCTCGCCAGGACTCGTGCTCTCCGGCTGGACGATCCATCATCTCTACCGGGATTCTTTCTACGTCCTTTTCCCTACTCGCCTGTGTGTGCATGCCTAGGTGCACTCACCCGGCCGACCGACAAGAGCCCCCACATGCAATCCTCGTGTTTTTCCTGTTGTGCCCGATTGGGCGGACAAGACACAATCGCTTACGTGTTTTCGGCGTCTGGGTGCCTCCTCGTGACCGACAGGGCAGGCGCGGGGTTGGCGGGTACATGCCGGCGGAGGAGGACCGCATGGTAGGGCATTTCACCCAGGGCATGGCCGCCCACAAGGCTGTCCGAAGGATCGTGCGTCATCACGACGAGGACTCGAGCCTGTCACGTCTGGGCACGAAGACCGCCACCCCGAGTCGCGTGGAGGTGCGCGCGACGCGAGGTGTACAGCGGCTCGCAGGTAGCGCGATACGCATCAGCGTTATTGTTCCAGCGCGCAACGAAGCCGCGAACCTCCCGTACGTCTTGCCCCCGCTTGTACATGCGGCGGATGAGATCATTCTTGTCGACGGTGGCTCGACTGACGATACCGTGGAAGTGGCACGAACGCTCGTGCCCAACATCCGCATTGTCGAGCAGCTGAGGCGAGGCAAGGGCGACGCTATACGGTGTGGTGTCGCAGCAAGTACCGGAACCATCGTGGTGCTGATCGATGCTGATGGCTCAACAGATCCACGCGAACTGCCTCGCTTCGTCGGCGCACTGCTTGCGGGCGCTGACTTCGCCAAGGGTTCACGTTTCCTACCCGGTGGTAGTAGCACCGACATCACACGTCTGCGCCGCCTTGGCAACTCAGGCCTCAGCGCTGTAGTGAACCTCCTCTTTGGGACGCGATTCACCGACCTCTGCTATGGATACAACGCGCTGTGGCGGGACTGTTTCCACCAATTTACCGTGGATTGTGATGGCTTCGAGATCGAAACCCTCATCAATCTGCGCGCGCACAGAGCCAATCTCTCCATCGTCGAAGTGCCCAGCAACGAATGGGCTCGTATCCGCGGTCGAAGCCAGTTGCACACTTTTCGCGACGGGTGGCGAGTGCTGCGGACCATTCTGCACGAGTGGCTGCTTGATCGCTTGTCAGCCTCCGCCTCGGCGAGAACTGCCGACACATTCGACTTGGCACCCCTCTAGGCCCACCTTGGAGGCCCCACTCACTCCATCCTTGGCACACGTCTGCCGGACACCCCTGGCGTCCGGCGCCAAGGACACCTAGACAGGACTCGCGACGATGATACCAAATTTCTTCCTGGTCGGCGCCGCCCGATCAGGCACAACCTCGCTAGATCGCTATCTCAGCCAGCATCCCGAGATCTTCATCACCCGCTGGAAGGAAGGGCATTTCTTTGCCTCTGACGAGCTCCCTGACGCCTACAAGGGTGTGGGTGACGAGCGCTTGAACGGCAGGCTTATCCGCGATCCAGATCAATACGCTCGACTCTTCGACGGTGCTACGGGATATCGCGCCGTCGGCGAGTCCTCGGTATTCTATCTGTGCTACCCTGGCACCGCAGAACGCATCAAACAGGCATCTCCCGGCGGGAAGATCTTGATCATACTGCGAAATCCCGTTGAGCGAGCCTACAGTGCCTATGGGCATCTGGTCCGCGACGGCCGCGAACGCTCCGGGTTTGCGGAGGGCCTGAGTCTGGAAGATATGCGTCGGAGCATGAACTACGAGCCGATGTGGTGGTACACCGATGCCAGCCGCTACTACCACCAGGTCAAGCGCTTCCTGGACGTCTTCGGCCCGCAACAGATCAGGGTACTGATGTACGAAGAACTCTATGCTCAGCCGCAGCAGGTGTTGCGCGACGTCTTTGGCTTTCTCGGGGTGCGAGAGGACGTGGCCATCGATACATCGGTTCGATACAACGCCGGGGGCGTGCCCAAGTCTCGTCGGGTCTATACTTACATCGACCGCTTGATCTACCGCCCTGGTCGCATCGCCCGGGGCATCAAGGCAATCGTCTCACCCGACATCCGCATGGAGTGGGTGAACCGAGCGATGGCTTTGCTTGTCCAGCAGGAGCCGATGCATCCCTTGGTGCGAACACGGCTTGAAGCGTTGTTTGCCGACGAAGTCAGCCAACTGGAGGAACTGCTGCACCGCGACCTGGCTGGCTGGCGAACCTGCCGCGCCGCATAGTGTCTGATCTCGCGCGACGCAATGCGCGGCCCGGAGTGGCACTTCGAGTGCGAGCCCTCGCTGTGAACGTGCCTGGCGTCTACAGGCGTCGCGCGGCAACGACACGCAAGCCAGCGCTCCTGTATGCACTGGGTCGTGGGGCAACCAATCACACCCCGGGAGAAAGTGAGCTGTGCGAATGCCAGGGGAGACCAAGCCGCTCCGCGTCTTGCTCGTTGCCGCCCGCTCCTTCCCCTACGCAGGAGGCGTGGAGACACACTTGAATGAAGTGGCTCCGCGATTAGCGCGCTCCGGCGTTCAGGCGACGATTCTGAGTACGGACCCCAGTGGTCATCTTCCCAAAATGGAGCAGTTGGATGGCGTGCACATCCGGCGCGTACGCGCATGGCCAGCCCACCGCGATTACTACTTCGCGCCGGAGGTGTACCGTATCGTCGCTCAGGGCCCGTGGGACCTCGTCCACTGCCAGGGCTATCACACGTTTGTCGCTCCGCTAGCGCTATTGGCGGCACGACGGGCCAGAATCCCCTACGTGGTGACGTTTCACTCCGGTGGCGACAACTCGCGCGTGCGGCGAGCCCTCCGTCGAGGCCAGAGGTTTTTTCTCCGCCCGCTCCTAGCCGGTGCACGCGGGTTGATCTGCCCATCTGAATGGGAGGCGCAGTACTTTTCCGAGCGATTGCGCCTCCCGCGGACGCGTTTCGTGGTCATACCCAACGGCGCGAATCATCTGGCACCCGAAGCATCCGCCGCCGACGCTGAGCCCAGCGCCGGCAAACTTATCGTCTCGCTAGGTCGCCTTGAGCGCTACAAGGGGCATCAGCGTGTGATCAATGCACTGCCTGCCGTTTTGCACCACTACCCTGATGTACGGCTGCGTATCGTGGGTACCGGCCCCTATGAACCAGCCCTGCGTCGCTTGGTCAGCAACCTCCACCTGAACGAGCGCGTCGAGATCGCTGCGGTGCCACTAGGCGATCAGGCGAGCCTACCCTCCCTGCTCGCGCGTGCGGATTTGATCGCGCTGCTCAGCGAACACGAGGCTCAAGGAATCGCCGTACTGGAAGCCCTCTCACTCAAGCGGCCGGTGCTCGTCGCGGCGACGTCGGCGCTGCAGGAATTCGTCGACCGAGGTTTCGCTCGCTCGGTACCTATTCGCAGCTCGCCAGCTCAGATTGCCGCCGCAATCGTGCGCCAACTGCGCGATCCCCTGCTGCCAGGTGACTGTACGTTGCCCCAGTGGGACGCCTGCGCTGCGAGTTTGCTCGATCTGTATCGCTCGATAGATCAGAGGCGGCCGTGCGCATCTTAATGCTGTCCCAGTCTTATCCACCGGTCATGGGTGGGGAGCAGCAACATGTCCATGATCTCAGCATAGAGCTTGCCAGGCGTGGCCATGTCGTGGCGGTGGCGACGTTCGGGCAACCAGGGCTACCCGAGTTCGAGCTCCTACAGGGCGTGCGTATCTACCGCATTCAAGGTCTGTTTCAGCGTGCTGCGTTCTTGTTTAGCTCGCCCGAGCGCAGACCGTCGCCGCCTATGCCTGATCCGGAAGCCCTCTGGAGTCTGCGCCGAATCATCAGGCGCGAGCGCCCACAGATTGTCCATGCACATAACTGGCTGCTACACTCCTTCCTCCCACTCAAGAAATGGAGTGGCGCACGCCTCGTCGTGACACTGCATAACTACAATCTGCGATGTGCCAATCTCGCCATGATGTACCGCGGAAGCCTGTGCTCCGGCCCCGGTCCTGTCAAGTGCGTAGACTGCGCGATAGACCACTATGGTGCCCTCAAGGGCATCCCCACGGTACTTGCCAACTGGCTCACTGCTCCTGCTGAACGCGCCGCAGTCGACCTGTTCCTCCCTGTGAGCCGCGCTGTCGCAGCCGGCTGCGGGCTACTCGGCAGCCGGCTGCCGTATCGCATACTGCCGAATTGGGTACCGACTGACATGGAGTTGGGACCGCCGCCCGAGGACACGCTTCCGTTCCTGGCTCGGCTTCCCTCAGAGGACTACCTCCTGTACGTCGGCGCCCTCAGCCGCCACAAGGGAGTTGACGTCCTCTTGCGCGCGTACGCCGGGTTGGCCGACGTGCCTCCGCTCGTCTTGATCGGCCACCCGACCGCACAGTATCCGCTCTCCCAAGCGGATCTCCCGGGCAACGCACATCTGTTGACGACCTGGCCGCATCGAGCGGTGATCCATGCCTGGCCACGCGCCATCGCTGGGCTCCTGCCCTCGGTGTGGCCCGAGACGTTTGGCATCGTGGTTCTGGAGGCTATGGCTTCCGGTAAGCCGGTCATCGCGTCAAATATCGGCGCGCTGCCCGATGTCGTCACTGACGGTCAGAACGGGCTACTCGTCCGGCCAGCCGATGCCGATCAATTGCGTAACGCTATAGGTCGTCTGCTTGCGGATGTCGCAATGCGAGAGCGGATGGGAGAGCAAGCGCGCCGTACAGCTGCCGAATTTCGCGCCGAGGTTGTGGTCACCCGGATTGAGGAGGCATACAGGGACGTCTTCATCCAGACGCCAGGGTCACGATTGACACCGGGGGAGAGTGGGCGTCCAGGCGTAGACCGCGTGTGGCCGCACAGGGAGGCGCAACGGGGCGACGAGCAATGCACCCACGCGGAACGCAGGCCCAGCACGGAAGGAGAACCTGGTGGCAGTGTTGGGGAGTAGCGGTCGGACTGAAGGGATGTCGCCCACAACGCCTACAAGCCCGAATGAGCTGCTAGCCGCTGCTCGCGCGCATGCCAGCTTACGCGCCACTATGTGGAGCTGGTTGGCCGCGCTCAGCCTCACCAGCGCCGCGGGCGTGGCCGTCGTCGTGCTCGGCTATAATGCAGGGCGGTCATCAGCGCCCAACGCCGATCTCTTCTTTTGGACTGGTCTACTGATCCTCGTCCTGCCGGTTTCGCTGCGCCTTTGCTCCGCCGCTGCGACGCGCGGCGAGCGCGTCGCGCTATTGGTGCTCCTGGGCATGGCGTTTTATCTCCTCAAGGTACTCCAATACCCGCTCTACTTCGCGTATTACGACGAGTTCTCGCATTGGCGCACCACCTACGATGTCCTCACAAGCGCCCATCTCTTCCACGCGAGCCCCTTGTCTCCAATTAGCCCGTGGTATCCGGGGCTTGAGATTGTCACGGCCGCGGTATCCCGTCTGACGGCGCTCTCCATCTTTGATGCCGTCGCGTTGGTGATCGGTGCCGCACGACTGCTGATTGTCCTCGCGCTGTATCTGTTCTATGAGTGCGTCAGCCAGTCAGCCCGCATCGCCAGCATCGCGGTCCTCCTGTATATGGCGAATCCAGGCTTTCTTTTTGGGGATGCCAGCTTCTCCTACGAGTCCTTTGCCCTGCCGCTGGCAGCGTTCGTCCTGTTCGTCGTGGCCTATCGGGGACGGGCATCTGCGAGGGGTCGCCTCGCGCTCACCTGCATCCTGTGGCTCAGTCTGGGCGCGGTTGCAATTAGCCATCACCTGACATCCTACATTCTCGTCGCCATACTGCTCACGTGGATGATCGTCTGGCTGGTGCTCCTCCTCCTCCTCCGTCGCCCGCTACCACTCTGGCCTGCCGAGGCCGGTATCATCGGTCTCGTGATGGTCTCCGGTTGGTACGTCTTCACGGGGGGCATCGCCCGCACATACCTCGGTTCCCACGTTACAGAGGCGGTCGTGCAACTCGTCCAAGAGGCATTCAGGCAGATGCCCGTCCGGCAGATGTTTCGCGACGGCTCAGGAGCACAGACACCACTGTGGGAGCGCCTAACGGCATACGCATCCATCGTGCTTATCGTGTTGGGTTTGCCCTTTGGACTATTCGCCGTGTGGCGCCGTTATCGCCTGAACACCGCAGCCATCGCGTTGGCCCTTACAGCAGTTGCATACCCACTCAGCCAGGCGCTCCGCCTTGCGCCTGCCGGGGTCGAGTCTGCCGATCGCGCCACTGAATTCGTCTTCATTGGGATCGGTTTCACGCTGGCGGTTGGCTGCGTGCACTTCGGCATCCCGCGCACGCCTGTCTGGACGCGAGCCCTGGTAACTGCAGGCGTAATCAGTGTACTCTTCGTGGGCCAGGCGGTCGCTGGCAACGGACCGCCATGGGCCAGTATGCCAGGCCCCTATCTCGTGGCGGCAGACCAGCGGTCGATCGAGCCGGAGAGCACCGCTGCGGCGACGTGGGCTCTCGCCTACCTTGGGCCGCGGCACACGATGGCCACCGACCGAACAAATGCGCTGCTGATGGCTGCCTACGGTGATGAATGGCTTGCGGCGCCCCAGGGGGCGGATACCTCGTTGCCCCTGATCTTTATGGCGCCGCGATTTGGTCCGGGCGTGCAAAGTGCGCTGCGCGACGACCAAGTCCAATACGTGGTCGTCGACCGACGGCTGAGCACGGGACTTCCCCGCGTCGGCACCTATTTCAACCGGCCGGTATCCAACACCCAACGCGTGTCCCAGCCGATTTCCCCCATAGCGCTGGCAAAGTTTGACACAGTCCCGGAAGTCAGCCGCATTTATGATAGCGGTGACATCGTCATCTACGATGTCAGCCCCATCACGGTAGCACCAGATTCCGCACCGGCTGCCGCACCCTTCGTCGTGCCCTTTGTTCCCGCCGGTCCGGCTGCCAGCCTTTCCGCGCTACCACAACGCATCCTTGGCCTGTTCCTGATCATTCTGCTCGGCCTCATGCTGGGTACTGCGTTGCTGCCGATGGCGATTGGCGTGGTCGAGCGCGCATGCATCTCGCTCAGCCTGAGTTTGGTCGCCGTTGCGCTGGGTGGCCTCGCACTCAATGTACTGCCGTCCGGGATGACCACGATTTCGTGGCAGGTGCTCCTGGGAGGTATGACCATCGGCGCCAGCATGGTTACGTTGTGGCGGATGCAGGCGACACTCCCAAGCCGTCTTCCCATAATCGACATCGGGTTCGATGCCGGGAGTCTGCGGTGGGATTCTACGCGATTGTGGAAGGGTGCGCTGCTGTTCTGCGCAGCACTTCTCTTAGGGGGAGCTGTGGTGAGTTCTCGACACAGCGCACAGACACAGCACTACCCAGGCTTCTCCCAGCTCTGGATCCTCCCCGCCGGTGGACAAGACACACATGGATTTATCCTTGCACGCATCGGCATGCAGAACCGCGACGCCGTTGCCAGGACCTTTCGCGTGGTCGCTACGCTCGATATCGCATCGTCCAGCCATACGATCACTGAGAGTTGGTCAGCTGTTCACCTCGCTCCGGGACAGGGATGGCAAGCCAATGTCACCTGGGCTCGCAGCGGATCGAGTTCGCCAACCCAGGTACAAGTCAGCGTGTACCGTGCGGATGCCGCGAGCATCATCTATCGTCAGGTCAAGCTCACGTTCAGCACGGTATTCGATGCGCACGCCTCTCCAGACTCGGCCGGCCAGCCGCTCGTGGTCGGAGTAGGCACTCAACCGACGCACGCTCAACGTCGCGAGTTTGCCAAGACGTAGGACACATAGACACCTCCACAGCTTCTACGGCGCGAAGTGCCAGTTCCCAGGTGGTTGCCCAATGCTCCTTGTCGTATCGGCCAGCAAGAGCCTTGTCACGTCGCTGCGCACGCAAGTACAGCGTTCCCGCAGTAACTCGCTCGTGCGCAACAGTATGCTGATCATGGGCACCAATATGTGCACGGCTGCAATTGGCTATGGCTATTGGATCGTCGCCGCCCGCCTGTATTCGCCCCACGATGTCGGGCTGGGCTCGGCCCTGATCTCTGCGATCATGCTTGCCGCCGTCCTGTCCAATCTCGGCATCGGTTCTACGCTGATTCAGGTCCTTCCCGGCAGCCAATCGGGTATCGACTGGTCACTCAAGTTCAATGCGGGTCTGGCAACGGGCCTGGGGGTCGGCCTGCTGGGCGGCATCCTCTTGCTGGTGCTTCCGCTCGTCTCCACCCAGTCCGCTGGATTCAGCCACCAAGGCACCGCCACAGCACTGGTGCTGGCAACGGGGGTGCCCGTGATGACAACATCCGTGCTGCTGGACCAGGCGTTCGTCGCCGAGCGCGCCGCACAGCACATGCTGCTGCACAACGTGGCCTACGCACTGCTGAAGGTCGTGCTCATCGTGCTCTCTGTGTGGCTAGGGCATGGATCTGCGCTCGCGATCACACTTTCGTGGACCGTGTCCGCGACGGTGTCCACGCTTGCCGCCGGGTTCATACTGGTGCCCCGCCTGCACCGTGATTATCGGCTCGCATTCCGGGGAATGCTTCGACAGATCCGCACCCTGATGTCCTCGTTTGCCGGACACCATTTCATCAACGTGGGGGGCATGATTCCCGGGTACCTCCTGCCGGTCCTTGTGGCCGTGCGGCTCTCCGCGGCCGACAACGCCTACTACTACACCGCCATGAAGATCGGCGACTTCTTCTTCATGGGTTCATCAGCAGTGGCGGCCGCCCTCTTTGCGGAAGGATCGCTGGCGGGGGACGATCTCACGCGCAAGATCCGCTCGAGCGTTCGCCTGATTGGCCTGCTGTTCGTCCCGGCTGCACTGGTATGTCTCGTGTTCGGGCGCGAAGTCCTCGCCGTGTTCGGGGCTGCCTACGCCCAGCACGGCCTGGCACTGCTACGGGTGGACGTGGCAAGCGCCGTCCCCGACGCGATCACGAATGTTTACATCAGCATGCTCCGCGTGCGCCGGCAGCTGCGCTACGCCGCGTCGATCAATCTCGGTATGGCGTTCCTCACGGTCGCGCTCGCCTGGGTCTTGCTCCCGACAGTAGGTGTCATCGGCGCTGCGTGGGCGTTTTTCATCGCGGAGACCGCGGGATGCGTCATGGCGGGAGGGGATATCCTGCGCAGGCGACTCTGGCCTTGTCTACGCGTCTCCCAAGGAGAGAGTACTGAGCATATCGATGCACGTGTCGTCGGCGAGTAGGCGTTGAGCGTGTCCATAGACTTTGAGTGCCCTCAGGGCAATGCGACGCGATGGGAGAAGACACGATGTACGGCGACGGGCGCTTGCGCATCTGTGTGGTCGGATCGGGAACCCGGTTCCTCAGTGGAATTAGCTACTACACCTGGCGGCTGGCGACATCGCTGGCTCGGGCGAACCAGGTCTCGGTGGTCTTGATGCGCCAGTTGCTGCCGACGCGATTGTATCCCGGCATCAAACGCGTCGGAGACGACCTGACGCGACTGACATACGCGCGGAACATACGCGTGTTCGACGGGGTGGATTGGTTCTGGATACCGACCATACTGCGCGCGTGGCGCTTCCTCGCCCGCGAGCGGCCCCAGGTTGTCACGTTCCAATGGTGGACTGGCACAGTGCTTCATTCCTACCTTGCCCTCGCGGTCGCGGCCCGCCTGGTCGGCTCGCGAGTCATTATTGAGTTCCACGAAGTACTCGACCCAGGGGAAGCCGGACGGAGATTGGCCCAACGATATGTGCATGTCATCGCACCGCTCGTCGTGCGGTTAGCGCACGGTTTCGTCGTGCACTCCGCCTTCGACGCAGCTAAGGTGCGGTCCTCCTACGCGTTGGGGAATAGGCCAGTGGCCATCATCAGGCACGGCCCCTATGATCATCACCGATCGACGCGGGCACACTCGCCCCGCCAGGACTCCAGGCGCCCAGACGGGCGCACTCCGTGCTGCAACTTGCTCTATTTCGGCGTGATCCGACCGTATAAAGGGCTCGAAGATCTCATCCGCGCCTTCGATGCGCTCTCCTCAGAGGAAGCCGCACGCTATCATCTCACCATCGTAGGCGAAACCTGGGAGGGCTGGGACCTTCCGGCGCATCTCATTACGCACAGCCGCTACCGCGACCGGATCACGTTCGTCAACCGCTATGTCAGCGATGAGGAAGTAACGGCATTCTTCTCGGCCGCTGACGCCGTGGTGTTGCCGTACCATCGGTCGTCCGCGAGCGGCGGCCTCCACATCGCCATGAGTTGTGGCCTCCCGGTAGTGGTGACGCGTGTCGGCGGCCTGGTCGAGGCGGCGGAGGGCTACGCAGGCGCCATCCTCATTCCCCCGCGCGACCCACTCGCTTTGAAGCAAGCGCTGCTTGGGGTCGCGGAGCACTGCGGCAAGCAATTTGCCGACCCACGCTCGTGGGACGACACGGCGCAGAACTACGCCGCCTTGCTCAGCTCAGTTTTGGGGTCAGCCGACTCGCACGAGGTCCTCCAGACCTCGTTCTAGCCGCTCGGAATAGGCCTAGGCCCGTCCCTCAATGGCGCTGAAAGCGGTTGGCTCACTCAGTGAGCCAGCTTCCACCGAGCGCGGGCGAGACTATGTCCCGAATTTCGCAGTGACGGTGCTCTGCCATTGCTGAAAGAGCGGTTGGAACGATGCATTCACCGCATCGCGCGCGTACCATTCAATGAAGCGAGCTCCATAGCGCTGGGCGGTTTCAATGTCTCCCAGCACCTCCACCCGGTCGCTCACAGGTCCCACCGTTTGAAACTCGATGTACGTCGAAGGCCAACGTTGCCGCACCTGCGCGCAGATGACATCGATGCGCGCGTACGTATAGTCGGGGACCAGGCCTTGCTGGCCGATGCCGATGCCACGAGCTGCCGCCCAATACGCCACGGCGGCCTGGAGTGGCAATCCCGTCGCAGGATCGTTGGCTTCTTGATCGTTGACCGGATAGATCACTGTCGTGTACGAAAACACCCTATTAATGAAGGCCAGGCGCGCCTCCTGCCACGCTTCCCATTTGGCAGGCGAATAGCCCCAGGCCTGCAACTGGGCCCAGCCCTGCACGTTGCTGCGCATGTGCCATACGGGAAAGCTCTCGCCGACCAGCCCAAGGCCCACGCGCACATAGAGAATGCTCGACTTCGTCGAGCTGGCACCGAAGTGCGTGCCAATGGCCCAGATATAGGTTTGCAAGTCGCTGATAAACGTCGGATCGAAGTAGTTGGGAATAACCGTCCCGTACTGTGCGTCGCAGAACGTGGGGATACGTTGAAGCTCCCACTGGGGCATCATCTGTGTTCCATCGCATGACGCTTCCTGGTCGGCAGCGTATCGAACGACGAGGACTACCTTCTTGCCCGCCGCGGCCCAATCCTGGACTTCAGCATCCGCCGGCCCCCATACATAGTGGTGTACTCCGTTCGTCGGGGGGGTCGGTTCCACCGCGTTCCAGTTCATGTTGATGTCGACGGCGCCTATGCGAGGATCGGTCAGTGCTTGCTGTTCGAAGTCACCATATCCCCCTGGTTCGTAATCGATATTCGCGGGGATCCCGCTCGCCTGCCCTGTAGCGGTTGGGGTGGGGGTCGGGGTGTTGGATGGTACACCGCATCCGGCCAGTTCAGCGCTGATTGTTATCATTGCAAGGAGGGCAAACACGGGGAGCAGCGTACGTCGCCTGCGCCGATACATCGCGCTGTCCTCAGGGATATCAATCTCGCCAGCAGACATCTCCACACGTCCTGGAGGACATCTTTTGATCTGAGGGCGGGCTGGAGGGGTATGGTTGGGGGCGAACGTGCCAGCCCCTGTAGAACCATGATGGTCGGAAAGCCGGGCAGGAACACGCTGCGACATCGCTCACCACTCCGATAGTAAAGCACATCTTCCGCAGAGTTGTCCGGTGCACTGCGTCTCTGGATGCTGCTGTCATCAGCAAGAAGTAGTATCGGTGGCCGCCTCATCTCAATCCATACGGCTGTACTAGCCGTCCTGCCGGCGCACCGGGCGCCGATGTCGCAGGAAATGTTCCAGACTCTCGTTCAAGTGAGCTGCTGCCAGCTGGGGGCGTTTTCTTCCCCATTGGGCGGGGGGGCTACCAGGTTCTCTCTACAGATGCAATACGTGTTCACTCCCATTGTCACGCCGCTGCCGAGCGGATACCCTCATAGGGCGATCTGTCCGAATGCGCGCTGCTGATCGATTGGACTGGGCAAGGAGAACGCGTTGCAGCTACAATTTGTGCTGATCGGCTTGCTCGTCGGCGTCCTCATCGGGCTCACGGGCATGGGAGGTGGGTCGCTTATGGCCCCCATCCTGGTGCTGCTGGTCGGGATCCGGCCGACGCTCGCCGTGGGCACCGACCTGGCGTATGCCACCATCACGAAGGCCGTCGGTGCTGCTCAGCATCTGCGCCAGACCCAGATCAAGGCCTGGACGAGCATCAGGCTGTCGATCGGGAGCGTTCCTGCTTCGCTTCTTGGCGTGGGGCTCATCGCGAGGCTCCGGCATGTCCATGGCCTCAACGTTGAGATGCTGGTCGGGCATCTGGTTGGCTACATGCTCACCGTAGTGGCAGTTCTCCTGGTGGTCCAACCGTTCGTCGCGGCGCGCGTGTGGCCGAAGAATCGCCCGTCCATCTTCTTCCCCCGACTTGAGGCGCTGCGCAGCAGGCGGACGCCGGTACTTATCGGGTCAGGAGCAGTCATAGGGCTTCTGGTAGGCCTCACTTCGGTGGGAGCGGGCAGCCTGGTGATGATCGCGTTGATGCTTGCCTACCCGCGGTGGCCGATGAGCCGGCGTGTTGGGGCTGATGTCTTGCACGGATGTTTCCTGTCAGCTGCCGCTGCCGCTGCGCACTGGTCGATCGGGGATGTCTACTTCCCTGTCGTCGGGCAGCTCCTCGTTGGATCGATTCCTGGGGTGCTCGTCGGAAGTCGATTGACCTGCGTTGTCCCAGAAACGGTCTTGCGCCCGACCATTGCAGGTATGCTGGCGTTTTCCGCATGGCGCCTGCTCCTCATGTAGGGGCCTGTGCGCACCGGGCATCACACAGCGGCTGCTATCTTCCGCACACGCTCGTCGAGGCGACGCTCTGGCTTCGGTCCAGCGTCGCCACGATTTCATCAACAACACACATGCTAGTCGGAGGGCACGATTCGGCATATGGAACGCGGCTTTGCGTTATGGTTCACAGGCCTCTCCGGCGCCGGAAAGACGACGATAGGCGAGCGTGTCGAGCGCACGTTGCGTCAGCGTGGACGCCGTGTTGAGCTCCTCGATGGCGACGCCGTACGTACTCATTTGAGCAAAGGGCTCGGCTACTCCCGTGAGGATCGCGATACCAACATCCTCCGCATTGGGTGGATTTGCGACCTTCTCGCTCGCAACGGCGTGATTGCGATCGCTACCGCCATTTCCCCTTACCGCGAAGCTCGTGACCAGGTGCGAGCCCGCATCACGGACTTCATTGAGGTCTATGTGGCGACCGCGTTAGAAGAGTGCATTCGTCGCGACGTCAAGGGTCTGTATAGAAAGGCGCTGAGTGGCGAGCTGGAGGCATTTACGGGCGTCTCCGATCCCTACGAGCCGCCATGTCAGCCGGAGATCGTGATTCAGACGGAAGGGCGCCGCCCCGAAGACAGTGTCGCGGAGATTCTCCAGTGGTTGGAGACTCATGGTTTCCTGGTGCCCCAAACTGAAGGGATATGGTGATGGTTGCTCACCCTCATGGCGGTGTGCTCGTAGATCGAGTACCTCCGTCAATGGAAGCGCAATCCTGGATAGAACGGTTGCCAGAGCTGCCCGTTCTCCGAGTCGGCCTTCGCGTAGTTTTAGATCTCGAGCTCATTGCGGTCGGTGCCTACAGTCCTTTATGCGGTTTCATGACCAGCGATGATTACCTCACGGTTGTCGACGCCATGCACCTGGCCAACAGCCTGGCGTGGTCGCCGCCCATCACGCTCGCCGTGGGGTGTGAGACGGCTCGATCACTCCACGAGGGCTCGGCACTGGTGCTATGTGACGCCGATGGCTCTGCGCGCGCGATACTCGAGCTGCAGGAAATGTTCACGTATGACCGGCAGCGTGAGGCGCGCCAGGTGTACGGCACAGACGACCAGTCACATCCTGGCGTATGGGCAGTCTTCGAGCAAGGAGACATCTTGCTGGGCGGCCCTATCTGGCTGCTCCATCCACCCGAGCTAGGCCCTTTCTCCGCGCGGTATCCGTCGAGTCCCGCTGCAGCACGCGCGGAGTTCGCCGCCCGCGGCTGGCACTGTGTAGTCGGGTTCCAGACGCGGAATCCGGTGCACCGCGCGCATGAATACATTCAGAAGTGCGCTCTCGAAACCGTGGACGGCCTGTTCCTCCATCTGCTCATGGGAGAGACTAAGGGCGACGACATCCCGGCCGAGGTGCGGATGCGTTGCTACGAGACGCTCCTGGAGCATTACTATCCCCGCAATCGCGTTGTGTTGGGCACCTTCCCGGCACGGATGCGATATGCCGGCCCCCGCGAGGCCATCTTTCATGCTCTCGTGCGCAAGAACTATGGCTGTACGCATTTCATAGTCGGCAGGGATCACGCCGGGGTGGGCAGTTTCTATGGTCCCTACGACGCCCAACACCTTTTCAGAGAGCTCGAGCCGGAGGAGCTCGGCATCACGCCACTCTTTTTTGAGCATGCGTTCTATTGTCGGGATTGCGGGGGGATGGCCTCCCCGAAGACGTGCCCGCATCCCGAGCCCCGGCATATCATACTCAGCGGCACCGCTGTCAGGGCGATGCTCCGCAACGGTGTGATGCCACCCCCAGAGTTCTCGCGACCCGAAGTGGCGCAGGTCCTGGTCGATGCGATGCTGCCACGCAGCTCCGTCGCACCCGCTTCGTGATAGGGAGGAGCCTCCCGTGCGGTCTCTGACCTTGCGTGCGCGTCGCGTCATGGTGCTCGTATGCCTTTCGTGCCTGTTGCCGCTAGTACGGACAGCGCCTGCTGTCGCCGGCGCGCGTGCAGCACGAGATGTCGGCGGCTATATGGTGAGCAGACATGGAAGCGCTAGGCGGCTAGGCGTATTCTCGACCACATCGCTGCAGAGCCAGAACGCGGTAGACCAATCAATCGCAGGCGGGGACCGAAATGTGGCAGGCACCGGCGCTGGAGCAAGCACAGCTCCTGCCACAACGAGCCTGCCTGCGCCTACGCACGTCGTCTCCATTGCGGTTCCCACCACAACGGGCACACGAGTCTCGAGTGGTATTGCCGATGACGGTAAAGCCAAGCCCGATGCTAACGGTGCGGGGGGGGCCGACAACTACGTGGAGACGGTCAACGCCAGCCTGGCCATCTACAGTCGCACCGGTGTGCTGGAGAAATCGACGACCCTTCAAAGCTGGTTCCACGTGCCGAGTACCGCATTCGTTGTCGATCCTGTAGTCGTCTGGGACGATACGGGCATGCGCTTCCTCATCAGCGCCGACCTTGGTTACGAATTGGTGCTGTCGGTGGCCCAGCAGACGGACGAGAGAGGAGGCTACTGCACTTACGCCTTCCCTACTCCCTCGAACCTGGGCGCCGACTTCGACAAGCTCGGAGTGAATAGCGCGGGCATATACCTCAGCGCTAATTTGCTCAAAAGCAGTACTGGCAGTCTCGTGTCGAATGAGTTGTTCTTTGCCAACCGCGCTCAACTCGAAAGCTGCGCCCCTAACACCAACTACACCATTTGGACGGGTCTGACCAACCCATCTGGGACAATCGCAGAGGCCATCGTTCCGATGGTCCAGGAGGACGGCCAAGGAGGCACAGAGTACCTCGTGAATTCGTCACCGAGCGGGGGCTGCCGGCTCACGCTATGGGTGCTGGACACGACAAATGCGGCGCTTTCGAACACCAGTATTCCCACCCAATGCTACAGTCCCCCTCCGCTGGCACAGCAGGAGGGCTCGACGCTCCGCCTTGGTACGGGCGATTGCAGTCTCACGCAGGCGAGCTACCTTGGCAGCCTCATCACGGTTGCGCTGCCTGCATCCTACAATTGGGGAAATGGTCAAGGTTCCGTCAGCATTGTAGAGTGGTTCGTGCTAAACCCAACCAGTGCGGGTGTGTCCGCGCAGGGTGCATTTGGCGCCCCAGGGTACTCGCTCTTCCTTCCAGCAGCAGTGAGGAACAGTATAGGCCACATGCTCTTCGTATTCAATGCATCCGGACCGACCATCTATCCAAGCATCTGGTACGTGAACAGCAATCCCAGCTCGACTGTCGCGCTGGCGTGGGGGAACAGTTACTTCACCCAGGGGACCGGAGCGCCTTGGGGGGACTACAATTCGGCCTGGGTGGACGTCAGTGGAGGGAATCCCTCCGCCATATGGATGACCGGCGAATATGCGCAGGCGACCAACACCTGGGGCACGGAGTTCGAGCTTGTAACACCGTAAGAGATCACTGTTGGTGCGGCGTCGAGTCAA
This sequence comes from uncultured Ktedonobacterales bacterium, assembly GCA_964416775.1. Classification (GTDB taxonomy): domain Bacteria; phylum Chloroflexota; class Ktedonobacteria; order Ktedonobacterales; family JADMIN01; genus CAYQFU01. The sequence goes on from CAYQFU010000010.1 coordinate 28,457, forward strand.
ATGGGGCGCTTGGCCCCAGAGGAGGATGGCCGCCGACTGTCCTCGCCTTGCGCTGTGCGCCCGGAGCATTCAGTGGATCGACGACCGAAAGCGACCGCACCCTGAACATGGAGTAAGCCGGGAGGCGGCACACGCCGCCTCCCGGCTCCTCATAGCATTGGGGCTCGCGACGTATGAATGACGCCCTATACCGGAGCCCCTGGGAACGTGGTTAGCTGAGTGCGTTGACGAAGTTCGCGCCGTTTGGCGTGCCGACGCCCGTGACATTGTCCCAGCCGGTGCCGGTGGTCAGCGAGGAGTCAGTGCCGAACGTGAGCACGAACCATCGGGTCGAGTGCGGGCTGTTGTAGAACGCGCTGTAGTACGTTGTCGTACCATCCAGCGGCGCGGCGAGCTGATCCGCAGAGTAATTCGTCGAGCCGTGGCTGTCGGTAATGCTGCCGCTCACATTGTTCGCGGATCCCACCGGCAGCACATCGTAGATGGGGGTGCTCGTGCTGTTGGACGACGACAGTCCGTACATCAGCGGAGCCGCCTGGCCAAGACCGTGCCCAGCCTTTTCAGCCGCAATGGCCATGATGCCGGAGAACATGGGACAGGCGAGACTCGTGCCGCCGATCGCCGTGAAGCTGAGCTGGCCGCCGATGGTCTCGATGATCTCGACACCGGTGTAGGGATCAGCGAGCAAGCCAACGTCAGGCACCGCGCGCATTGTGCCTGGTACACCGGTCTGCCATGAAGGCTTAGCGAACGTCAGGCTCGAGCCACCGCCCGCGCCGTACTGGAAGCCCATCCCCACCGATGCTGCGTTCAGCGGCGGATCCACGGGCGTGCTGCCCTCGCTGACCCGGTTGGCGATGCGGGTGAGGTTGGTGCCCCAGCCTGACTGCCACGCGATACCGTTGTTGGAATTCAGCGCCAGGCTCGTGCCGCCAATCGAGGTCGCGAAGGGCGAGCTGCCGGGGAAGCCGACGGTCTTGAATCCGACCGCAGCAGCGAAATCGCCAGAGTCACCCGAGGAGAAGTTGACGTCGATGCCCTGGGCGGCCGCTTCCTCCAAGATGCGGTTGTCACGGTTGAAGCGCGCCGGATTGCCAAACCCTTCCACCGAGGACCAACTGTTGGAAATCGTGTTGCCCAGGTGGTGGACGACGGCATAGTTGACGGCCTCGTCCAGATCGTTGCCGTTGTTGGGGGCGATCACTAGATCGATCTTGGCGCCGGGGGCCATGGCATGGACCCACTCGACGTCCAGCGTGACCTCATCCGGCCACGATCCCTGGCAGAACTTCTTATTGCAGGGATTATTGACGACGGGACCGGGCGCCTGGAAGACCTGGAAGTTGCTGCTGGTCAGATCGGGCAGGCCGTAGAGCTGCGAGAATACCTTGGCGTCCGTCTGGATCGTCGGGGAGCCGAAGGCGTCGGTAATGACGACCGTCTGCCCTGTGCCATCGAGGCCCGCGCTATACAGCGGGGTCATGCTGTACGCCTTCTGTAGCTCGCTCGGCTGATAGCCACACGGAGGCAGGTGGCCAGGGTTGCCGTTCGTGATGTCGGAGCCGTAGCGGTTGCCAGTGTAGGTTGCTGAGACACCCGTACCGGTGAACGTCTGAGTCTGCACACCACGGAAGCACTGAGACTCGAAGAAGAAGCCGTTGGGGTTGGAGCCCACAGCCACTGGCTGCACAGGCTGGTCGTCTGCGGTCGTCTGGTAGGCGATGTCGGGCGCGAACCCATAGTTGTCCATGCCGCTGATCGCGTCGATATGAGCGCCTGAGGAGTCGTTGACGTTCGGATCGGCCGTGTTGGAATAGTAGGTCTGACCGTTTAGTGAGTAGCTGTCGATTTGAACGTGGAAGGCCTTCTCGATGTCGCCGACCGCGCCCTGCACTTTCACATAGGAGTTATCGTCGGCGGTCGCAAGCACCGTCAGCTTGTGAGCGGTCAGGAAGTTCGTGACCGAGTTCAGCTCTTGCGACGTGGGGCCGTAGGTGGCGTTGAACTGGCTCTGCGAAAGCCACTGGTGATAGTTCGCGTTGCCCTTCTGCGTCTGGCTCTGCACGAGTTGGTCGAGTTGTTGCGTGTTGTGCAGCTTCAGCCAGGCGGTTACCGAGATAACCGTTGTGGGATCCAGTGCGCCCTGATCAGTGGCGTGCTGGATCCAGCCGGGGGTGTTGCCCCCGATGGTGTAGGAACTGGTTGGACTGTTCGCATGCACCAGCCCCACGCCGACGGCGGCTGCTATCGCGAGACTGGCCGCGAGCCCGCCACCCACGAGCGTGCGAAGCATGGTTTTTCGAGTGGCCACTAGCAAGTCCTCCTCACAAGATGCGGCGATCGTGGGCTGTCACGCTCGCCGTTTTCGTCGGGCAGCCCCGCGCCGGTGCGAGTGCCCGATTGTGGTGTCGCCACTGGCGACACCAGCTGCATCCCTGGATACTCAGCGTGCTAGCACTCCGTGGCAGGCCTCACTCACTTGCGGCGACACAGACCGCCAGTCCGCAGCGTTGCGACCATCTCTCCTTCCAGTTCACGATCAGCTTGGGATACGCACGATACGCCGACGGACCGTTGGCCGGGTAGACGGTTGTCTTCGCCCTCCACACGGTGTGGGTCGCCATCGCTTGGGCGCGATGAAACCAGGTGTCGAGGCCACCACTGTACTCTGGTCAACGGTCAGCCCAGTTCGACAGTAACGTGGCCGGTGGAAATACGGGCTCTCCACCTCCATTCGAGCCCACGGTAAACCACACTCCATTGGAAGGTGGGTATTCTGAAATGGCCCATTACACTTGCGTTCTTTCAAATTCCATCAATGATTTAGTTTGATTCAAGTCGCAATGGTGCACAGATGGCTCGGCCATTTCATTCGCGCTGTGAGATTATTTGGAGTCAGATGAACACGTGATCGAGTGGAGAGAAAAAGTTACGGGCCAGCATACCAGCCGGAATTGGGGGCCGATGCGTCGAGCCGGGTGGGCGCGCAAGTGTTGCTGGCTGATCCTCGCCAGCCGGCGCGATAAATCCGTTCCCGCTCACCACCCCAGCCAGCGTACGACGAGCGGCCAGAGGTGTGGCACGAAGACGAACAGCCCGATCACCACCGACAGCATGGCGTTGAGCAGCACCGCGCCCGCCGCCACGTCCTTGGCAATCTGCGCCAGCGGATGGTACGCATCGGTGATCATATCCACACACGCCTCCGCCACCGTATTGAACATCTCTGCCACAAACACCAGCGTGATGGCCACAAAGAGCACCGCGAACTCCACCGCGGAAATGCGCAGCGCGACGCCCAGCGCGATCGCCGCCGCAGCGATCAGCGCATGCACCCGAGCGTTTCGCTGAGTGCGCACCGCGTGCGCCAGCCCACGCCCCGCGAAGACGAAGCTGCGCAGAAACGCCCGCATCGGCGACTGTGCTGGCGTCCCGTAAGCCGAGCTGGTTGGACTGCCCACGGCGGCATAGCCATTCTTCCGCGCACTGGCCGCGGCTCCACGGAAGGCTCCGCTTGCCTGGCGAGCCGCTCCAGCATTCGCCGCGCGACCTGTCCCGGCCCCGCCAAGGACACTCGGCTGCTCGGCTACACCGGCATCCGCCACCACCCCGGCGGAATCGGCGGCCGCGCCCCTGTGCGCCGCCGCCGCGGGCACCGGTGGCGCGCCTTTCCGCGCCTGGCGATGCCGATTGATCCTCCGGTCGGAAATTGCCTTCACACCGTCCTCGATTCTGGTCTATCGCCGCGCGCGCGAGCCCCCGTCCCGGTTCTTCACTGTTCCGTGCACCCCACAATCCCGGCGGAGCATGCTCCTCTCAGTGCCTGTCGGTCCGCACAGCAGCGAGCCCTTGCCCCTCGCGCCGCTGGCGCGAGGCGGAGCGTTCGCTCGATCACTTCTCGGTCGCGGGAGCCAGGCTCGCCCTGGTAGGTCCATAGTAGTTCGCGCGTCCCTCTTCCCTCGTCGGCGATGCGCCGCGCGCCTCGTTCGCGCCCCAGCTTTCCGGCTCTCGCCGGAGCGAGCGGAGGCTGGAGGACTCTCCCTACCGCCCCACGCCGACGTCGTCCAGCACCGCCTCCTGGAGCGCCACCATCGCCTTGTAGCCCGCGTCGGTGTGGTCATCGTAGCCGACCAGGTGTAGCACCCCGTGTGCGACCAGATATGCCAGTTCCCATGCAGCGGAGTGACCCGCCTGCTCCGCCTGCCGCTCCGTCGTATCACGCGATACGACGATATCGCCCAGGTGCAGCGGCATCCCAGGAGGTCCAACGAAGACGAACGGTTCGTGCGCCGCAGCGGCCTCTTCCTCGCCGTCCGCGGTTCTCTCCTCATATGATACAACGTGCGTATCCTCGTCACGTCCCGCCCGTGTGTCCTGGTCCCGACTGCTCTCTTCCCCCTGCGGATCAGCATCGCTCGGTGACCACAGCTGATCGGCCGGCGCCTGCGCTAGCGGTGCATCCAACAACGGGAACGAGAGTACGTCTGTCACCTCGTCGCGCCCCCGGTAGTCCCGGTTCAACGTGCGCAGCGCATCGTCCCCCGTGACCACGATGCTCAGCTCCACAGCACGTGTAATCCCCGCCCGCTCGAGCGTCCGCCTGACCACCTCGCGCAGCGTCGCGTCCGCCAGCCCACACAGCCCCTCGGGCCCTGCCGGCGCGCCTTCGACCCCAATCGTGATGACTGGCTCCTCCACAACGTAGCTCCTCGTCCTGAACGGCGGCTCCTGGTCCCGTTACACGCCACATTCTCCCGAATGCGCGCTACGCCTGGTCCTCATCTACGCGTTATCGTACTGGGTATACATGCACCACTGATCGCTGGAACGTGTCCGCCACTGTCTGCCGACTCAAACCGCCTTGGTTGCGCGGCGCGGCCGCACACCATGCAGCTGCGATGTCAACCGCCGGTTCCTCCGCCAGCCAAAATGCCTTGGCAGTAAGTATGGTACTGCGTTTCGCCACCACTTCCGCCAACATAACGGAGTGACCAGGGCTGTGAGAGAACGCCACACCAGCGCCCAAACTGCCTATTTCCGCCGCTACGCGAAGGGGCCGGAGATGGGAGCCACTATCCAGGAGGCCAGCCCATCGGGCGCCCGCCAAGCATGTGCAGATGCAGGTGATCGACCGTCTGGCCAGCGTGAGGTCCCCGGTTGATCACTAACCGATAGCCCGACGCCGCGACACCCAACTCATGCGCCACCTGATTGGCCGCGGCGAACATGCGTCCTAGCAACTCACCGTCCTCTGGCCCCAGTGCCGTGACGTCGGGCACGTGACGCCGCGGAATGACCAGCACGTGCACGGGCGCTACAGGGTGCCGGTCCTGGATTGCCACCACCAGGTCATCACTGTAGACGTGCGTGGCAGGCAGAGTGCCCGCGACGATACGGCAAAATGCGCAGTCCGGTTCGCTGCCACTCATTCAGCGCTCCACATTGGCTCAACTCACCGTGTGCAGGAACTCGGCCGGCGTGGCGCCGAAGCGCTCGCGCAGGAACGCTCGGCCACTGGGCGTAAAGTGGACGACTCCTCCCAGCGCCCGGGTGCGCTGCACGCATGCCAGCACCCGCGCCTCGCCCCAGATGGGGAAGCGCCGATCGCCCAGCAGCCGCAGCCCCTGCACCGCCACGACCGCCATGCCCACCGCGATGGTCGTTGCCAACCGGGCTAATAAATGTGGGTCCAGCCCAGAGATTGGCGCCGGATGCACGACATACAGACTGACGTAGCTCGCGCCTCCGACCAGCAGCGCTGGAACGACCATCTGCGCCAATAGCAGCGGCGACGACGGCTCGCGCAGGTACACGGCCGAGACGCCGAACGGGCCAACGCTCCAGCATACGAGCGCTTCGCGGTGCGCCAGCGCCACCAGCCAGCACGCCGCCTGGAAGCACGCTACCCAGAGCGCCAGCACACAGATCAGGTAGAGTGTATCAACGTGAATTCCCACGTGAGCCTCCTCCGTGTACTGAGGTGCAATCATAGGCGCCGGCGCTGGCCACGCCCCGCATGAGCCACACCCCTCATTGGTCTGGCTCCAGCTCTCGGGTCGTCACGTCTCGGGTCGTCGAAATCAGTGTACTGGTGATTGGCGTGACTGGTCAAGGTATCGTACTGGAGCCTGCGCTCGCCGCGGCGGAGGATGAGTGCGGAGAGGGAACAGTTCTCCTTGCATACCGGGAGGGGGTATGGTATACTGCGTTGAGCGCCACCGTCGCATCGGCGCAGGAATATCCGCGATGGCCAGGTGACCCGAGCGGGAAGGACGTAGGCATGGCAGACCTGAACACCGGCAGCCAGACGCCGGATGTGTTTGATGTAGTGATCGTTGGCTCCGGACCCGCCGGCTATACGGCGGCGATCTATGCGTCGCGCGCCAACCTGCGCACGCTCGTGCTCCAGGGGGAGCAGACCGGCGGCCAGCTGATGATCACCTCCGATGTCGAGAACTATCCTGGCTTCGAGGACCCAATCGCCGGGCCGGACCTCATGGCGCGGTTTGAGGCGCAGGCCCGCCGCTTCGGCGCTGAGATGGTCGCCCGCAATGTCACGCGCGTGGACTTTTCGCGCCGCCCCTTCAAGCTGTGGATCGGCGATGGGGACGACGCCAGGGAATATCAGGCGCGCGCTGTGATCGTGGCGACCGGCGCAAGCGCCAAATGGCTGGGTCTGGCGAACGAGATGCGCTTGCAGGGCCGCGGCGTCAGTGGCTGCGCCACGTGCGACGGTTTCTTCTTCCGCGGCAAGTCCCTGGTCGTCGTCGGCGGCGGAGACACCGCCATGGAAGAAGCGCTCTTCCTGATGCGCTACGCCTCCGATATCACGCTCGTGCACCGCCGCGACCAGTTTCGCGCCAGCAAGATCATGCAGGAGCGCGTCCGCCAGCACCCCAAGATCACCATTCGCTACAACACCGTTGTAGACGACATTCTGGGCCAGGAAGGCGTTGAAGGAGTCGTCTTGCGCGATCTGCGCACAGGGGCCACCGAGAGCCTCACCGTGCAGGGCGTGTTCGTGGCCATTGGGCACGAGCCTAACACTGCTGTCTTCCGCGACTACCTCGACACGGATCCCGTGGGCTATCTCATCACCCGCGAGTTCACCATGACCAACGTTCCCGGCGTTTTCGCCGCGGGCGACGTCGTGGATCACCGCTACCGCCAGGCGGTCACCGCCGCTGGCGACGGCTGCCGCGCCGCCATCGACGCCGAGCGCTGGCTCGAGAATCACGGCGACGTCGATCCCCTCGCGGTGCTGGACCCCGCCGTCTACGGCGATGCCGAGACCATCACAGGGCAGGGACCACACGGTGGCATCGCGCGCGGCTAGCGCGCGTCCCTGAATCCAGATTGACGGGGCCAGTGCAGTGCTGGCCCCGTCCTTGCATCTCGGCTGGTGCTTGTCCGGTCGTATCGCAAGGGATATGGGATATAATGCCAATCCGGCGAATAAGTGGACGAGGGGATCAATGGCTGACGCAATTCAGCTCCTGGTCGTGCCGCACACGCACTGGGACCGCGAGTGGTATCAGACTTTCCAGCAGTTCCGCATGCGGCTGGTCCATGCAATGGATCGTATTCTGGACGTGCTGGAGAGCGACACCGCCTTCACCGACTTCATGCTCGACGGCCAGACCATCCCACTTGAAGACTATCTCGAAGTGCGGCCCGAAAACGCCGAGCGTCTGCGCGCCCTCGCCCAATCGGGTCGTCTCCTCGTCGGCCCCTGGTACCTCCAGCCAGACGAGTATCTCGTCGGCGGCGAGTCGCTCATCCGCAATCTGCAGCTCGGCATGCGCCTCTCCGAGAGTTTCGGCGGCCCCATGATGGTCGGCTATGTGCCGGATATCTTCGGGCACATTGGCCAGCTCCCCCAGCTCCTCCGCGGCTTCGGCATCGACAATGCCGTCTTCTGGCGTGGCGTTGGCCCCGAGGTAGAGCGCAGCGAATTCCGCTGGGCCGCCCCGGATGGCACCAGCGTACTCGCCGTCTGGCTCTGCGACGACCTCGGCTACTCTAACGCACGCACTCTGCCGCTCCAGACCGATGCCCTGCTCGCCCGCCTCGCCACCATCGAAGCGCCGTTGCGCAAGCGCGCCACCACGAACACCTTGCTGCTCATGAACGGCTCTGACCATCTGGAGCCGCAGGTGGGTCTGCCGGCTGCGCTGGCCGCTGCCAACAAGCGGCTCAAGTCCGACGGCGCTGCCGCCGTGATCGGTACGTTGCCGCGCTTTATCGACGCCATCAAGCAAGCCAACCCGCCTTTGGTCACCTACACTGGTGAGATGCGCAGCAGCCGGCATGCCCACCTCCTGCCCGGCGTGCTCTCCACGCGCATGTGGATCAAGCAGCGCAATGCGCAGTGCGAGACGCTGCTGACGCACTGGGCCGAGCCAGCCAGCACGTGGGCATGGCTGTTCGGCAGACCCTATCCCACGGGGTTCCTGCGCGTTTCCTGGCGCCATTTGCTCCTCAACCATCCGCACGACAGTATCTGTGGCACTGGCATAGATCAGGTCCACGAGGAGATGCGCTCGCGCTTCGACCAGAGTGAGCAGATCGCTCGCCAGCTCTCCGACCAGGCGCTCGACGCACTCGCCAACCAGGTGGACACGCGCGCCGCCGGTATTGGCGACGGCGCCGTCCCTCTTGTGGTTTTCAATCCAACGCCTGGTACGCGTACCGATGTCGTCACATGCGACCTTGAGGTGGAGGATGAACACGTCCAGGTGGTCGACGACCGGGGCATGCTCGTGCCCAGCAATGTGCGCCGCCTGTGGACCAAAGAGCTGCTCGCGCAGGAGATCGCCAAGGACCTGGCCACCAGCATGCTGGGCATGGTGCAGAATGGCCACATCGAGGGCTACGTAATTCGCGACGTCCAGTTCCGCATGGAGCCGGGTGGCGCGGTGGAACGGGTGCATGTGACCCTCGCCGAACAGGGCGAGCCGAATCTCGCCGCGGTGGCCGCCGCCATCGAGCATATCCGCGCCTCTGCCCGCCGCGACCAGCTCACCAGCTTCAAGTTCGTGGCGCGCGAGGTTCCGCGCGCGGACATTGCCATCCTCGCCACCGACGTGCCTGGCCATGGCGCCCGCACGTTTTACGTGCGTCCCAGCCAGTCCCGAGACGCCGCCGCCTTACCCATGATGCATGCGCTGTCTGTCGAGCCTGCCGCCATCGAGAACGAGTTCTTCCGCGTGGAGGCGCACCCGGCCTCCGGCACGCTCACCGTCGTCGACAAGATTACGGGCGCCCGCTTCGCGGGGCTCAACCTCTTTCAGGATGGCGGTGACGTCGGCGACCTCTACAACTACTCCCCTCCCCGCGAGGACGTGATCGTCAGCAATCCACGATACCGGCCGCGTATCGAGGTCCTGCGGGAGGGTCCGACTCAGGCTACCCTGCGCATCAGCGTGCGCTACGAGCTGCCGGCCTGTTGCGCTGAGAACCGCCAATCACGCCACTTTGAAATGGTGGAGTGCCCTATCACGACCGAAGTGTCTCTGATGCCGGGCGTGCGCCGAGTGGAATTCCGTACTGAGGTTGAGAATCTGGCCCGCGATCACCGGCTGCGCGTGCTCTTCCCCGCCCCCATCACCACTGAGGTCAGCGAGGCCGACGGCACCTTCGAAGTGGTACGCCGGCCCGTCCGCCAACCCCTTCCCCTGGCGGGCGAAGCGCCGTGGACTTCCTGGGCTGAGCTGCCCGTAGATACCCATCCCCAGAAGCGCTTTGTGGACATCAGCGACAGCCGCATCGGCCTTGCCGTGCTCAACCGTGGCCTCCCCGAATACGAAGTCATGCCGTGGCCCGTCAATGGCGGCGTGGCGGTGGCGCTCACCCTGTTGCGCTGCGTCGAGTGGCTCTCGCGTGCCGACCTGGACACGCGCCGCGGCCATGCTGGCCCCATGGAGTTCACGCCCAACGCCCAGTGCCTGGGACACTACGTCTTTGAGTACGCGCTCGTGCCGCACGCTGGCACGTGGCATGCCGATGAGGCACTGCCATTGGTCGAAGGTCTGGCCTTCGAAGCGCCGTTACGGGCACAAGTGACAAGCCTGCACGATGGCAAGCTGCCGACCGCCTGGAGCTTCCTCTCCGTCGCGCCCCACGTCGTGGTGGTCAGCGCGGTGAAACGTGCGGACCGCGAAGACGCGCTCGTGGTGCGCCTGTACAACCCAACTGAGCGGGCGGTGGAGACGGAAGTTCGTCTGCTCTTCACCTTCCGCGAGGCGCTGTTGGCGTACCTCAACGAAGACGAGCGACCTTCGGCCGAAGCGGCGGCACATCACCTGTCGCCGATCGAGGATCAGGGCGTGCGGCTGACGCTGCGTGGGGGGGAGATCGTGACGCTCCTCTTCCGCTTTTGAGACCGTACGGACGCTCATCCACCGTCGTACGACACTCCCCCCAAGGCACGCGCTCTGGCGCCGCCGTGACGTTCGCCTCCCCGTGGACCACTCGGAAGACGGCGTGAGACCATCGGTCCATTCTATTCGTTGGAGATGCAGAAAGGGAATATCTATCGTAGCCAGCCGGGCTACGCTATTGCTGGGCTGGCCTCAATCTGTTATTCTGTGACGCGGCGCCTCGTCTTGGGGTAGTGGCGTGGTCCGCGTCTAGCGATTGCGTGAGATAGAGCCAAACGCCGCTGTACAAGCGCGGTGACTTCCAGCGGCAGGCCGTATAGCGTGCGGTCAGAGAGGTGGGTACTCGGTGAGCATTCTGGTGCTGCAGCACGGCATCCACGTGGCCCTTCAGGCGGCGGCGACACCTACGGCGGCGGCAACTACCGCGGCAGCGCCTACGACATCATCGTCCAGTGGGACGGGCGGCACGCTGCACAGTGTGTTGAACTTGCTGGGCTTGGTGGCGGCCTTCTTCGCGGCTTTCGTGGCCATCTTCTGGATCAGCCTGGTGTTCTGGACCTGGCGCGACGTGCGCTCGCGCACGCAGGACGTCATCCTACAGATCACGGCGACGCTGCTCGTCGCCGTCTTCTCACTCGGTGGTCTCTTCATCTATCTCATCGTCCGGCCACGCCAGACGCTGGCCGAGCTCTACGAGCGCCAGCTGGAGGAAGAGTCCCTCCTGTCCGAAATGACCGAGCGCCAGACTTGTCCCACGTGCCACTACCGTGTCGAAGGCGAGTTCCAGGTCTGCCCCAGTTGCGGCACCAAGCTGCGCCGGCCCTGCCCCCGCTGCGATCATCTCCTCGAGTTGAAGTGGAACGTCTGCCCGTATTGCGCCTACGGCGGCGGTGCGATGGATGGTGGTCGCCCATCACGCCAGGGCGTGCGCGCAGAGCGCTGAGGCCGAGCGCTGAGGCGAGCGCTGAGGGCGTCGGTCCCTGCTCACTCGCCCGCGTGACGAGCAGCCTCTCAAGAGAGAGGCTGCTTCGTTTTGCCATGCGCTACAATCTCTATCGGATCAGTTCGTGACGAATCAGACGGGCTCACAGTCGAGAGGGAGTCCGCATTTCGGAGCGTCGAGGGCCGCCGTGTGCCCACACGTGGACTCTGGACCTCCTGCCAACCAACGATGGAGAGGAAACAGACTCGCATGCGAACGCTGCCAAATCTATACGCCTATAACGCCTGGGCCAACGCCCAGGTGTTCGCGGTCTGCCGCGATGTCGATCAAGGGCGGCTCGAGGAGCAAGCGCCTGGTACCTTTGGTACCCTCGCCGAGACGCTCAAGCACATGGTCGGGGTTGAGACAGTCTATGTCCAGATGCTGCAAAATGAACCGCTGGGCGCCAAAGGATCACAAGACGAGTTCCTGGCGCACGATCTGGCATGGTTCGCAGAGACCGCGGCACAGGTTGGTCGAAAGTACATTGAGCTGCTGGCGAACGCCAGCGACGCCTTTTACGATGAGCCACTGCACGTCCCCTGGTTCGACTTTCCACTGACAAAGCACGATGGGCTGCTGCAGGTGCTGAGCCATTCCGCCCAGCACCGCGCGCAGGTCTTCAGTGTGCTCGGCCAATGGGGCGTCGAGGTGCCGGACCTAGACTACGTGCTCTTTGTGAGGAGCAAACTGCCGGGAGGAGGAGAGAGCTCGCCGTCCGCGGGGGGCCTCTCCTGACGTCTCAGAAAGCTGGGCACAATGCACTGGTCGAGCGCGGGCCGCGTCTGGCTGTGGGGATACACCGCGTCCGTGGTCGCCTGCTACGCGGTGCTGGCACGGCGGACTGCCGTCAGTGACCAGGCGCTTGCCGAGCCAGCCGCCTCGTCCACAGAGAGCGGTCCGCTGATCTCGATTGTCGTGCCCGCCCGCGACGAGGAGCGCAATATCTGCCGCTGCGTCGAGTCGCTGCTCGACCAGGATTACGCGCACGTCGAAGTAGTGGTGGTCGATGACGGCTCGTGTGACGCCACCCCGTGCCTGCTCGATCACTTGCGGCGCCACCATCCGCGGGGCGACCGGCTGCGGGTGCTGCGCGTCGAGGAGTTGCCCCAGGGCTGGGCTGGCAAGCCGCATGCCCTGCACGTCGGCGTGGCTGCCGCCCAGGGCGAGTGGCTGCTCTTTACCGATGCCGACACCGAGCACGCCCCGTCCGCCTTGCGCACCGCCCTGTGGCACGCGCGCCAGCGCCAAGTGGACCTGCTCTCCATCATGACCAGCCAGCAGCTGGACGACTTCTGGGGGCGTGTCCTGATGCCTATTGCGTTCATGGGCATCAGCGCGATGTATCCCGAACGCCTGGTGAACGATCCCGCGAGCGATGTCGCCATCGCCAACGGCCAGTTTCTGCTCATCCGCCGTGCCGTGTACGATGCGGTCGGCGGCTATGACACGCCCACCATGCGTGGCACTGTAGTGGACGACCGCGATCTCGCCGCCGTCGTGAAGCACGCCGGCTACCGCCTCGAAGTGGCGGACGGCCGTCACCTTGTGCGCACCCACATGTACCACGGCCTGCGCGAGCACTGGCTTGGCTGGGGCAAGAATGCCTACCTTGGCAGTCGTGGCGGCCCCGCGATGTTTGCCCTCATGACCGTTGGGCTTCCCGCCATTACCGTGCTCCCGTTCGCACTGCTGGCTGGTGGCGTGGCCCGGCGCCGGGCGGCCTGGACCGTGGCGGGCGCCGTGCAGGTCGCCGCCGCCCTGTCCCTACGCACCCGCCTCGATCGTACGCTTGGCATCCCCTGGCGCTACGTCTGGACCCATCCCCTCGGCGGCGCCGTCTTCACCGGCATCCTCGCCCGTGCCGGCCTGCGCAAGCTCACTGGCCGCGGCGTCGAGTGGCGCGGCCGCACGTACCGGGTATGATACCGCTCCTGTCTCCTCTGCGGACGCGCCCCATTATTCCCGTAACAGAATACTGATGGGCATATCTTGAGGTTGACCGGCCACGCACAGTCCAGCCACGGCCGGGATGATCTCATGGGCGAAGGTGTCCAGTGGTGTGAGTTCATCCACGATGGGCATATTGAAGACCACGTGTCGGATTCCACGAGTGGCAAGCTGCCTACATTCGGCTGCCACCTGCGCGGCTGTCTCTTCCTCTGCTCCCCATACCGATTCGCGTGGCATACAATCGCCTCGCGCCGTGCCGACTCACACGTCGCCAATCCACAGCACGACTTTGCCGCGTATGTGGCCCTGAAGCGCATGGGCGTACGCTTCGCGTGCGCGAGCAATGGGGTATGTCGTCTCGACGAGCGGGTGCAACTCTCCCGCGTCAATCAGCTGGCCGATCTCTGTGAGCTGTGTCCGGCTGGGCTCTACGATGAAAAACAAGCCTCGGGCCCCTTGCGCCGCTGCCTGTTCCTCTGAGGGGGCGGTGACAACCGAGATGAGCAAGCCCCCAGGTTTGAGTACGCCCCAGGATCGCTCTTCTGTCTCGCCGCCCACCGTGTCGAGCACGAGATCTATGTCATGGATCACCTCCTCAAAGCGCACGGCCGTGTAGTCAACCACCTCGTCGGCCCCGATTTCCTTTGCCGCACCCACGTTCTGTGTGGAGGCCGTGCCGACAACATGCGCACCTGTCCGCTTAGCGAGCTGCACAGCGTAGGCGCCTACGCCCCCCGTCGCGCCGTAAATCAATACTCGTTGTCCTGCCCTGAGATGTGCGTGGTCGAACAGCGCCTGCCAGGCCGTTAGCGCGGAAATCGGCACCTCCGCTGCCTGCACGTGCCCGATGGATCGTGGCTTGGACGCCAGTTCGTTCGGCAGCGCAATGACGTACTCTGCCTGTGCGCCGTCGCGTGCAAAGGCGGGGAGGCCGTACACCTCGTCCCCAGGCGCCAGGTCCACGACTCCTGATCCAAGTGCGGCGACGACCCCGGAAAGCTCATGCCCCAGAATGATGGGGAAGGCTCGGTCAGGGCTGATCCACGTGAATTCCGACGGCGTAATCGCCGCCGCCTGCACCCGCACTAGCACCTCGCCTTCCTTCGGCTGGGGGATAGGCACGTCCCTGTAGGCTAGCTGCTCGAATCCCCCATAGGCTTGAAGACAGACTGCTTTCATCGTCTCCATGTTGCGCCCCTTGTCCTTCTGCTCCACTTCAGAGTGTGGACAGGCCGCGAATCGGGTGCGGCTTGTAGTCTTTGGACTACGCGAAAATAATAGTGGGTGCGACCGCCACGGCCGCTGCCGCAAAACGCACGTGCGCGTGCCCAGCGCAACAGGTGCCTGGCGTGGCCGCTCCGCCGCATTAGCCCTCTTGCGTCCCTCGCAGGCCCAGCGCGTCCGCCTCGCCCTCCATCGCGTGAATGACGAACGTGATGTGCTCGTTGAGGTCCACGCCCAGCCCTTCCGCCCCCTTGATGATGTCCTCGCGGTTGACCCCGCGGGCGAACGCCTTGTCCTTCATCTTTTTGCGCACTGAGCTGGCTTCGAGACCCATGATGCTCTTGTTCGGCCGGACCAGAGCCGCCGCCGTGATCAACCCCGTCAGCTCGTCGCACGCGAAGACCACGCGGTCCAGCAGCGCATCGCGCGGAACGCCATGGTAGTCGTTGTGGGCGATCACCGCGTGGACCACGTCGGCGGGATAGCCGCGCTCCTGCAGCCACTCGCCCCCCACCTTGCCGTGCTCCTCGATGGTTGGGTGCTGCTCGTAGTCCACGTCGTGCAGCAGCCCCGCGATGGCCCACTTCTGCTCGTCCTCGCCGTACTGGCGCGCGTACGCCCGCACCGCTGCCGACACCGCCAGCCCGTGCTTCACCAGACTCTCGTTGCTGTTCTTCTCGCCTAGCAGCGCCAGGGCATCATCCCAGCTCAGGTCCATGGCTAATCGCTCCTCGTCAACTCAACGCTCGCGTGACTTGGAAGACGCGGCATGCGCACGAGCGGTGCTCGCTTTCCGCTGACCGCGGTGGTGCGCGCCACCCAACCGCGGGCGTACCCCCAGCCCCGGCCGCTCGGGCAGCACGATCTTGCCGCCCGGCAGGCTCACGCCCTCGTAGGGATCATCCGCGAGCAGCAGCGCCCCGTCAAGATCGGCATAGTCCACCAGCGGCGTCAAGTGCGCCGCCGCGGTGATGGCGATCGAGCTTTCGATCATGCACCCAATCATCACCTGCAACTGGTGCGCGCGGGCGGCGTGGATCATCTTCAGCGCATGGTGCAGCCCGCCGCACTTCATCAGCTTGATGTTGATGCCGTCCACGCACCCCGCCACCCGCGCCACATCGTCGAGGCTCACGCAGCTCTCGTCGGCAATAATCGGCACTGGCACGTTCTCGCGCACCAGCCGCAGCCCCTCCAGATCACCCCGCGCCACTGGCTGCTCGAAGAATTCGATGTCGTAGGGCGCCAGCGCGTTGATACGCGCGATGGCTTCCTTGGGTGTCCACGCGGCGTTGGCGTCCACCCGCAAGGTCGCGTCCGTCACCTCGCGGATGGCCTGTACGATGGCC
>CAYQFU010000010.1:44446-59079 GCA_964416775.1 uncultured Ktedonobacterales bacterium
GATGGCCTGTACGATGGCCAGGTCGTCCGGAGTGCCCAACTTGATCTTGAGGATGGGATACTCGCGTGCCTCGGCCGCCCGGCGTGCCATTTCGTCCGGCGTGTCCAGACTGATGGTATAGGACGTGTGGGGCGTCCGCGCCGCGCTGAGCCCAAAGAGCCGGTAGACCGGCACGCCCAGCCGCTGGCCCGCCAGATCGTACAGCGCCATGTCCACAGCCGCCTTGGCCGCTGGGTTCGCGTGGAGGGCGTGGTCCATCGCCTCCATGATGTCCTCGATGGCCAAGGGGTCATCGCTCAGGCACGACCGCAGCTCCGCGAGCGCGGCCAGCGCTCCCGCCGGCGTCTCCCCGTAGTACGACTTGGGCGCCGCTTCGCCCAGCCCCACCAGCCCCTCCCATTCCAGCCGCACGAGCACATTGTTCGCGTCGAGCTGGACTCCGCGCGAGATGCGAAACGGGGTGGCCAGCCGCAGGTCCAGCGGCGCCGCAGTCAGTTGGATCATCAGATCTCCTCCACATGACGCACGGCCGCCGAGCCTGCGGGCACTATGGCGTCCGTGTCTGCCCTCGTTATCTGACAGCCGCCAGCAGCGCGTCAATCAATGGACCGGAGCCGAAGCGCACGGGATCCGTGGTGGGCAGGCCCGTCTCCTCCTCCGCGGCCCGCACCGCCGCCCGCGCCTCGTCCTCCCCAAGGCCGAACGTGTTGAGCGCGACGCCCACCGTGCGGACTGGCTTGAGCCATGCGGCCGCCGTCTCATACATACGCCGCACCTCTGTGAGTGGCGCGATGGGGACCGCCGGATAGCCGTGAATAGTCGCCCGGCCGGCGTGATGGCACAGCAACAGGAAGTCGGGCGCGGCGCCGTGCAGCAGGCCCAGCGTCACGGCGGAATAGGCGGGGTGCCCGAGCGCGCCCTGACCCTCCACGAAGACCCAGTCATACTCGGCCGCGAACTCGGCCACCAGCGCCTCCACGCCGCCTGCCACGAAGTCGCTGATGTAGCGATCCACGGGAATGCCCCGGCCCGAGATCATGATGCCCGTCTGCCCCGTCGCCGCGAATGCCGCGGAGAGCCCGCGCCGCCGCGCCGCCGCGTCCACCTCCAGCGCCGCCGTCATCTTCCCCACATTGCAGTCGCTCCCAGCGAAGTACACCACATGGCTGCCGGCGCGGTGCGGCTGGCCCGTGGCGATGCGCATCGCCGTCGCCTCGGGCGGCCGCCGCACGTCCCAAATCGTCGTTCCGCTGGCGCGCGCCGCGGCCGCCAGCTCTGGATCGTCGCCGAGGAAGTGGTGCAGCCCGCTGATCACGTCCAATCCCGACGCGAGGGCCAGCAGCAGGGCTGGCCGCCACTCCTCAGGCAGGCGTCCACCGCGCGGCGCGATGCCAATCAACAGCGTGTCGGGGTGGTACGCGAGCGCGGCGGCGACGTCTGGCACCACCGGGATGCCGCGCGCGGGACCATTGGGATCGCCCAGCGCCTCCCCCGCGTCCTGCCCCGCGAGTACGCTGTCAATTACGGCGACCACGCGGTCGCGTCCATAGCGCATGACGCCGACGGCCGTCTTGGCGGTGTGCCAATCGAAGTAGCCTTCGGCGAGAACGGCGATCTGTCGCACGGTGGGTTCCTTTCTGCGCACGCTGCTCAGCCCCGCCATTATACGCCCTTCGCCCACGCCACGGAGATGCCCTCCCTTGACGCCCGCGCCCGTACGCGATATAACAAGATATATCGTTAACGTAGATCACAATCACCCGCACGTGACGTGCGGAATTCTGTGAGAGGAGCACCGACATGTTCGGTCGCGATTGGACGGATCGGCCGCGACCCGCGTTTGCTGGGTCGGGCGAGTATGGCTCCGGCGGCTACGAGGGCTGGCAGCCCTGGGCGCGCCGCGAGCGCACTGAGGGGCCTTGGCCGCGCGGGCCCCGCGAAGAGGGCCCCTGGACACGAGGCCCCCGTGAAAAGGGACCCTGGACACGAGGCCCTCGTGAAGAGGGTCCTGGGGGCATGTGGCCGGGAGCACGGATGTGGCATTTCGCGCGCCGGTTCCCCTTTGGACCTGGTATGGGACCGGGCGGCCCCGGACCGCGTATGTTTGGCCGGGGCGATCTGAAATACGCCCTGCTCGACCTGCTGCGCGAGCGTCCCAAGCACGGCTATGAGATGATCAAGGATCTGGAAGACCGCAGCGGCGGCTTCTACACCCCGAGCGCTGGTGCCATCTATCCCACGCTCCAGCTGCTCGAGGACCGCGGTTGGGTAACCGCGGACACCGTAGACGGCAAGAAAGTGTACACCATCACCAACGAGGGCCGTGCCGCCCTTACAGCGCAAGAGGAGCGTGCTGGCGCCTTCCCTGGCCCTGGCTTCGGTGGACCGGGCTTCGGCGGCCATCACCACCACGGCAAGCCATTCGGCCACCACGTGCGCCCCGAGCTACGAGACCTGCGCCACGAGAGCATGGAGGTCGCGCGCCTCATGCGCGCCGCAGTGCTCGCCTCCGGCGGCGACCCCGAGCGCCTCAAGCGGCTGCGCCAGATCGTCGCGCACACGCGCAGTGAGCTCGACGCATACCTTGGCCAGGGCGGAGCCCCGGCTGGCGGCGAGCGTCCGGCACCGCCCCCCGAAGGCCCCGTCGAACAGGTCTAGCTCGGCGGCCATCACCAGCTGATCGGGCCGCAGGTTGTGCCGCTATGCCTCGTCTACCAGGTACTGCCGGGCCAGCGCATCGGAGATGATCAGCGCATCTTCTCCATGTTGCTGGACGGCAGTGGCGGGCAAGACGTGCGGCGGTGTGCGCCGCAGGCGATCCGCCAGCCCCTCGTCCACGGGGCGTACCTCGTACGCCAACACCAATCCGGAACGCGGATCGAGCCGCACGTCCACCACTTTGCCCGCGATCCGGCCGGCGTCTGTCAACAGGCGCAGCGAAAGCAGCCGATGCGCTCGCGGCAGGCTCCCGGCGCGCGTGGCATCGAGCTCACCCTCAGCACCTGGCGGCAGCCGCACGGCAATCGCGTCTTCGCCGATGGTCGCGCCAGTGGCTGGGATCGCCTTCTCCTTGCGGAGGAATCCGCCCCGCACGGTGAATGCCTCGACATAGCGATGGTCCAGGCTCAGCAGGACATCCTCCACCTCGCCAATACGCGTGCCCGTGCTAACGTCCACGATTGGGAGACCTTTGAGGCGCGAGAGGAGCACCCCGGTCTCCCCCTCGGGTGGGGCGCCGTGCTCGGGCTGCGCCGTAGGCGCGGCCTGCTCACCTCCAGTATGTTCTAGCGGATAGCCCGGCTGCGCGAGGTAGCCCGGCTCGATGGGAGTCGACTGGTCATTCCGGTCTGGCGGTTGCTGCATCGCGATTCCATCCTTTCAGTTCTGTCGCCACCTCCCAGGCGGCGCCGTCGCTGTATGGATGGGTGGGCAAGTCATGTGCCATCGGCGTGTGGCCGCTCCCTGCGCTTCAGTCGCGCCGCCTGACGCGCATCGGCACGCCGCTGGGAATGACCGTCGCGGTAAAGCCGACCTGCACCGGTGGCTCGGATGACACCGGTTCCAACTGGTAGTTCCGCAGCACGTGCGCCGCCAGCGCCTTGACCTCGATGTTGGCGAAATTGATGCCAATGCACAGGCGCGGCCCGCCCCCAAACGTGACCAGCGCGTAGGGTGTGCGCTTGTCCTCCTCGCGTGGTGGGGCCAACCGGTCTGGATCGAAGGTGTCCGGATCGGCGAAGACGTCTGGCAGCCGATGGCATGCGGCCAGCGCCAGTCGCGCGTTCGCGCCCTGTGGCAGCGTGTACCCGCCGAATTCGACGTCGTCGACGATGCCGCGCGGCACGGTGAACACTGGGGGGTGCAATCGGCCCGTCTCGCGGATGAAGTTATCCAGCACTTTCAGATTGCGCGCGACCTCCACGGACATGGGACCGGTGGAGTCGCCAAGCAGCGTGTCCAGCTCCGCTTCAACGCGCCGGCGCTCTTGCGGTTGCGTGGCGAGGTGATAGAGTGTATAGGCCCCCAGCACGGTAGTGGTCTCGTGGCCGGCTACGAGCAGGACGTTGAGGTGCCCCAGCACCTGTTCGTCGCTCAGCGCCTGCCCGTTCTCATCTCGGGCGCGCACGATCAACCCCAGCACATCGCCTGGCCGGTCCTCCTCCGGCGCGGCGCGCCGCTCCGCGATGAGCGCCAGCAGCATGCTATTCAGCTCGGCCCGCGCGTGCAGCGCCCGCTCGCGGTTCGCCTCGTACGAGTCCTGACCGGTGCGATCGCCAACAATGAGCGCGTAGAACAATTGCTGCAGGCGGTCGGCCTCAGGACCACGCCGCACCCCGGCGAGGGCTGAGGCCGCCACGTCGAAGGTGATCTCCCGCGCCTCCTGATACAGATCCACTTCGCCGCGTTCGGGCCACGTCGCCGTGCGTTCGGCGATGATGCGCTGCATGAGCGGCAGGTACGCCTCCATATAGGCTGTCGTGAAGGCAGGGTTCCACATCTTGCGGTGCCAGGCGTGCTCCGGGTCGTCCATGTTCAGCAGGCCGCGGCCCATGATCTCCCCGATGAGCGGCGTCCAGCCCTGGTCATGACTGAAATGCTGGCGGTGCGTGTGCAATACGAAGCGGTTGGCTTCTGGCCCCACCAGATACACCACGTCCATGCGGCCGAACGGTCCGCCTTCCATCACCCGGCGGAACACCGGCCCCAGCCGCTGCGCCTGGCGCGCCAGCACGGACGGATACCGACCCGAGAAGATGTCCATCTCGGAAAGCTCGGCGATGGGCAGTTCGGCGTAAGTCTTCGCCATCGGTCACCAGTCCTTTCTCGCTCGCCTCACCCTCGCGCCAGCGCCGCATACGCTCGGGCAAATCGCGCCGCCTGGACCGCATTGTTGAGCAGCAGCGCCCGATTCGCGGCTACGCTCTCACCACCGGTCGCCTGCGCCACGTGCCCGAGCAGAAATGGTGTGAGCGCGGGCCCCCGCACGCCCGCCGCGTTCGCCGCCTCCAGCGCCTCCGCGACGGCCACATCCAGCCTGTCGCCGGGCAGTGCATGCTCCGCGGGAATCGGGCATGTCACCAGCAGCCCACCCCCCAACCCGCTGCTCCACAGGGTCTTCGCGATGACCGCCACCTCGTCAGGAGTATCCGCTCGGTGCGGCAGTGGCAGCCCGCTGCTGCGCACGTAGAACGCGGGCAACTCGTCCGTCTGGTACCCGAGGATCGGCACGCCCTGCGTCTCCAGGTATTCCAGCGTCAGAGGCAGGTCGAGAATGGACTTTGCCCCCGCGCACACCGTCACGACTGGATCGCGCGCCAGCTCCGCGAGATCGGCCGAGATGTCGAGCGTGCGCTCCGCTCCGCGATGGACGCCCCCGATGCCCCCTGTGGCGAAGAAGCGGATGCCAGCCAGCGCGGCGCAGGCGAGCGTGCCCGCCACCGTCGTTGCCGCGGTCGCCCCGCGCGCGAGCGCAAACGCCAGATCGCGCCGGCTGGCCTTGAGCACCCCGTCCGCCGTCCCCAGCCGCTCGATCTGATGCGCATCGAGCCCCACGCGGATGCGCCCGTCGAACACCGCGACAGTCGCCGGCACCGCCCCCTCCGCGCGGATCGCCTGCTCCATCGCCAACGCCACCTCGACGTTGGCTGGGTGCGGTAGCCCATGGGCAATGACGGTGGACTCCAGGGCGACGACCGGCCGGCCTTCGGCCAGCGCCGCGGCGACCTCAGCGGCGACGTGCAGCGCGGGCGATGCGCCCGCCATCGAAGATAAGGTATCGGACACTGGCTCACTCCTACGGCGCGAAAGAGAGAAGCTCGCATGAGGCGATCGTGTGGAAGGCGCCGTCAGAAGTGTAGCGCGCTCGGGGGAGGGCCTACCAGTACACAGGCCCCCGCGCCTCCGCCCACCTGCCCCCACGAGGCGCGGCGAGCGGGACACGAGGGCCCGAGCTGCGCGTGAATTACCGCGTCTGGCCGAAGGCGCGCATGACCTCGGCGGGACTGTCGTACTGGTTCGCCGGTAGGTGGCGAATCATCTCCACCACGTCATCCGGCGCGGAGTTGCTGCGTGCCCGCTGGACCAGATCATCCTTCGACGCGGGATAATTGGTCCCCTTCAGATGCTTTTGCAAACTGATCGGCGAGATGCGCCGGCCGCTGCCGGCTGCGTCGTCGCGCTTGCCATCGTGTGCCACGAGTGATTCTCCCTTCAGGGCTGTGCCTGTCGCACAGCCGTGCATGACCCATGCTGGCTGGTATTCCGGCAGGTCAAAAACGGATGTACCGCGGCGCGTGGCCAAACGGGCGCACCACACGCCGCGGAGAGTTTGCAGCAAGATGCGGGCCGCGTTCACGTCACTGCCGCGGAGTGTCGTCAACCTCGAGCGCCTGCACCGCTGTGGCCGGGCTGAGATGTCCGACGTGTCCTGGCTGAACCGGGTCAACCGCGTCTTCCGCGCCGATGTCGGGCCCATGTGCATCACGGCATTCCAGGACGCCACATGATGGGACCCGCCGTGGTATGCTGGCATGCGGGAGACGTTAGGGCCGCGAACCGGTGCCGCACGCTGCATCGGCGCTGCTGTCCCATCGCGCGACGAGTGGGGGAGGGCTGCACGCATGAAACAGCCGGGGTGTGTCATTGGGCTGGATATGGGCACTACGTCCGTCAAGGCCGTCGCCTTCGACGACGGCGGACGCGAGCTCACACAATCCGCCGTTGGCCTGGAGCTCTTCCACGATGAGGAAGGCGCAGCCGAGCAGGACCCCTCCGCCGTATATGACGCGCTGGTCTCAGCCCTGGCGGCGACCGTGGCTCATGCCCGCCAGCTCGGCTATCGGCTGGAGCGGGTGGGCATCAGCGCCGCGATGCACAGCCTGATCCCCGTCGCCGAGGATGGCACACCGCTCGCGCGCGCCATGCTGTGGATGGACACCCGCGCGCGCGATGAGGCGGTGGCGCTCTGGCAGTCGTCTCGCGGCCAGGCGATCTACGAGCGCACCGGCACTCCCGTTCACCCCATGGCGCCATTGGCCAAGCTGCTCTGGATGCGCGCGCATCATCCGGAGCTCTTCGCCCGGGCGGCCCGCTTCGTCTCCCTCAAAGAGTTTGTCTGGCATCGTTGGTTCGGCGAATGGCAGGTGGACGCCTCGCTCGCCAGCGCCACCGGCCTCTACAATCTCCTCGCGCACGACTGGGACGCAGGCGCCCTCGGCGCGTCCGGTATCGAGCCGGCGCGGCTCTCCGCGCTGGTGCCGACGACGTACGTGCGCCGCGGCGTCCGCGACCCGGCGGCCCTCCAGGCGGGGCTCGACGATGGCGTCGCCATCAACATTGGCGCTTCCGACGGCGTGCTGGCCAACCTTGGCGTCGGCGCGATTGGCTCCGACCTGACCGTCATCACCATTGGCACCAGCCTCGCCGTCCGCACTGGCAGCGCCCGACCCCTGCTCGACCTCGCCACCCGCTCTTTCTGCTACGTCCTGGACACCGACCGCTACATCGTGGGCGGTCCGAGCAACAGCGGCGGCATCGTGCTGGACTGGCTCTATCGCAACGTGCTGGGCGGTCCGGGCGTCAATCTCGAGTCGCGCGTCTTGCCGCCAGGCTTCCTCGACCTGCTGACCGCCGCCGGGCGCGTGAGCGGCGAGCAGTTGCTGTGCCTGCCATACATCACGGGTGAGCGCGCCCCTCTCTGGGACGCCGAGGCCGCCGGCGTCTTCTTCGGCCTGCGCCTGGAGCACGCCGCCGCCGACGTCATGCGCGCCGCCGTCGAGGGCATCATCTTCAACGCCTACTGGATCGCCTCGCCCATTTTTCAGCGCCAGGGCGCGCCGCGCCAGATCGTCGCCACGGGCAAAGTGTTGGAGACCGTCTGGATTCGCCAGGTAGCCGCGGACGTATTCGGCATCCCCATCCGCTTCCTTGGCGACATCGACGCCTCGGCCTCTGGCGCCGCCGCTCTGGCTAACATCGCCACCGGCGTCTGGACCTGGGACGATGCCGTCCGCCATCTTGGCGCTGTCCCGGGCACTATCACGCCGCCCGCGCAGCCCCAGGCCTACGCTGCCAAGTTCGCCCGATTCCAGCGACTGAGCGAGCTCCTGCGCCCTGAGATGGATGCACGATAGCGGGCTGTCTCCAACTCACGCCTCCGCTCGTTCGCGGACCACGCGCCGGCTCACCCGGCGCTTTACCGCCAGCCGCTCATTCAGCGCGGGCGCCAGCTTGGGCGGCGTCGCCCGTTCCACGGCCACGCTCGTCGCGCCCAGGAAGCGCGCCAGCTCGCGCAACGCCGCGCCGATGCCGTCGAGCAAAGCGGCGTTGGGCATCACCTCCGGCTCCAGGTACACTGCCCGCACGAGCAACTGGCGCGCCGCCCGGTCCATCTTCGGGTCCAGCCGGCCCACGATCCGGCCCTGGTGCAGGATGGCCAGGCAGTAATAGCCGAACCGGCGCTTCTCCGGCACCACGTACGCTTCGAAGCACTTCTCATAGTTCCACAGCGCACGCGTCCGGTCCTGATGCCAGATCAGGCTGTCGAACGGGGAGAGCAGCGTGGTGCGCATCGGCGCCAGCCCACCCCGCAGCCGCTCCAGCACGTCCAGGCTTTCGTGCGCCAGGTATGCTGGCTCCCGCAGCCCCTCCACCTCCGCCTTGACCAGCCATCCGTGCTCCACGCCCGCGTCCAGCAGCGCCAGCGCAGCCGCGCGTTTGGTGCGCGCGGCGCCGTCTGGGGGTGTCAGCCGGAAGTAGTCCCACAGCCAGCCCGGCGTCACGACGCCTAGCGCCCGCACCGTGCGCCGCACGAAATGCGACAGGTATTCCTCAGCGGTCGGCAGCGCCCCGTCCCGCGGCACGGTCGCGCCAAACGCCTCCGCCAGCACGCGGTCGGCGAGGTCGTAGACTTTCTGTCCCCCGCGCCGGCTGTGCACCATGAGATCGCCCAAGGTCCACAGCAGCTGCAGCGCGCGCCGGCTGTCCTTGGCGCCGTACCAGTCCCAGGGTACAGTAGGGCGCGATTCTTGGCCGCGCTCGAATTCGACGGATGCCAGTGGACCACGCTCGCGCACGGTCTCCAGCGTACGCCGCAAGATGTCGGCGTTCTGGCCCATCCAGTCGCGATCGCCGCTCCACATATCCGATCCAAGGCCGAGCATGCGCGCCCGATAGTAGGGATAGTCCGTCATGGGCAGGATCGACGCCGCGTGGCTCCAGTGCTCGAACGTGAGCCTCCGCGGGTACAACAGCGCGTCCAGCAGCTCCGGGTCGTAGGGTCCCAGCCGGCTCCACAGCACGAGGTATTGCGATCGCTCGACTACGCTGATCGTATCGATCTGCACGGCGCCAAGCTGGTCAATCATCGCGTGCAGCGCCTCGACCTGGGGATCTGGCTGTGGCGGGTCGAGCAATCGCTGGGCGGCCAGAGCCACGCCGCGAGCTTCCGACAGGCTCAGGTGCACGGTCTCACCGGTCCGCATACTGCCTTCCTCCCACATTCGAACAAATGTCCTGATCGCCACGCTAGCATAGCATACTTCGCTCGCACGTGACACCTGCGTTACCTTCTGCCTGCGCTCAGTGTGTTTGGGTTAGGGACGCTGGCAGTGAGCGTTCCGCACTGATGAATGGAATTGTTTGAAGGAAGCGGGACGAGCAGATGACGATGGTCCAATCGTGGCCAGCCGAGCCACGTGGATGGTGGCGCCGCGGCGCACGGTGGTGGCGGCCGCACCTGTGGATGGCCGTGGCGCGCCGGACCGACCCGCGCGCGGTCGAAAGCCAATCGCAGGCGGCACTGATGCGCAGCAGCGAGTTCGAAGGCTTCTTTCGCCAGTTCGAGCGCGACATCTTCGGTTATCTGTGGCGCATGACCGGCGAAGAGCAGGCCGCGTACGATCTGAGCCAGGAGGTGTTTCTGCGGGCGTGGCAGCACTTTCCCCGCGTAAGCGAATACGACAGGCCACGCGCCTGGCTCTTTCGCGTGGCCACCCACCTCGCCCTGAACTATCTCCGCGGCAGGGCGGCGCGACCAGATGCCGCTCTCGACGCCGGTGGGGACGAACGGTTCGCGATCAGCGACCCCGCCTGGCGGCTGGCCGAGCGCGACCAGGTGCGCCAGACTCTGTTCGCGATGCCGCCGCGCTACCGTGCCGGACTGGTGCTCCGCGAGGTCTACGGATTTTCGTGTGAGGAAGTGGCGCAGGCGCTGGGGATTTCCCGCGACGCCGCCAAGATGCTACTGTGCCGCGCCCGCGAGGGTTTCCGCGAGCGCTACCTGCGTGCGGAGGAGCGCCGATGAGCACGGGAACCATTCCCTCCTGCCGGCTCGGGCTGACGGTTGAGACACTCTCCGCCTGGCGCGATGAGAGCCTCACGAGCGCCGAGATGGAGCGAGTGGCCGGGCACCTGGCGACGTGTCCCGCCTGCCGCGACCGCCTCGCACAGTACGACGCGATCGCAGGCGAGCTGCGCACGCAGCCCGTCCCCGCGCCGGATGAGCGCCTGTGGGCCGCCGTGCACGCTGGCATGGCGGGCGCGCGCTCCCCACGCACCGCCGCGGAGCGACGCAGGCAACGCGCGACGCGTGTGTGGAAGGGGCTGGCCGCGGTGGCGGCCATCCTGGTGCTCGTCGCCGGCTTCGGGCAGGTGCTTCGCTCGATGACATCTGGCCGCGGGACGGCGCCGGCGACGCGGACACCCATCGTTTCGGGTCCGATTCCGCCGCTGCATTGGCAGTTGGAGACCTTCCCCGCCGGATTCGAGCTGACCCAGCCCATCAGCCCAAGCGCGCCCACGGGCCAAGTGACGCGTACGATATCGGTTTCGCAGGCCGACGGCAATACGGCATACGCCTGCGCGGCGCCCCAGCCGGGCCAGGGCTCCCGTGCGCCGGTCTGGGTGACGCACGACCGCGCGGCCCACTGGACGCGCGTAACCGACGTGCCAGGCGAGGGCACCGTGGACATCTGTGGGGTCGAAGCGGATGCCCACGACCCGCGGGTCGTGTTGGTGGAGCTAGCGTAGGGGTCGAGTGCGACCGACGAGTGGTGGGCAAGCTTCGACGGCGGCCAGAGCTGGAAGCGCCTACCGGAAACCGCATACATGCATCAATTGACGACGGTAGGGGACATGAGCTATGCGGTGCGCATGCCAAATTCAGGTCCGCACTCACGACTCATGGCGAGCACCGACCACATGCAGACGTGGACGGCCATCGACGCGGATATCATAGCGGCGGGGTACTGGCCGTTCGGGCTCTGGGTCAACCCGACGACCGGCGAGCTACTCGCCAGGGCCGAGCGGCCCCCGAGGCCATTAGCAGCGTCCGCGCCAACCACCCTCTGGGACTCGCGCGATGGCGGCCGGCACTGGAGGCAACTCCCACTCCCCAGCATGGAAGCCGACCTGGCCGTTGACCAGCCTGAGCCTGGTAAGAGCTGGAACATTTGTGCGGCCGACGGCAATGCTGCAGCCACGCAGCCGCCCACGCACGGCATCCTGTGCAGCACGGACGACGGTCAGACGTGGGTGGCTGAGCCGCAACTCGTGCCCTCGTCTTCCGCCGCGGGACCCATTCGCCTGGTCGGCATCGGCAGTGATGGCGCGCTGCTGGCCATCTCGCCCATCTGGGACGCGACGCACCAGCGCATCGCCGGCTTCGACCTCTACCGGTTGGCTCCCGGCGCGCGGCAGTGGCAGGCGCTGGGGCCCGTCCCCGAGCCGCAGGTGGCCTACGCGCCGGTGGCGGGTGGCGGCCTGTTGTGGTCATTCAGCAGCCCGCAGATGCTGGCGCCGGATGCCGTCGGCAACCTGATCTCCCCCACCAGTAGCGGCCTCTACGTCGCCGCCTATCCGTAGGTGGCCCCCAACCCCTCCCCCGACCCCTCCCCACTGCGGTGCAGAGGGGAGTTGGGGCGAGGGGCGCGCGGCACGAGAGGGAAGCGAGAGGGGAGAGGAGTCCTATCGACTCCGGATGAATGGGAGCCGGTGCGCCGGGCGGGCGCATAGCCAGGGCGGGTGCAGATCCATGCGCCCCGACGGCGGGCGGGAAGGGATCACTCGAATCCGGTACTATCTGAGATCGGGATGCACAGGCCAAGCCGGGTATGTCTGGGCGAGTCCGGATCGTGGCTTGGTGAAGGGGCGCACCAGCAGCGCGATCAGCAGCCCCGCCACGAAGCCGCCAACGTGCGCGAAGTACGCTACTCCACCGCTTGCCACCGTGGCACCGTTGATCGGCGCGACGCTCAGGAACGCCTCGACGAGCTGCAGCAGGAACCAGAACCCGATCACGATGAACGCGCTCAAGGTCGTGATGGTGAAGAAGATGCCGATGAAGATCAGTGTCCGTACCCGGGATCCTGGATAGAACACCAGATAGGCTCCGAGCACGCCCGCGATGGCTCCGCTCGCGCCCAGATTCAGCTCATTCAGGTTCCCGTGCGTGTAGATTGTCGCCTCGATTTGGGCGAAGTTGGCCACCAGTCCGCAGAAGAGGTAGAAGATCAGGTACCAGAAGTGCCCCAGGCGGTCCTCCACATTGTCCCCGAAGACCCAGAGGTATAGCATGTTCCCGGCGATGTGCAGAAATCCCGCGTGGAGGAACATCGCCGTGATCAGCGTCACGTAGACCGGCACCGGCTCCCCCATCGGGCAACCCTGGAACGTGAAGGGCGTCCCATGCAGCACCGCGCTCGGGATCAGCGCGTAGTCGTTGGTGAAGCATTGGCCCTGGTCTGGCAGCGTCAACTCATAGACGAAGACCGCCACATTGATGAGGATGAGTGCGTAGTTGACGAAGGGGAAGCTCCGCCTTGGACCCGGGTTGTCGCTCAGGGGGATGAATGCCATGCTTGCACGTCCTCCATTCCTCGGGTACGAAGTCTCACCGCCGCTGTCCCGGCCCCACTTCACCGCGTTCCCGTTGGGGTAGGAAAGGGGCCATCCGGCTAGAGCGCCGCTCTACCCTCCCGTCCCTCGAAGCGGGAAGGGCGTTAGGGGGCGTAGGATGTCTCATCCTACACGAAATAGAGCCCTGCCGCCACATCCGCCAGTTGCGGCGTCAACTGCGGCGCCACTCCGAAGTAGCGCGCCGATGCCAAGATCAGTCGCAGGAGATCGCGTGGATGGCTTGATCTGCGCGCCCGGCCTGTCCGCGTATAGTAGCGATCCACCAGGTACGCGTATCCCGCCTCGGTATACTCCACTCCCAGCTCCACCGACATGCGGCGGAAGATCTCGCGGAACGCTTCTGGGGTCGGATCCGGCACCAGCACCTTGCATGGCAGCCGGCGCAAGAACGCCTCGTCCACCAGCTCGGCCGGCTCTAGATTCGTCGCGAATACCAGCAGTGGCGTGAAGGGGAGAGACACCTGGCGCCCCGACACCAGCGATAGGTAATCGACTCCCGTCTCCAGCGGCACGATCCAGCGGTTCAGCAAATGCTCCGGCCGGTGCTGTTGCCGGCCAAAATCGTCGATGAGCAGCACGCCACCCGCGGCCTTCACCTGAATGGGCGCGTCGTAGAACCGCTGCCGCTCGTTCCAGTGCAGGTCCAACTGCTCCAGGTGCAGCTCGCCGCCTACCTGAACAAACGGCCCGTGGCACAGCACCCAGCGCTCGTCCAGCCGGGCCGATTGGATCATCTCCTGGGGCACTGGACGGTGCACGCTCGGGTCGAACACGCGCACAATTTGTCCGTCGACCTCCAGCGCGTGCGGCACCAGCACCCCGCCGCCCAGGGCCCGCGCGATGGCTGCTCCAATGGCAGTCTTGCCGTTGCCAGGATTGCCGTATAAGAAAAGTGGCCCGCCGCTCTCCACGCCCGCGCCGATGCGGTCCACCGTGTCATCCGGCAGCACCAGATGTGCCAAACGCCGCCAGATCAAGTCCCGACTCACGAACCGGCGCGACGCCATCTGCTGCCGCAGCACATAGTCGTACGCTGGCAGGGGCACTGGTGCCGGCCCGATGTATCCACTGCGCTCGCTAATCTGGTGCGCGCGCTGCATGCCCCGCTCCGTGGCGCGCAGGTTCATGCCCGCCGCGCCGATCATCGCCGCGCCGCCGCCGACCGGATCGATCAACGTGTCCCGGCGCAGGGAGGCGATCACATGCTCCACCACGCCCGCCAGCGGCAGCCGCATCCGCTCCGCCAGATCGTTGCCGGTGATCGTCGCCACACTCGCGACGATCTTCAGGGCCAGCTCTTCGAGGAAAGTGGTGTCCAGCTCTGTCTCGGCAAGCGTCGTCGGCCGGGGCGGCAGCCCCAGATGGTTCGGCCCACTGGAGCCGTTCGGTGTTACTGGTCCCGCGGTTGGCCGTGATGGCCCTCCCGCCGGTCCGAACGCCGGCGCGGCACCCCGTCCCCCCATGCCCGCCGCCATCGCCGTTGGTCCAGATGGCACGGGGGGCCGCACCGGGCCGCTGCCGCCGCCCGCTGGCGGGCCTGACTGCGCCGGCAGCCGTGGCGAGGCGGACCCTCCTGGCAGCGGCGCCGTTCCCAGCTCAGGGAGGTCGGCGCGCGCAGTGTCGTCTCGTGCGCCCGCCCCCCCATTTGGCGTGTGTATGTTGTTCGAGTCTGCCATTTCTATGTTGCTTCCTTCGTCGCCCCCACTGCCCCTATGCCT
>CAYQFU010000011.1:0-27165 GCA_964416775.1 uncultured Ktedonobacterales bacterium
CCGCGTTCCCGTCCAGCCCATCCTGTGGTAGACTCTGCTGTACCCGAGGCCGGCGCTCATCCCGGCCAACGTTCGAGAGGAGGCGGCACCATGTCCTGGTTCGGACGAGCACGCGATGACCAGCGCACCAATCCAACGCTCGCCGGCGTCGTCGCCGACGACGTGGACGCCCTTGACGCCTACTCTCGGACCGTGATTGACGTCGTCCAGCGCGTCGCCCCAGCCGTTGTCCAGATCGGCGTCACCAAACAAGTTATGGCCCCCACCCAGTTCGGCGGCATCATGCCCCACCGCGCCGAGGGCGCCGGCTCCGGCGTCATCTTCGCACCCGACGGCTACATCCTCACCAATAGCCACGTCGTGGACGGCGCCAGTCGCATCATCGTCACCCTCGCCGATGGTCGCGACCTCCCGGGCCAGGTAGTCGGCGAAGATCCCGAGACCGATACCGCCGTGGTCCGCGTCACGCCGCCGAACGGAGACAAGCTGCCTGCCGCTCCTCTCGGCAATTCCGAGCACCTCCACGTCGGCCAGCTCGTCGTCGCCATTGGCAGCCCAGCCGGCCTTCAGGGCACCGTCACTTCCGGCATCGTCAGCGCCCTCCACCGCACGCTGCCTGGCTATGGCCACCGCCTCATCGAAGACATCATCCAGACTGATGCCGCCGTCAATCCCGGCAACTCCGGCGGGCCCCTCGTCAACTCTCGCGGCGAGGTCGTCGGCATCAACGTCGCCATCCTGCAGCAAACCCAGGGGCTCTCCTTCGCCATCCCCATCAACACCGTCAAGTGGGTCGCCTCCCTGCTCATGCGCGATGGCGAAGTGCGCCGCGCCATACTTGGCGTGGTCGGCCAGGAGGGAGTCCTGGTCCAGTCCGTGCGGCGGGCCGTGCGCATCGAGAAAGAGACCGCCGTCGAGGTCGTCCAGGTCGTCTCCGGCGGACCCGCCGATCGCGCCGGCATCGTCCCCGGCGATGTCATCTTCAAGCTCGATGACCAGCCCGTCGGCACGGTCGAGGACCTCCGTCGCCATCTCGAGCGCCTCGCCGCTGGCACCCGCGTCCGCGTCTTCCTCATCCGCTCCGGTCCGTCCGGGCCCCAGATCGCTGAGGTAGTCGCCACCGTACAGGTGGTCGGACGCACCCGCTGACCCACGCTCCGCCTGCCTCCCACCCTTCACGGGACGGGACCGAGCGCGCCGTCAGCCTCGCCCTGTGCCATGGCGGGCGCGGGCTTGTGCGGGAATTCTTCCGTTCGCCTCCGTCCATGGTGGCGAGCTGAAGACGGCGTCCCCACCCTTGTTTCAACTCAGTGCACTCCCCCAGGAGGATGTTTGCGTGTCCACCACCGATACCGCCCCCGATGCCCTCGTCGCCCTCGATGACCTCAACCTTCCCGAGCACGTGCCCGCCGAAACACTCGCTCGCGACATCGCGGCCGCGCTGGCCATCAAGCCCATCCAGGCGCTGCACACCATCGAGCTGCTGGATGACAGCAACACCGTCCCCTTCATCGCCCGCTACCGCAAAGAGCACACCGGCAACCTCGACGAGGTGCAGATTCAAGCCGTCGCCGATTCCGCCGAGAGCCGCCGCGCCCTCCACGCACGCAGGCGCGACGTGCTGCGCCTCGTCGCCGAGCAGGGCAAGCTGACCCGCGCCCTCGCCGACGCCATCATCGCCGCCCAGACGCTTCAGGCCGTCGAAGACCTGTACCTCCCCTATCGCCCCAAACGAAAAACCCGCGCCAGCATCGCCCGCGAGCGCGGTCTCCAGCCCCTCGCCGACCTCATCCTCACCCAGGCCCGCGATCCCCACGACGCCGCGAACGCTGCTCAGCCCTTCGTCGACCCCGACAAAGGTGTGGACACGGTCGAGGCCGCGCTGGCTGGCGCTCGCGACATTTGCGCCGAAGTCATCACGGAGGATGCCGCCGTGCGCGGCGCGGTGCGCACCCTCTTCTTCCGCGAGGGCGGCGTCCGCGCCCGCCTCACCGTCGACGCCGAGCAAGCCGCCGAGAAAGATCCCAAGGGCCTCTACCGCCTCTACTACGACTTCCAGGAGCCCGTGACCCGTCTCGTGCCCCACCGCACCCTCGCCCTCAACCGCGCCGAGCGCGAGGACGTCATTCGCGTCTCCGTCGATCTTCCCGCCGACCGCGCCCTCCCACTCATCGCGAGCCACTACACCCCTGATGCTCGCTCGCCTTTTGCCGAGCATCTCCGCCTGGCGTCCGAAGACGGCTACAAGCGCCTGCTCGCCCCCGCCCTCGAGCGCGAAGTGCGCGCCGAGCTCACGCGCCTTGCCGAAGAGCACGCCATCAACGTCTTCGCCACCAACCTGCGCAACCTCCTCCTCCAGCCACCGCTGCGCGGTGCCCGCGTCCTGGGTATTGACCCCGGCTTCCGCACCGGCTGCAAAGTCACCATCCTCGACGCCACCGGTGCCTACGTCGAGTCCGCCACCATCTACCCCCACGCCCCACAGCAGCGTTGGGAGGAAGCCAAAGCCACCCTCAAATCACTCATCGCGCACCACCACATCACCGCCATCGCCATCGGCAACGGCACCGCCTCCCGCGAGACGGAACAGCTCGCCGCCGAGGTCATCTCCGAGCTGGAGCGTATGGGCCTCGCGCCCGGCAGCCTTGGCTACGTCATCGTCAATGAGGCCGGCGCCTCCGTCTACTCCGCCTCCGAAGTCGCCCGCCAGGAGTTCCCGACCCTCGACGCGACCCAGCGCGGCACCATCTCTATCGCCCGCCGCCTGCAAGATCCTCTGGCCGAGCTCGTCAAGATCGACCCTAAAGCTGTCGGCGTCGGCCTCTACCAGCATGATGTGGATCAGCGCGCCCTCGCCTCAGCTCTGGACCGCGTCGTCACCTCCTGCGTCAACTACGCCGGCGTCGACGTCAACACCGCCTCGCCTCAGCTCCTGCGTTACGTCTCCGGCATCAATACCCGCGTCGCTGATGCCATCGTCGCCTACCGCGCCGAGCACGGCCCCTTCACTTCGCGCGCCCAGCTCAAGAAAGTCTCCGGCCTCGGGCCGGCTGCCTTCGTTCAGTCCGCCGGCTTCCTCAAGGTTCCCGCCAGCAAAGACCCCCTGGACAACACGTTCATCCACCCCGAGAGCTACGACGTGGCGCGCGCGCTCCTCGCCAAACTGCCCGCTGGCCAGAACGGCAGCGACCGCATCCCCGAGCGCGTGCGCGCCTGGCGTCTCCTCGTCGGCATGAGCAGCCGCGTCAATCAGGAGGCAGCCATCGCCGCGCTCGCCAAAGAGTTGAGCGCCGGCGTCCCCACCCTCACCGACATCCTCGAAAACCTCGAAAAGCCCGGCCTTGATCCCCGCGACGCCCTCCCCGCCCCCATCCTCCGCCACGACGTCCTCAAGCTCGAAGACCTCCGCGAAGGCATGGTGCTTCAGGGCACCGTGCGCAATGTCGTGGACTTCGGCGCCTTCGTAGACATCGGCGTCAAGCAGGACGGCCTCGTCCACGTCTCAGAGCTGTCCGACCGCTTCGTGCGCGACCCACTCACCGTCGTTTCCGTCGGCCAGGTAGTGCGCGCGCGCGTCCTCGGCGTCGACGTCGGCCGGGGCCGCGTCCAGCTCAGCCTGCGCAACGTCGAATGAGAGCGGGTTGGCGACGTCGGCCAGTTCGCCGCGATGCCAGCTCTCTTCCGCTGGCACTGCGCCAGGCAAGTGCTCACCTGCTAACGTCTGCCGCGCCGCGCGAGCGCGAAGAGTAAGGCCAGCAGTAGCAGCTCTGCGAGACTGATCGCCCCAAACCCGAGCACGACCAGCGAGGTATGCCACAGCAACATAGTGACCGAAGCGACCACGAGACTGACGAGACAAAGCCACCGCGACCACGGCGCATGCCCGCCCGTTGGGCTCATGCCTATCAGCCATGCGGACGGCAACCGCTGCTGACCACTGTGCCCCGTCGGAGTCAGCCGAGTTGGATGCCGGCCGGCTGACGCCCGCTGCGCTTGGCGCATTCCAGCCATGATACACACACCTCCTTGCCGGATCATCCCCAGAGGACACCTGACCGGGACGGGCGGATGGTGCCCGCCCGTCCTGGACATAGTGCCCCACGCTGGGAACTGCTCGGTGCCTCAATGCCCGAGCGCGAGCTCAACGAACTTGACCACCACGAGCACCGCGGCAATGATCAGGTAGCCACGCAGCACCATCAGCCCGATATCTCGCGCCGCCGTCCTGGCCGGCATGGTCAGCTCGGCCAGCGGAGGCATGCGCCAGGTCGCCCGATCGACAGGCAACTCGTCCCGGGTCGACTGTCCCGCCCGCCGGGCGCCTCGCACCAGGAACACGCCGGTCACCAGCAGTCCGACGACCAATGCGAGCGAGAGCCACACCGTCAGGGCCACCGCGTCGACGTTCGGGAAAAGCGTCGCCACGGCCAGGATCAGCGACAGCTCCACCAGCACACCGACGATCACGCTGGCGACAATGTTGAGCCAGGTCGGGTTGACCCACGGCCCCAACACATCCTTGTCGTTGCACAGCAGCAGCAGGAACACCGTGGCGCTCGGCAGCAGAATGCCCGCCAGCACCTGCACCGCTAGCGTCATCAGTCCCAGCACGTTTTGGTTCGCGAAGAGCACGACGGCCGCGGCGGCCAGCACCAGCACGCTGTAGATGGTGTAGAAGGCCCGCCCGTCCCGCACGCTGCGATGCAGCGAGTGCTTGATCTTGAACAGGTCCCCAAAGGCGTAGGACGTCGAGAGCGTAACCGCTGCCGCGCCGATCAGGGCGGCGTCGATCAGGAAGAGGGCGAAGAGCACCCCGCCCACTGGGCCAATGGTGCGCGTGAGGGCCGCCGCCACGCCCCCCGCGTCGGTGAACTGGCCAAAGTACTGCGTGCCCGCCAGCGCGAATGCGCAGACGATCATCAAGCCCGCGGCGCCAATCTGGGTGAAGGCCGAGCCAATGACCGTGTCGGCGAGTTCGTACCCATACCAGCGCGGCGAGAGGCGCTTGTCGATCACGTTGGACTGCTGGAAGAACAGCTGCCAAGGCGCCACGGTCGTGCCCACGATGCCGATGATCAGCAGCAAAATCGTCGAGTTCAATCCACCTGGAAATCGCGGCAAGAACCAGTCGTGCGCGACCTGGCCCCAGTGCGGATGTCCGAGAAATGCCAGCGGAACGACGACCAGATTGACGACGATCAGGAGGTACATGAACCGCTCCCAGCGCCGGAAGCTGCCCGTCACCGTGGCGGCAATGAGAAAGCTGGCCGCGAGCGGAATCGAGACCCAGCGGCTGATGCCGAAGTACCCCAATCCGAGGTCGAGCCCGATGAACTCAGTAATGATGGTCAGGAAATTCAGAATGAACAGGTCGCCGACCGAGAAGAGGCCCCAGAACTTGCCGAAGCGCTCCAGGATCAAGCGGGCGTGACCCACGCCGCTGACCAGACCCAGGCGCACGACCATCTCCTGGTTCACGATCAGCACGGGGATGAGGAGGAATAGGGTCCAGAGCAGGCCGGTGCCGTAGTTCTGACCTGCCTGTGCGTAGGTGGCGACGCCTCCAGCGTCGTTGTCGCCGATCATGACGACAAGTCCGGGGCCCATGATGGCTGCCAGGGTCAGCAGCCGCTTCCACGTGGTCGTGCGCGGCGCGACGTCGTGCCGCTCGATCGTGCCCAGGGCGCCCAGGATATCGCCAACATGCGCCGAGTCCAGATGCGCGCTGGGAGCCTCATTCTGCTGGGTAGTGGTATGGGTAGTATCGTTGATCAGCTCCATTTGGAGTGCCTCCTCACAGGTCTCGATAAGACGCACGTGCGGAGGCAATTCCCCATTCGTCAGGGAAACCTCACAACAAACGTGCGTAATGGACGGCAGGACGAACCAGGACATACATCCTGGCAGTGAGAACAGGGCGCGAACGACTACCGTCGGGGTCCATGACTCACCTCCTTTGGCAACAACCGTGGCCAGATGTGAAGACGCGTGATGCTCCATCCGGCCACGAGTGCATGGCAGGAAACAGACGTGGCAACGCGTGCGACAGGGCACAATATGGCCCCGAACGGGGACAAATGGGGACAAACGGGGACAAAGGAGGAGCGGGAGGGGGATCATCGCCGCCGGATGGGGATATCCGGCCGGAAAGGGAATCGCCCTCACTTAGCTCGCTGCCAGTTAGAGACGCGATGGATCCGAATGGTGCAGCGAGCGGTGAGGCGACAGTGGAGTGATAAAACCAGCTATCTGCTCAGGCTCACGGCGTCAACGGACCCGTAGTGGGGCCTCCGCGGAGGCCGACGACTACTTGCGGGGTCCATTCGCCCGCCCCTTTCATGTACGCGGCGAGCAAGCTCGCCAGTTGACCAGCTATCGGCGCCATGGGCACACCACACAACAAAAACACCTCCGCGGTTTCAACCGGGAGGTGTTGACGACTGGCACCACAAGCAGAAATCTGTCGTGCGCCCCGCGTACTACCCCCTGGTTGAGCTTCAGCACTGCGCAGCGTAGGGGGATTCCCCCAGCCACTTTGAGCAGAGCCTTAATCCGACTCTGCCTGGTCTACCCATTGGCGTCTTTCGACGTTTCCGGGCAGCGGCCTGTGTCTTGCGCAGACGCCTCGCCTAACGAGGTTTTCGCGTATGTTCGGTGTGCTGTGGAAGTGCGAGTCCCGCATCTCGCTCGCGGCGCTCGACATCCTGTACACAATATACCGCGGCACCTGATCTACCGTCAACCCTGTAATTACCTGGTTGTATGGCCATGACCTCGAGCATACAATGTCTTGCCTCCTCATCCCGACTGACACCCGCCATCACGACGTCGTGCCCTCCGTATCCCTTCCACCACCTCCATTCCGTGCAACTCCTCAGTCTCTCCTCTATTCTCCTCCGTGTCCTCCGTGTCCTCCATGTCCTCCATGTCCTCCCTGATCCCTCCGTGTCACCCCGTCTCCTTCCCGTGCGCTCCATCGCTCCTCCCGTCCCCCATTCGCGGCTCGCCGAGCCCTTGACGAGACGATTCCTTCCCGTTGCACGTTCTATCTGTAGAGTTTCACGCAAGTGTGCAGCCCAGGACACAAACGATTGTGTCAGACCGGCACTTGGTGTACACTGGCGCAAGCAAGGGACGACACGATAGCGCGCGCAGCGTGCGGACCCTGAACGACGCGCCGCACAGGGGGAGGGGTGGAGTATGGAGAATCTGCGACGCCACGAGGTACGCGAGCTGGCGCGCCTCACGAGTCAATTGACCGCCGCGCAGCAAACATTCTTTCAGGCGGAGTACGGCCGGCATCGGCGCAATCCCACCACCGCCCTGCTGCTCTGCCTCCTGCTCGGCGGGTTCGGCGCCCACTACTTCTACTTCGGGCGCCACCGCGGCGGCATTCTGCGTCTGCTCTTCTGCTGGACCCTCATCCCCGCGGTCGTCGCCCTGTTCGATGCGCGTACTATTACCGCCCGCGCCCTTCGCTACAACGCTTCGCTCGCCAACGAGCTGATGCTTGCCCTCAAAGGCGCGGTCGAAGAGACCACCAGCCAGATGTCGCCCGCCCTCGTGGACGCCGCGCCCGCCGCTATGCTGGTCGCCGCACCGCACGCCTCCATCTCACAGCCCGCCGTCATCGAGCGCGTCCCCGCCGCGGCGTCATCCCAGCCGGCTGCGCCCGTCGCGGCCGCCCCATCTGACACGCCCGTAGCAGCCATTCCGCTCGTCGCCATGGGGGCCATGGCCGCTACGGCAAGCAGCCCAGCGGTGCCTGTCGCTGATGCGCTTCACACCGCCGAGTCGCACCCTGCCGCTGATGACGCTGTGCAAACCGCCGAGCCGGCCCTTGCCGCTGATGGTGCGGTTCACACCGCCGTGGTGGCTCCCGCCGATGACGCTGTGCAAGCCGCTGAGTCGCACCCTGCCGCTGATGCGCTTCACACCGCCGAGTCGGCCCCCGCGGCCGATTTCGTTTCACGCTTCACGCCCTTAGCGGCTTCCGCCGCGTCAGACGACCCCGAGGATGCCGAATCCCACCTCATCGCCGCCGCCTGGGCCGGGCGCGAGCCATCCGCCGACGACCAATTCTCCCATCTGCCACCATTCACTGCCGACCAGCGGCCAATCGTTCCTTCGAGCGTCCCTGCAGACGACCCGTGGACTTCGGCGCTTCCCGGACCCGAGTGGCACGGCAGCCCCAGCTATCCATATTCGTACGGTGCGGACGGCGCGTATGAGTCGCCCTGGAGCTTTACGGAGCCTCAAACCACACCTCCCTCTCGGGCGCTGGCCGCCGCGGCATGGCAGTCACGTACTGCCGACCCGCTGCTCGGCGACGATCCGGATCAATCCCGCTCCTCCATACCGTCCAACCCACTCCCCGAGGACCTCCACGGGCCCATCTCTGCTCCCGTTCCGGTCGCCTGGGAGCGCCCCACGCCTCCTCTCTCGGATTCCCTCGTCAACGGTACAGCCGATCTCCGCGAGCCAGTCTTCATGTATCAGATCGCTCCCCAGCCTCGGCGCGCCGCGGTTCGTCTCGGCCCACCTCTCATCGGGGAGTTCCGCGACACCGCTGCCGATATGGCGGACGCTACCGCGCAGAGCACCGGCGCTCTCCAGGACACCCAGCCCAAGAACACCCAGCCCCGAGCCGCTATCCAACACCCATCGCACGGGCCCGCCACCAGCGCCGAGCTTGCCGCCCTCGGCTCCGCACTCGCCGCTGGCTTGGCCGAGCTCCTCCGCGAGCGACCTGCCCGCCCCCGCACGCGCCCCTTGACCAATCCGCTCGCGGAGACGTACGCTCCGCAACCTGTGGCACCCGCGACCACCACCACTCCGCCGGCGCCGGCCGTTGAACCTTCCCTCGAACCCGCGACACTCACCCCACCCGCCCTGCCATCCACCTCGTGGGCCACGCCGCTGCCTGCCGCCGCCCCCGTCCCGGTCACGCGCACCGTCCCGGTCACGCGCACCGTTCCCGCCGCGGACCTCCAGCAGCCCGACCAAGGTCTTCGTGAGTCGACCACCCTGACACCCGCCGCCACCTATGTCACGACCCCATCGCTCAACCTGCGCCGCCGCGTCGTGCAGCGCGTCATCGTCCGCAAGATGGCCATGCTCGACGGCCGGGTCGTCGCCGAATCCACCGTCGAACGCCAGGTCCCCGTCATCGCGGACGAAGCGCAGATGAGCGCACGCATCAGCGCGGCGACCAATGACGCCGCCCGCGAGGCGCTCCAGAACCTCATGGCCCAGGCACCCCAGGACGCCCTGCCCGCCATCCGCCTGCAGCTGTACGCCCTCGACAGTGCCTCATCTGTGCAGAATTTCCATGGTGTCGTCGACCCCACAGATCGATCAGCCGCGACGATCGCGGACACGCGCACGACTGAGAGGAGGTGAGGCCCGGCGTGAAACGGAAAATCAATGTCTTCCTGGTTGGCATACCCATTGTGCTCTATCTCAAGTACTTCGCGCATCAAGATACTGGGAATGCCGCGACGGCCATCTTCGTGCTGTCCGCCCTGAGCCTCCTTCCCCTGGCCGCCTTCGTCGAAAGCGCCGTGGAAGAGCTCGCCGAGTTGTTGGGACAATTCATCGGCGGTCTGCTCCACACCACCTTTGGCAATCTTGCTGAGCTGGCCATCGGCGTTCTCATTCTCGTGTCACACGTTCCCAAGGGCGACGAGATCGTTCGCGCCTCGATCGCTGGCTCCGTCATCCGCAATTCGCTGCTCTTCCTTGGCGTCGCCACCGTCTTGGGCTGCGCCCGCAACGGCAAAATGCGTTTCGATGCGGAGAACGCCAGCGAATACTCCACCGTCTTTGCCCTGGCCGTCATCGGCCTGGCGCTTCCGACCATGCTGACCTTGCTCAACCTCCGTGGATTTGACGAAACCCATGCGCTCAGCCTCAGCATGGCCCTCGCCGGCGTGCTCCTCGTCAGCTACCTTGCGTACATCCTCTTCGCCATCTTCCGCGTCTCTGAAGGACGCGACCTCGTCGCCCACCGCCAGCGCAAGCGCCAGGAGCGAGCCCGCCGCCGGCGCATACGCCGGAACGACGTCGCATTGCCCTCTCCCGCTCAGCCCGATGTCAACGCGCTCTTCCTGGAAGAACGCGCCCGCGCCGAGGAGCGCCTCGCGTTCGAGTCCACCGCAGTCACCTCCGGCGCCGTTGAGGTGAGCGCGCCGCCACGCGAGCGCAAGCGCATTGACCCACGTGGCATGCGACTCGAAGCGAAGCGCCAGGAACGCGAAGACCGCGGTGAGACCGAATCCGGCCTTCTCGCTGGCCACCCCATCCTGCGTGGGCTGGTGGCGACGCTCATCCTCGCCGTCAGCGCCTTCGGCGTCGTCGTCATGTCCGAGAATTTCGTCGGCACCATCGAGCCCATCACCACCGCCTTCCTCGGCGGCAACGAATTCTTCGTCGGCCTCATCGTCATCCCCGTCATCGGCGGCATGGTCGAATTGACCGGTGCCGTCGGCATGGCGCGCCGCAACCGCATGGAAATCACCATGGCCGTCACGGCCGGCGCCTCCATTCAGGTCATCCTGCTCGTCGCGCCGGTCCTCGTGATCGTCGGTGCGCTCGTCGGCAGCCCGTTCACCCTTGTCTTCCAGCCACTGGCCCTCGCCGTCTTCGTCGCCTCCGCCTTCGTCTTC
Organism: uncultured Ktedonobacterales bacterium; assembly: GCA_964416775.1. GTDB lineage: Bacteria > Chloroflexota > Ktedonobacteria > Ktedonobacterales > JADMIN01 > CAYQFU01. The sequence goes on from CAYQFU010000011.1 coordinate 10,668, forward strand.
ATGCTCCTCGGCCGCGACGGCGAATCCACCTGGCTCGAAGGCATCCAGCTCATCGCCTTCTGGGTCCTGACCGCGGCCACCGCCTTCTTCCTCAACGGCTGACCTATCTCAGACTCGGACATCCGCTCGCACGCCGTCTTGCTCGTCCGCGCGGACGCATGGCCTTTCTCACGACGAACGCCGACTGGCAATCACCGTTCGCTCACGCGACCCCGATTGGCAGGATTCGACACCCATCGACTCCCCTCCCAATCCGCGCACGCGTAATACCGTTCACATATGGGAGACCTGATCACCACGATTCAACTGCGACCGACTACCATCCGATTCCGCGCAGGCGCCGGACTGCCGTCCCAGTCCGCGCAGGCGGACTTCGCGCCCGCCCGCCCCTAGGCGCGGTTTCAACCGCCTGCTTACCCCTCTAGTGGCAAGTTGGGTGCGGCCGATGGCGGCAGATACCCATATGCCCGAAACACCGCCTGTGCGGCCGGCGTCAACAAGAACGACTGAAACAGCATCGCGTTCGCCGGGTTCACCGCCTGATATGACGACACCGCGCACCAGAACGCGTGCGGCGGTGCGAACGTCGTTGGCACTGCGATCGCCGACAGCGATCCGACCCCCACCTCCCGCTGCACCTGCAGATAGTCCGTGTGATAAATGAACGCCCCATCCAGCGGCAGCGAATGCGCGGGCAGTGGAATCGGGCTCAGCGCTGGATTCACCAGCAACCTTCCGGCGGCGAGCCCGTCTGAGACCGTGACCACGATATTGCCATAGGTACAGCTCGCGTAATTGTCTTTGCACGGAATATTGGCCGCGGCGAATTCTGGAGCCCGCATCATCCGCTCGATCGCCGCCTGCGTCGTCTCTGTCAGTCCCGACGACCAGATGATGTTCACCAGATGCAGCCCCGGCCGTGCCGTATCCTGCAACCGCGTGATGTTTCCCGGATTGCTTGCTGGCACCGCAAAGTCCAGCGTCGTCGCCGCGAACTTCACACCCAAATTCCGTATGGTCCCCTGCGCCACGGCGTCCGCCTGCACCCTCTCCAGATCGGAAATCAGCAGGTCCTCCCCGATGTACGTGTTCTGATTCACCGCCGTCGTCACGGTGGGCGCGGCCGCGAAGACGACGGGGATTCCCGGGTGCGCCCTGTTCCACACGGGCGTCAGCGCTTGCATCACCGGCGCCACATCCGGAATAATCCCCACGACCAGCCCGCCCCGCGCGTGCACGGCGTCCGTCGAGGCATCACCCCGTGTGCCTCCAACCCCCCACGCGGCTCCATTGTTCCCAGGCTGACAGGCACCTACCACCAACGCCGCCACCAGCAGCCCCAGCGCGCTCGCCCGCCGCATCGCATGGACCATGGTTGCCTCCACGCCCACTGTTCCCGCTCCCGCGTCAACGCACGCTTCTGACTGGTGGCTGCCCCACTGGCACCGTCTGGATGTTCTGTTGCGGGCCGAACTCGCCGGAAGATGGCACCTGGCTCGGCGCCTGCGGCTCGATATACATCTGGTCAAAGATCATGAACGGCCGCCGCGCCTCCTCACGGATGATCCCCATGTCCAGCGAAATGCCCATCACCAGAAATGCCAGGAAGATCAGCACGACGTGCGCCGCCACCCCCCTCGCCCCCCACTTGAACCCCCTCTGGACCGCCGCCAGGTAGACAAAGAACATCATCATCCCCGTGAGATCCATCCCGGCGATGGCCGTATATTTCCACGGGTTCATCAGCCCAAGGCGTCCCACCCAATCCAGCACGATCCCACCCACTTGCGGCGACCAATGTGGCGGGATACACAGCCATAGCGCCCAGGCAATCAGCGCCAGCATCAGCCCCGTGGCGAATGCCGTCCGCTTCGATGCCGACTTGCGCATCTGCAGCCAGGCATACACCGCGCTAAAAAAGAACAGACCCGACAACAGGATCACCTGAATCAAGAACAGGAATGACCGCGGCCCGCCCGACATGATGCGGTACAGCGCCGACGGGTGGTGCTCGTCAATTGCCAGCGCGTATTGAAACCCAATGAACGGCTGGATGAACAAGAACCCCAATCCAACGGCCAGCCCCAACGTCCCGAATAAATCGTAGAACGCCCGATCCTCCAGCGTCCGCGACCGCAGATATTTGAATGCAGCGTACCCTCCCAGCACGAATCCGGCATAGGAGATGTTCCCAATCGTCCGGTGCAGATCGAGCGGGATGTACGTCGGATTGAACACGATGGCCTGCAAGCTGGTCGGATCCGTGGGCGTCAGCATATACGACGCCGTCACATCGATCATCGCCTGCTGCAGCCAGCCGTTGAACATGAACAACATGCCGAACGAGATGTGCAGCGCCTTATACGGCTTCATGACGTCCCACGTGTAGTACCACGTGTACAGATAGAGCACCCATAGGACGAACGTCAGCGACTCGATCTGAAACGGCCAGAACGTGATCCGGACGATCGTGCCCCAGAACAGCGGCCACAGCGCCGACATGATGATGATCGCCGCGATGGGAAGCAAGCTGCCAGGAGCGAAGATGATTGCCTGCGCCCTGGCGACCGAGTGCGCGATGCGGTCCCAGCGCTCATTGTTCGTGAAATAGTAGGTCGCTTCCGCTGCCACCGCGATGAAGTTCGCCCCGATGAGGAAGTAGAAGATCAGCCCATGAGTGCTCCACAAAATGGCCATGATCAGCTGCGCCCCCCAGAACGACACCCCGGCGGGCGACGCGGCCAAAACTGCTCCTATTTCCCAGTGTCCAGCCATCGACCGTCCTCGCTTTCGCCTAATGCAGCCCGAAGTTCTCGATGCGATAGACAGCCAGCAGCGTCAAAAAGAACACCACCATCGGAAACAGAATCCCCGCCGCCATCGCCACCGGCCGCTTGAACGGATTCGTCTCCTGGCCGCGGTCGAGGAACGGCACGAAAAAGAGCGCCAGCGAGAAGAACAGAAATACGATCGGTATCACCGGCACCAACACCCCAGGCAGATACGGCAGCACCTGGTCGGCTGGCAGCATGAACCACTCTGGCAGCGGAATGTAGGTCGTCGTCGCGGGATCGGCTCTGGCTTCCAGAGTTGGCGGCACGAACAACGCCAGAGCGTAGACCGGAATGAAAAACAGCAGCGTCATGGCGAATTCACGGAATGAATGCTCGGGGAAGAAGTAGTCGGTATCATCTGGCACATCGCGTTTGTAGCTCTTGGGGTCGCTGACCTCCTCCAGCACCTTCAGATAGCTCTCGCGCTCGTCGCCAGGCGGCATATCTAGCGCGGCCGCCGCCCGCTCAGCAGGCGGACGCAGGTAGTTCAGCCAGCTCCCGTACTGTCCCTGAATCACCACCAGCAGCACGTGGATGCCCGCCACCGCCAGCAGCACCGCCGGAATGACCCACACGTGCAGCGCGAAGACGCGCGTCAGCGACGCCGGCCCGAAGCGGTCGCTGCCGATCCAGATCTGCTTCACCCACTCGCCGACGAACGGCGTCCACCCTGCGATATGCCAGCCCACCAAGAACGTCCAGTATCCCGCCTGATCCATGCGCAGGCAGGCGCCTGTATACGCGACCGCCACCATCAGGATGAACAGCAGCACGCCCAGAATCCAGGTGATCTCCCGTGGCTTCTTGTACGCTCCGGAGAAAAACGTCCTCCCCATGTGAATCCCGATCACGAACAGAATCATATAGGCGTTCCAGTAGTGGATGCCCCGGAGCAGACCGCCCAGCAGAATCACGTTCTGGATGAATTCGATGCTGTTGTATGCCTCATTCCACGAGCTCACATAGTGAAACAGCAGAAAGATCCCCGTGATGATCTGGATCGTCAGCAGATACAGAATCACTCCGCCGAAGGTGTATAGCCACCCCCACGACTTCGGCACAGGGTCTGAGAGCACCCGCGTCAGCAGACGCCGCATCGGCACACGCTCGTCCAACCAGTCCAACCCCGCGTCGGTCACCTGCGTCGTCAGGCTGCGTGGCCTCCGCCGTGATGTAACGCTCATGGCTCTCCACCTTTGGGCGCTTCAGGTAGGCGCTTCAGTCCAGAATGTTGTTGTACACGTACAGCACTCCGCCGACGACATCGTACTTCAGTTGTCGCAACGCGTACGGTGGCGGCCCATGGACCACCTGGCCCACCATGTTGTATTCGCCGCCGTGGCACGGGCACAGAAACAGCCCTTCCACCCCATCCCATCGCACCGGACATCCCATGTGCGTGCACCCGTTGTAGAACACGAACAGGTCACTTCCCGTCCTCACCACGTAGATCGCCACTGGCCGCTGGGTCGCTATCCCCGACCCCGACTCTGGCACCGAGAAACGCGACAGGGTCGGCACCCCGATGGGGAACGAGCCAACCGGCCCGATCCGTACGCGCACTATCGGCTGCTTCAACCCCACCGCCCCCAGGACATACCCCACCAGCGGCACGGCCAGCAGTGTTCCCAACACGCCTGCCGCCGCGAAGTTGCCCATGATGAACAGTTTTCTGCGGCTGATGCCCTCTCGCTCTCGCTCGGTTGCCATGGCCTGCTCCTAGCCAGCCCGCCGTCAATGCTGCGGATAGGGAAACCAGATCGCGACGATCACCGGCACGACCGTCCACCCCAACGTGAACAGGCTGAACGACCAGATGAACGTCACCAGCCCGAACAGCCCATACCGGCGGTCTCTCAGCAGCTGAGGCGACTGCGTGATGAGCACGATGAGCGGCACTACCACCACCATGGAGAACAGCGCCACGAAGAACCCGATGCCGATCCACGCCTCCAGCTGGATCACCTGACCCACCACCACCTGCCCTGGACTCATCGCACTAACCTCCTTCCGGCTCGCCTCTCCCTCGCCTCTCCCTCGCCTCTCCCTCGCCTCTCCCTCGCCCCATCCGTGTCCGCGCACCCCTCTCCCGCCGCGGCGGGGGAGGGGCCAGGGGTGGGGGCCCTACGGCGCCAACACCGACTGCACCCGCACCGGCGGCAGCGGCACCTGATGCTCGATCACCGTCGTCTGCGGATTCGTGTAGCGAATTATCCCCATCGTCACCATCAGCACCGCGATGCACACTCCCGCCGCCAATAGCGACCACGTCGCGGCGCGCGGCAGGCTCCCCCATGTCCACCGCCGGCTGACCATCACGTAGACCGCCAGGCTGACCGTCGTCCACACCAGGAATACGCCCAGCGCGACCCACTTGGCGTTCATACTTCCAATCACCGGGATGGCGGCCGGCAGCACCGCCAGCACCCCAGCCGCCACCAGCACCCACAGTCCCACGCGCGTCCAGATCACCGCGAACCGGACGATGCCCCGCGTTGCCAGCGCCTCCGCCCGCAGCCCCTCACCCAGCTCCGCCGTCTCCTCCGTCTGCCGCGACACGTCCTGCTGCCCCGCCAGCGGCGCTCGTGGCCCAGCTGGCGCCAGCTCACGCATGCGTTGCAGCGCCCGCCTGCCACGTTCCTCCGCCACCGCGTGGGTGATGTTGGACCATATGTACACCTCGGCCAGCACGAACATGATGGCCAGCAGCAGTATCTGCAGCAGCCACTCGCTTGATGTGCCGCCGTCGACCATCATTTTGGTGTACGTCTGTGCCCCGATTGGCCCCGCATGCTGTATAGCCAGCACGTAGTATGTCCCGATGGGCAGTTGTGCGAGCTCGAATCCCACACCCCACAACAGACCCAGGTTCGTGACCCAGTGGTAAAAGGCCTTGTCCACCGATGTGGCTGTGCGCCGCTGGCGCATGTATCGCCAGGCCCCCCAGAACGCGATGAGATAGCCCGCGTATGAGAGATTGCCCGCCACCCGGTGCAGTGCCTCGGGAAACCAAGTCGGGTTCGAGACCGCCGCTGTGAGCGTGGGCGTGCTGGGAGGCGTGATCTGGTACGACGTGTACAGCGTGATCATTACGATGAACGTCGTCTCCGCGATCGAATACATCAGGATTAGCGATTGGTGCCACCACCGATGTCGCGGGCGCAGCGTCTCCCAGGTGAAGTAGTAGAGCAGCAGCATCCCCACCTGCACCAGCCACGCCGCCAGAATCACTCCCAGCGGCACGCCCAGCACAGACACCTGCACCGAGAGGTAGCGCGGAAACAGTCCAATCAACACCGTGATCGCGAACACCGCGAACGTCGCCCCGAATGAGTACGTCACCTCCAGCGTCCTGGCCGCCGTATGCGTAAAGCGCTCGAACCGCTCATATCGCGGCTCTTTCGGCATACTGCCCGTGAACACCAGGATCCACGCAGTCCCCATGATGAACGCCACGATCAAGATGTGGACGACGAACAGGAAGCCCACCGCCCATCCGTGGCTGACGAACGGGATCACGATGTTCTGTGGCCCCAGGTTGGGCAATCCCTCTCCAGGCATCGGCACCGCTCCCGTAAGTTCCCTGCCGCGCGTCCCAGGCAGCTACCCGAGTCAGCTACCTGTCGCACTCACCGTCCCCAGGCCACCCCCGGCCCGTCTCGGCTAGCTATGCACCATCGGATGCCCCGCCGAGTCTCGCGCCATGAGTGTCCTGGCACTCGCCCTGCTCGCCCACCCTACCCGCGCAAGATGCTTGCACAACTACGCCGTACTATTGATGTCGCCTCAAGTCGCCCTACCGCTCCACTCCCCCCGGCGGCTTACCCGCGCAACTTCAATTGCGCGCCCTGCCTGCTACTATCTCGCTCGCCCTTCACCACATAGCCCCCAGTCTCTCGCCACGCCCCACCACCCCTCGCCCCGGCGGATAATCCACGCGATTCTCGTCGCGCGGCTGGTATACCCATTGCCCCGCTCGCCCTTCGCTACCACGAACCATCCTGATTCCCCTCTGTGACCGCCGCCCCCTTCCTCCGTGCAACTCCGTGTGTCCTCCGTGTCCCTCCGTGTCCCTCCGTGTCCCTCCGTGTCCCTCCGTCTCCCTCCATCACCCGCGCACCTTCGCCGCCGCGGCGGCCCGCCCCTCCGCCACCCAGCGCTCGCTCACCGCGTCGAACGCCTCGCCGCTCACCGTTGCGTGTCCCAGATGCACCGCGTTGATCTCCACCGCCAGCGCCACCTGCTCGCGCACGAACTCCGGCACCGCGTCGAGCCGCGCCATTGCCTCCGGCTGCCACTCCAGCCGTCGCAGTCGTGCCGTGTGCAGATGATCCGCCAGCTCGCTCCAATCCGCGTGCTCCCTGTGCCACACGTCCGGCGTGATGAGCCGTCCAAGGTGCTGCTTGTAGGCCGTCCATTCCACCCGCCAGCGCGCCAGCTCCTGGCAGTACTCCGGCACCACCGCCAGCAAGCTCTCCGCCTCGCTGGTCCACACGAAGTCCATCTCGGCCGGCGCCTGCCGTCCGCCCGCTCCCGGCGCATAAAAGCGTGCCAGCCGCGCGATGAAGAGGGGCTTCACCTCGTTCAGCGCCTGCCCAAGCGCCGGCGTCAAAGGCGAGCTGGCGTCTTGCCCCTGCTGCGTACGCTCCGACCGCGCCTCACTTCCCGCCACTGGGCACGCCTCTGTCACACCCTCCTCGACCGGACCGCGCCCAGCGCCGACCGGGCACCCAGCGCTCGCTCCAGCCGAGTGTGCCCGCGCCGCCTTACGGTTGGCACGCGCGGCGATCATCGCCACCATCTCCTGCTTGGCCAGCTCGATGCCTCCCTCCGCCACCTCCAGTGTGATCGTCTCCGCGCGCACCTCTTCCGCGTGCCGCACGATCAGGTCGCGCGTCATGTCTCGCATGTACCCCTGCGGCACCCGCTCCAGCCGCCGCTCCGCTTCCTCCGTCCAAACCCACTCTTCCGCCGTCTCCCCCGCTTCATCCCGTCGCTCCTCTGGCTCGCCCGCATCCGCGCTCTCATCCGCGCTCTCATCCGCCTTCAGCGCCGTGCCCGCGTCCGCGGAGTGCCCGTCTTGCCTCGTCACATCCAACGGCACCTGCACCGCCGCCTCGGTCCGCTTGCTGCCCTCCTCGCGCGCATCCTCCTCGGCCGCCACCGTCTCCGGCGCCTCCGCGCTCGTCCCGTTCGCGTGCAGTCGCGCCAGATCCCCGATCATCTCCTGGATCACCGGGCTGGCGAACTCCAGCGTCACCGCCGGCAAGCGCCGCGTGCGCGCCAGCTTCTCGATCCGCGCCTTCGCCCGCCGCCGCGCGTACGCGTCCGCCATCGAGAAGAGCAGCCGGCGCGCTTCCTCCGTCCACGCCACCTTCGCCCCATCGAACGTCGTATCCACCGCCAGCGGACCCTCCTGCTCCGCCGCCTGCTCGATCTCCCGCGTATCGATGATCGCGAATCGCTCCGGTCCCGCCCTGCACACCGGGCACGCCACCGGCAGCACGTCCCGCGCGGCGTACCCGCATTCGCCACAAATGTAGGTCTTCCCCGCGTGTCCCGCGCTTCCCGGTGCCGCGCTCTCTGCCCGCGCCTGCGCCAGCTCGTGCTCGATGGCCACGCGCTCCGCCGTAATACCCATCGCCTTCGCCGCCGACGGCGGCAGGATATCCAGACACGCCTGATTTACGACGTCTCGACTGATGATGGATGTGCCCCGCTCCAGCGCCCAGCGATGAATCGCCGTCCGCGCGATCCCGCGCACGAACGCCGGCACCCGCTCCATCTTCTGGTTCGCCTCCGGCGTCCAGATGATCACCTCTTCCGCCCGCACATCTACCGGTGGCACATAGGTGCTGCTCGCCAGCAGCACGTTACAGCCCACCGCGCGCAGCATGTTCTCACTGTTCGACCCGATGTCCATCTGCTCGTCGCTGTGCACTCCGATGCGGCCCATCACCATCAACCACGGCCGCGTCGTTCGGCTCCAGTGCACCACCTTCTCCCAGGCCTTCCCGTCCAGCAGCGTCACCTTCAGGTCAACGCCCTCCTGCTCGGCCACCCGCCGCGCCACCTGCAGGTGCGACTCATAGATTTTCGCCAGGCCGGTGTCGATGATCTCCTCGTGCAGTTGCTCCTGTTCCTTGAACCGGAACACCTTGCTCGCCTCCTGCGACAACACGCCCACGATCCCGTTGAACATCGCGTAGTGGAGGTAAGGATCGTAGACCGCCACCGCTTCCACCGGCCGGCCCAGCGCCTTGCCCAGCTCCAGTGCGATGCGCAGTCCCCCGAACGATTGCGGACTGCCATCCACGCATACCGCGATGCTCCCTTCCGGCCGCTCCGTCCACGCCCGCGGCTCCTTCACCACCAGCGTGTCCGTGCGGATGCGCCGCACCACCCGGTCGCACACGCTCCCCAGCTGCGCCTCCCGTGTCGCGCCGAACCCCTGCGCCCCCATTACCACCAGGTCGTAGCGGTTTGTGTTGATGTCCTCGACCAGTACCTCCCAGTTGCGCCCATCCATCGTCCGCGGCTCGAACGCGATGCCTTCCGCCGCGCATCGCGCCTGCGCCACATCCGTATACGAGTCCGAGATCAGCCGCAGCCCGCGCGTAATCAGCGTGTCGTGGATCTTCCGTTGCCGCTCCAGCTCCTGCTCGTCCTGATACTCTTCCGGCAGCGTGTATTCCATCTGCTTGAAGCGGTAGTCGTGCATGCGCGCGGCGTACACGTGCGAGCCCACAATGCGACTGCCGAACGCGTGAGCGAGCCCGATCGCCACCTCCGCGGCGGCGTTCGAGTGCTCCGAATTGTCCAGCGGCACGTAAATGGTCGAAAACATCGCTCCTCCTGGCGGGCACATGCCGCCTAAATCGGCGGCTCAGCCTGGTTCTGCACGGGGTACGAGTGCAGCTTGAGCGACAGCCCCGTGGCGCCCCGCGGCACGTCAAAAACCAGCGTCAGCGGATAGGCCACGTTCATCTTGAGCGTCGCCGTCAGAAAGTCTTGCTGGTGCATCCAGCTCGCGAATGCCGCCGTCGCCAGCTTGTCCGGCGGGAACGTCCGCGTATTCTTCCCGCTGCCCATGTTCAGCACCATCATGTCCGGCTGTGGCGGTTGCGCGGAATCCGACTGGTTCTCGAACACAAAGCGCACGACGATGAACATGCCCTGCGCCTGCAGCGTCTGGCCGCCCAGCTGCAGCGTGTACGCCGCCTTGGTTTCCTGGATGGTCCACACCGTGTTGTCGAGCTGGAACGCTTTCCCCATCTGCATCGGCGCGTTCGATTGCGCCGAGTTAGCCTGCTGCGCGTTCACCAGCTCCTGCAAAAACGGATCTTGCTTGACGGCGTTCGGATCGAGCTGGCAGCCACCCAGCGCGAGTAGCAGCAACAGACCCAAAGCCGCCAGCGCGACCACTCCTCCGCGCGCCACTACGCGTCCCTGCGTCGCACGCCTCATCGCGTAAGAGCCACCTGTCGATCGAGCCACTGTGCCACCTCACTACGCGTCCGGTTGGCCCAGCATGTACGCCCAGCCATGACGCGACACACGTCGCCGTGGTGGAAGTGTATGGCCGCCGGGTGAAGCCTCGCGTGAAGGAGGTGAATGCGAGGTGAACGACACCCCTGCCAGCCCGCCCCGCCCCAGAACCATTCAATGAAGTGGTTCCATCGAGCATCGAGGGTCACCACGTGAACATCGCTCAGCTGATCCGTAGGGGCGTCCGGTGGACGCCCGGCACGCCCGATCCGTAGCGGCGTCCGGCGGACGCCCGGCGCCGATCCGTAGCGGCGTCCGGTGGACGCCCGGCCCGCCCGATCCGTAGCGGCGTCCGGTGGACGCCCGGCTCGCCCAGCCGCTGGGTACGGGGTGCAACCCGATGCAATCCCGCTGTTGACTCCCTGCTCGCCCTGGCGTAGCCTTTAGATCAATGCGAGTCCCGACTCATGTAGACCACGGCTATAGGAATCGCGCCGTGGCCAGAGGAGAGATTAGACGTGCGATACCTCTTCATGGCGTATCACCATCCCAAGCCGGAGTACCGGAGCGACCTGCTGCGCTGGATACAGCGGGTTGGGGCAGCGCTGCGCTCCCAGCCAGGACTGGTGGAGCTGGCCGACTTCGACGACCCTGCCAACGACCGGATCATCGCCATTTCCATCTGGGAGAGCGAAGAACACTTCCAACGCGGCAGAGATAACGCATTCGCCTCGCTCGGCGAGGAGGCTCCGTACGATCTCTGGGAGACGCGCCCACTCGAAGTCGTCACAACAGGGGAATTAGCGAGCTAGTGGAGGCATCGGCGATCAGCCCGGACGTTGCCCCAATGCGAGGATAGCGCACCCGACGCAATAGTAGTCTGGCTGGTCCAGCACAAACTCCGGGCTCTGCGGGCTTGAGAGAACCCTCCACGTCTCTTCATCCTCTGGTGTCATGCCCACGTCCATGCCGCATGTGGCGACCGCCTGTGCGTAGTGGTGGCCCAGGATAGCGTCGGTGATGTATTGCCGCACGGCATCAGGCAGTGGCTGCCGATGCACTACAGGGAACACCTCGACGCTGCAAGACGTGAGACCCGCGTGCTCCAGCCATGCTAGCGCCCGCTCTGGATGCGTCGGGCCCTGCCAGACGCGCTCCCGGGCGTACATCGTCTCCCGCGCCGCGCAGATCAGGTGTTCGAGCCGCGCGTAGCCGGGCAGGTACATCGGTCGCAGCCAGTTGCCATAGAACACAGCCATCACGCCGCCCGGCTTGAGCACACGGCCAAGCCTGGCCACGACTGCCCTCGAGTCCCCCACCGTGTCAGGGTAGAGCACATCGGCGATCCACACCGCGTCGCACGACCCCGGCTCGACCGGAAGATCGTCGCGCAGATCGACGACCTCCACCCTGACCGCATCCTGAAGCCCATACTCACGCGCGAGCTGTCTGGCCCGCTCGACGTGGAGGCTTGAGCTGTCAACGCCGATCACAGTGCCCCTCGGCGCCACGCCCGCATATAGTGTCGGCAGCACGCCTCCTGGACCGCAGCCCGCATCCAGCACGCGCCAGCCCTGGCGCAGCCCAATCGCAGCCACAGCGGCCCTCACCGCAGGCTCCATCACCCGGTTATACAGATATTCAGTGTCGGCGTAATCAGTCTCGTTCTCTGCCATCGCGCCACCTCCACCACTCGCGCCCCTAGCCCGCGGAGACGCACTACCATGCGCATGACGGAGACCCGATCAGCACGACTCAACTGCGAGCAGCTGCTATCCCAGTCCGCGCAGGCGGACTTCGCGGCCGCAGGCCCCCAGGCGCGGTTTCAACCGCCTGCCTGGTGCCTGCTTGGCGCCACGGCCTCGCTTCGCGGCGGCGCGCCATCCGGGCGCGAATTCATTCGCCGGCCGGTCGACGTGCGCCGGATCCTCGCCACTCACCGATCCCATGCGCGCGTGGTCACTTCCTCCCCGTCCGTCGCCCCGATTTCTTCGACGCCGTCACGCTCTCCACGCCCATTCGCACCAGCGTCTTCGCCGTCCACTCGATCGCTCCGGGCGTTTCCGCCCACGCGGACAGCCCCTCCACGAGATAGATCACCGCTTCGTTCTCGTCGCCCATCCCGTAAAACCCAGGGACGGACTTCGGCAGCTCATTCACCCCAGTCAGATACAGCGCCACGTGCGGGTTGACTTCGATCGCGTGCTTGAGCGCGCTCTCCGCCGCTTTGCCGGGCCCCGAAGTCCGAAACGCCACCAGCAAACCGCTGTACGCCCAGTTTGCGCTCCACTCATCTGGGTACTGCGACAACAGCCTCTGCGCTTCCGCGCCATCCCCGGTGGCCAGCAACCAGTTCATCAGCAGGTAGCGGATGCCTTGATTGTCACCCGGATTCAGTCGCAGCATGTCTTTGGCGTGTCCAATGGCCGCGTCGCGCTCATTGAGATGCCAGAGCACTTCCGCCAAGCCCTGCCGCGCCCGCATATACGGCCGCGACTCTAACACCCCCCAGAACTCGCCCGCCATCTCCTCGAACGCCTCTGGCCCCAGTGCGCGTTCTCCCGCCTGAACCCCCTGCTCGTACAGGCCGCGCGCCTCCTGCGCGTCCTTGGCCATCTCCGCCAGCACCACGTAGGCATCCGCGGCGTCCGGCGAGATTTCCAGCGCCCGCCGCGCCAGCTTCTCGCGCCGCTTCCCCTTGGCCTCCAGCGCCTCGTACACCACCTGCTGTGCCTCTTCCAGCGGCGTACGTGGCGCCGGCGGCTCGATGGCACCTCCGCCCATAGCCTCGTTCAAGAAGGCGTTCATCTCCTCGATCGAATCAAACTCCCGGCCCTCCAACAATCGCGCCGCGGCCTGCATCTGCTGCTCCAGGAAGCGGCGATCGAATAGCGGCTCATCCGCTTGCCCATCCGCTCCCGCCTTACTATCCCGGCTCTTCCGTGCTGGTGTCTTCGGCATGCCCAGCCCTCGCTTCTTTTGCGGCCGTGCGACATCGTGCGTCGTTTTGGGCGCCAATGGCACAGCCAAACGCCCTCGCTACCACCTACCCTCGCACATTTCCTGCCCCGTCCGCCTCCCTCGCCACTGATGGCCCCATCACAGCCCATCTCATGCCACCACTCGACCCGAGATTCCCCGTGCCCCGGCTCTCGCCCGCATCTGACCGTGGTGCGCTCATTCCCCCAACTCTATAGTGTTCGCAGGGAGATGAAATATGACCAGCAATCGGCGTGCGCCTGCCCATCGTCGCGTGCGCGTTTACACCCTATGCACATCTCGGCTCTTGCCAGTGGCACGCACGGCGAATCCTCCCACCCGACCCAGTCCCGACCCGCTCGCCCTCGTCGCTTCCGTCGCCTGCCACCATCGCACCGCCACCCCGCCTGCCCCCGCCGATTACCCGCGCGATCTTCGTCGCGCGGCTGCTGCGACCGCCACCCCGCTCGCCCCCACGCAGGACGATCACACTACACATACCTGGGCCTGGCCTGCCGACAGTACCAATCACCCAAACATACCGCAGCCTCGCCCGGCTCACGTCCAGATTGCGGCGCCTCGACCGCATCATTCCAGGCGCCGCCTCTGCACCGGCTGCGAAAACCTGCGGCTTTCTGCGGCATGCCTGGGCGATTGCTCCATCCGCCGCGCTACTCCCCGCTGCAAAATCTGTGGCACTCTGTGGCATGCCTGGGCGCTCGTTACCGTCAGCGCCCTTTCACGTCTGCGATTTCTGCGGCATTCTGTGGCATGCCTGGGCGGCTGCTCGTCCTGCGCCGCCCGTCACATCACCGCCACCTATGTGCTGCCATCCGCCACTGCCTGCCGCCGCACGGCCGCCGCGCCCTATTCGGCTGCCCCTTCTCCCGCCGTTCCCCTCGACGACAGCCCCAGCATGTTCAGCTCACTGTCCGTCGCTCGGTCCTCGATCAGCGCGTCCAGGGCTGGCGCCATTTGTGGGTCGTTCGCGCGACTCGCCGCCGGACCCGACTGCATGATCCACTGCAGCAGATCGCGCCGGCCCTTGAAGCTGCCTCGCACCTCTTCCAGCGCGAAGCTCCCCGGCAGCTTATACCCGCCCGAGGCCGCCGCCTCTTCCTCTTCCGTCGCCCATTCTTTCGACTCAGTCTCCAGCACGGCCAGCACTTCCTCCATCGCCGCGCGCCACCCACGCAGAAACGCGTCACGTTCTTGCTGCGAAGCCATCGTTTCCCCCTTATCGGTCCCTGCCAGGTCTTTCAGCGCAGTGTCCCGCATGTCCCGGGCGCCAGCATGGAGCACACGCAGTCACCAGGCCAACCCCGTGCTCCACTGCCAGCCGCTAGCGTAGCAGATAGCGGCGCATCTCGCCACTGCCCAGTGTGCCACGCGCCAAACCTGCATATCCAGTTCCGGACCTGTCGTACGGAACGAGATCAGAGATCAGTCTGTGCCACCATGCCTCTCGCTGAGGTACACTGCCTTGACGAGAGCACCCGTTCCCACGCGTTCCCGGAGGACCGGCCCATGGCGTCTGACTCGCCGCACCACACCACCCAGCCCCAGGCGGAAGCCCCAGGTGTGGTCACGCTCGAGCTGCGTGCCAATGACATTGTGCTCGTTCCGCCACCTGCCCTGTCCGCCCTCCCGCCCGACGCGCTCCTGCCAGCGTTGGTCGGTCCCGCCGAAGCTCCCGGCCTCGCCACCGTTGCCATCCATGACCGCCGCCATCGCGTCCTGCGGCTCAGCGCCATCTATTTCGCCGCGCTCAAAGCCGCCCTCCTCGCCTGGAACGCCAATCCCGTCCGCATCGCCTTCGACGAACGCCCTGCCCTGCCCGACCCCATCCACCTCGCCGTTGAGCCGCGACCCTACCAGCTCGAAGCGCTCGTCGCCTGGCAGGCCGAAGGCAGCCGTGGCGTCGTCGTCCTTCCTACCGGCAGCGGCAAGACCGTCCTCGGCGCCATGGCCATCGCCGAAACCGGTCTCAAGGCGCTAGCGGTCGTCCCCACCATCGACCTGCTCGCCCAGTGGCGCCGCGCTCTGGCTGGCGCGTTCTCCCTCCCCGAAGACCAGATTGGCGTCGTCGGCGGCGGCGAGCGCACCATGCAACCTATCTCTGTCATCACGTACGACTCTGCTGTCCTCTACCCCCGCCTCCTCAACCAATTTGGCCTGCTCATCTTCGATGAGTGCCACCACCTGCCCGCCCCCACCTACCGCCAGATCGCCGAGGGCGCCTTCACGCCTGTCCGCCTCGGCCTGAGCGCCACCCCCGAGCGCGCCGACCAGGAGCACACCGCCCTCCACTTTCTGATCGGCCCCGAAGTGTACCGCCGCGAGCCAGAACAGCTTGCCGGCGACCGCTACCTCGCGCGCTACGATGTCGAACGCATCACCGTCGCGCTCACGCCCGACGAGCGCACCCGCTACGACAACGCTCGCCACGCCTATCGCGACTTCGTCCGCCGTCGCCGCCTCAGCATCCAGTCCCCCCAGGACTTCCAACGCAAAGTCCTTTGGGCCAGCGCGCGCGACCCCGAGGCCCGCGCCGCCATGCTCGCCTGGCGTGAATCGCGCGCGCTGGCCCTCAACGCCCCCGCCAAATTCACCCTGCTCGAAGACCTCTTCGCCCACCATCGCGACGAGCGCGTTCTGATCTTCAGCGAATACAACAGCCTCGTCCATGACGTGAGCCGCCGCTTCTGCCTGCCCAGCATCACCCACCTGACGCCCACCGACGAGCGACGCGCCATCCTCGAGCGCTTCCGCTCTGGCCAGTACACCAAGCTCGTCTCCGGCCGCGTCCTCAACGAAGGTGTCGACATCCCCGATTGCCGCGTCGCCGTTATCGTCAGCGGCAACGCCACCCGCCGCGAGTACGTCCAGCGCCTCGGCCGCATCCTCCGCCCCAAGACCGCCCGCGCCATCCTCTACGAGCTGGTCACGCTCGACACTACTGAAGAGCACGTCGCGGATCGCCGCGGCCGGCCAGTGAAGGAGTAGCGCACGATGCGACTGGCGATGGCTGACGTCAAGAAGTCCGTCGTGCGGCGGCACGGCGAAGCCTACCTCGTCCCCTTCCTGCTGCGCCCCGGCGACCTCGACGCCCAGATCGCCGCCCTCATCGCGCTGCACGAGGACTGGCTCGGCCGCGAGCGCGCCGCGTTCCCCGAGGACCGTCCCGCCGAGCTGAT
>CAYQFU010000011.1:27265-45209 GCA_964416775.1 uncultured Ktedonobacterales bacterium
GCCCGCCCCACGCTCGACGCCCTGCTCGCGCTCGACGCGCCCGAGCACGCCCTCCTGACTCGCGCCGCTCCCCAGCCTCCCGCACCCGCGGCCCTCAGCGTGCTCTATAACCGGCGCGCCGTCGAGGCCGTCCTCTCCGCGTCCACGTCCGTCGAGTGGCTCCTTGCGCCAGACCTTGCCGCCGCCCGCGGCACGAGCCTGGGCACCATCCTCAAGCGCATTTGCTTCCTCGCCCGTCGTCTCGGCGTGTACTACGACGTCGCCTTCGCGTATGACGAGACCAGCCCTGTGGATGGCGCGCTCCCCCGCGTTGCCGAGACCACCGCCCAGTACCGTCCGTTGCCCGACAGCCCCTCGGACGTGGACGCGACCCAACTGCCCCTTTGCCTCACCCTCTACGGCGCGCAGGAGGCCTTCGGACCGCCCAACCAGTATGGCGACCGCCTGGCTCGGCTCTGCCGCCTGATCCTGGCCGACAACCTCGTTCCTTCCCTGCGCGCGGGCGCATCGCGCGCACGTCGCCGCGCGCTCGCCTCCGCTCCAGGCTCGCCGTCCCCTCAGCGCGACTCTCCCAACTCCTCCGCCCTCCAGGGCGAGGCCCAGATTCTGTTGCGTGGCCGCCGTTTCCGCTTCACGCTGGACGACCGGCTCCTTGCGCTCCTCGATCCCGCCGCGCCGGACTCCGTGGGCGCACTCGCGGAGCCCGCGACCGCCCCCGCCCTCTCCACCATACAATTCGATAGCGATCTCGAGCGCGCGCTCCACGACGAGTTCGCCGCCCTGGAGCGCGCCGACGCCACTCATGGTTGGCGCATGGAACGCGAGCCAGAGCCAATCCTCTGCGCCGACGTCATCCTCATTCCCGACTTCGCGCTCACCCGCGGCTCTCGCCGCGTCTACGTCGAAGTGGCCGGCTTCTGGAGCCCGGCGTACCGCGAGCGCAAGCGCCGCAAGCTGGCCGCTCTCGCCGGCCATGTGGATCTCATCGTCGCCGCGCCAGATGCCGCCCGCCCTGAGTTCGAGGGACTGCAGTCCGCCTTCCCCTGGCTCTGGTTCCGCCACCATGTCAGCGCCCAGGCCCTCGTGAACCTACTCCACACCCACTTTGACGACTTCGCCGCGCGCCGCTCCGCGCTGCCCCTGGACGCCATCCTGGACGAAGTCGCTCGGCGCGGCCTGCTGCCGTGGGCCGAATGCGCCGCGTCCCTCCACATCTACACCCGCTCCGAAATGGCGCGTGTCATGGAGGATCTCGCGGACGCTGCCGCGCGGACGAACAGCGACCCGCCTGTGCTGGTGGACGCCGTCGGCCTCGCCACGCCCGCCTGGCTCTCCCAAGTCGGTGATGCCATTGGGTCGTGGCTGCGCGCGTCCGGCGACGCTGGCCTGCCGCTCGCTGAGCTGGCCGCGCGTCTGGGTGACATGATACCGTCTCTTGCGGGCCATGCCGGCGCCTCCGCCGCCGAAGCGCTCGCCAACGCCACCGGCCACGCCGTCGTCCGCGCCTCACTCTTCGAGCCGCGTGTCATGGCGGAAGCACCAGCGTCGGCCGGCTCCGCCGGCTCCGAGCCGCCCACCCCATCTCCGCGCCCAGCGCAACCGCGCAGGCACAATCGGCGTAAACACGGTGAAGGGGCATCACCTCTCCCGATGCCCTGGCAGCTCTTTCCCCAGGATAATCCGTGAAGGAGGACCTATCGTGGGCAACGAATGGAATGGTGGGCGCCATGATCCCTCCGAACACGACACCCCCACTGCTGATGAGCTCGAGCGTCAGGCGCGTGAAGCGATCGCCCAATTCCGTGCGCGCGTCGGCGACCTCGGCGACCGCGTGCGTCGAGTGGTCGAGCGCGCCGGAGCCCATTGGGAAGCCACCGCGCCTGTGCCCGCGCCTGGCAGCGGAGTGGCGCTGGGTGATGGAGAGCGCGCCCGCGCGCTTGCCCGCCGCTGGGCTGACATAGATTTCCTGGTTGACCCCGACCTTGCCGCCGGTCTCGCCGTCCACCGCCTCGAAGACGCCTCCCTCTGGCGCATCGAGGTGCGCGAGCGTGGCGAGACCCGCATGCTCGAAGAGCGCACCGCTCCCTATCGCGGGGACATGCCCCCACAGGAGCAGCCCATCCTCCCCCTCTGGGACTACTCCTTCCCGCTCACCCCGGAGATTGAGGCTGGAGAGCGCCACGAGCGACTCCCTGGCACGGGCAGTGTCCTCGCCTGCGACGCATGCTCCGGCACGGGCCGCCGTACCTGTCGTACCTGCGAGGGCCGTGGCTCCGATGTCTGCCCTCGCTGTCGCGGTCGCGCGCGACTCACCTGCCCCCGCTGCCGCGGCCGTGGCAGGGTCTCGCGTACCCGCGTGGGCATGCCCCACTTGCAGGCCAGCGCGGAGCAGTCGGCTGCGGGAGCCAGCGAGCGCGTCCTCGATTTCGCCGACCGCCTGCGACAGGATTGGCATCTGCCCGTGCCGCCTGCGCACGATTGGCTGGCGCCGACCTCCAGCACGGACGACACCATCCCATGCCCCGACTGCGAGAACGGCACCATTGCTTGTGAGTGCGACAACGGTCAGCGCCCCTGCGCCACGTGTGGCGGCACCGGCGCCCAGGAGTGCCCCGCCTGCAAGGGCAGCGGGCGCGTCGTCCATCATGGCGAGGTCATCCGCCGCTTCGACACGCGCCTCGGCACCCACACGCTCCCCTTGGAGGACCGCATGGCCAGCTGGGCGCCGCGGGATGTGCTTGCTCGCGGCGTAGGCGAGCCGATCTGGACTGGCAGCGTGGACGATGTCTCGCAGGCCACGCCTCCGACCCAGGTGCCGCCCGCGGTATGGTCCCAGGCCCTCACTTATGTGAGTTCCGCCTTTGCAAAGCCCTCCACTCGCTCCACACCCTCCGCGTCAGAGTCCGAGCGACGCGTCATCGCTCGACAGGTCTCCGTCGTCCGCCTCCCGCTCACCCGCCTCGAATATGAGTTCGCCGAGCGCCATTACGTCGTCGTCGCGTTCGGCACAGAGGGCTCTGAGCGTTTCTGGGCCGATTCTTTCCCCCATCGCTGGAGCCGCGTCGGCCGCTTCTTGCGCGCCATCTCCCGCGATCTGGGCGAGGCGGAGCCTCCCGATACATCTTCCCGCCCGGCCGGCCAGATCAGCCCTCTCGACGCCTACCGCACCCGCCAATCACCACGCGTCGAGCCCGCGGCCGATGCCAGCGCGGGACCGGCTGCCGAGCGCACCGGCCCCGCGGCCGACATGCCGACTGGCGCTCCCTGCGGCCCGGGCATGGAGTGACATCATGCCTACCTGTTCACCCGCCTTCGTAGGAGCGTTCGGGCGACGCCCGCTGGTCGCCTGCTGGTCGCCCTCTAGACCCCCGCTCGTCGCCTGGCCGTCGCGCGGACGATTGCGACATTCCCGGTCCACCAGCCTCGGCAGGCCCGCGGCCCGCATCTGCGGCGCCTGCGCCGCCCGTGCTCGTCCCGGCCGGATGTGATACTATACATTGGTAACTGCCACGTAGAATATGCGTAGTATCAGTACAATGAGCGCGTGCCGCGGACGCACTTCGCCCGATAGCTCGCCCGCTGGAGCGTGACTCGCCACACCCACAACTCGTCACATGCATCAAGGAGCATGTCAATGTCCAACCGCTTCGATCCCACTTCCCTTACCTGGCAGACTGGCACGAGCCCTATCGTGACACCGCGCGATGTAACGCCGCGCGATCTGCTGGTTCCCAACGTCATCGAGCAGACGCCTCGCGGCGAGCGCGGAATGGATATCTATTCTCGCTTGCTCAAAGAGCGCATCATTTTCATCGGCACCCCCATTGACGATCACGTCGCCAATCTGGTCGTCGCCCAGCTCCTCTTCCTCCAGAGCGAGGACGCGACCAAAGATATCTGGATGTACATCAACAGCCCGGGCGGCAGCGTCTACGCCGGCCTCGCCATCTATGACACCATGCAGTACCTCAAGCCCGACGTCGCCACCGTCTGCATGGGCATGGCCATGAGCATGGGCGCCGTCCTCCTCGCCGCCGGCGCCAAGAGCAAGCGCTACGCGCTTCCCCACTCCACCGTCCTGATCCACCAGCCCCTTGGCGGCGCCGAAGGTCAGGCCACCGACATCGAGATCACCGCTCGCGAGATCATCCGCATCCGCACCGCCCTGTACGACATCCTCGTCAAGCACACTGGCCAGACGATGGACCGCATCAAGCAGGACTCCGACCGCAACTTCTACATGACGGCTGAGATGGCGGTCGACTACGGCATTGTGGATGAGATCCTCTCCCGCGAGGAAGTGGCGATCGCACGCTAGCGCGCCGTTCCACTAATCTCTTCGCGATCTTCGGGGCACCTTCACCGGTGCCCCGTCTCTTCGCCCGCTGCCAACCGAGAGGAGCGGCTGTGGCATCACCCCATGGCTCATCCAGCCCTCCCTTGCGCGGCCGCCTCCTTGGCGCCGCCTTTGAGCTGCTCTACCACAGCCGCACCCTCTACTGGCTCGCCAGCACTATCCCCTTCGCCGGTCAATGGCGCGTCTGGCAGCGCCGCGTCCTCCCCCGCATCACTGGCTCCGACGTCCTCGAGATCGGCTGCGGCATCGGCACGCTGTTGGCCGACCTCGTCGCCGCCGGATTCCGCTGCCGCGCTGTCGACGCCTCCCCCCAGATGGTTGCCGCCACGCGCGCCGAGCTGCGCCGGCGCCACCTGCTGGCCCGCGACGTCCAGGTCATTCAGGCCCGCGTCCAGGCCCTGCCATTCCCCGACGCCTCGTTCGATACGGTCGTCAGCACATTTCCCACCCCGTACATCTACGATCCCGCGGCCATTCGCGAAATCGCACGTGTCCTCCGGCCTGGCGGCCGCCTCGTCGTAGTAGAGGCCGCCACACTCCAGCCCGCCAATCTCCTCGTGCGCCCCCTCGTCGCCTTCCAGTCGCTCGTCTACGGCCACCCCATCTCCCGCTCCGCTCGGTCCTGGACGGATCCTCCCCTTCCCTCCTCACCTGGCGCGATCCAAACGATTGACCTGCCAGACTCCCACAGCGCCATCCCGCTCGCGGCCGCGGGGCTGGTCGGCCGTCGCCAGTGCGATCGGACCCCGCTTTGGGTGGTCTACGTTATTCTCGGCGACAAGCCGCCCGTGGCCACGTCCCCCTCGTGACGTGCTCCGGTCGCCGCGTGTAGCCAGGCGCGTGTGCCAATCCCCGTGCGAAGTGTGAAGCGGGTTCACCCGCGCCTTCGTGATCGGTGTGGCCACCAATATCTGGCAATACCTTGCCGGATGAGTCGCGCTGGTCTACAATGCGCTCGAAAGGCGCACGCAGTGGGCGACATGCCACAATACAGGCCGCGAGGATAGGCTGCGTATGGATGAGAAGACGCCTCGAGGGGAAGATCTGGCCGGTGACGACGCTCCACGCTGGCATATCGTCGAGTTCGTTCCTCTGCCATCTTCCATGACGGCCGGCCCCAGCCCTGCTCCCGCTCAGTCCCAACCGAGCACATCGGACTCCGAGCCGGACGTATTCGCGGCCTCCGGTCCGGCGCTGGACGTCCCGCCAGCGCGCGTCCGCACGGCCAGCGCCAGCACGCGCCCATTGTTTCAGGACCTCGACACCCTGCTGCAAACTTCCACTGCCGAGCTAGAGGCCATCAGTACTGGCCAATCCGTCTCCAAGCGCCGCACCGCGCCGCCTGCGCCGCCACCGCGGCCCGACCCCGCCACCTATGCCGTCGCCCGCAATCTGGTCGCCAGCCGGCGCGTCGCTCGCCAGCGATGGCGCTATGTCCGCCGGCTGCGCCGCATCGGTCTCTTCATCATCCTGGTCCTCGCTTTCGTCGTCGCCGCCGATCTGGCCGGCCCCGCGGTGCTCCACCAATCCCTGCCCCTGCCCATTCACCTGGGACCATTCACGCTGTTCTCAAAGTAGGCTTCTCGTTCTGTCTCCTTGCTCGGGTGCCCGCCGCGGCATCGCTGGATGACTGCCCATGCCACGACGCATCGCCGTCTTCGCCGACGTGCACGCCAATCTCCCGGCCCTCCAGGCCGCCTTCTTCGGCGGTCGCTGAGTTACGCAGCTATTCCAGGGCTGCGGACGGCTCCCGTGTGCTATAATTTCTCCAGTCGAACGACGACCGGCTGTGACGGGGAGATGTTCGGCGGGACGGCAGCGCCCAGAGAGCGATGCATTTGCTGCGAGCATCGCCGCGGCCCCTGCGCGAATGACACCCCAGAGCCAGGCAGCGAACCCACCTCGCGCAGTAGCTGCCTTCGGGACGCGCCCGTTACCGCGCGACGGTTTGTCCCCCATCACTCTGTGGTGACGAACCGGCTGAGGCTCTGCCTTGCGTTTCCCGCGTTCGCCTGTGGGAACCGCAGGCGGAGCGAATGGTGGTGGCACCACGATGCGGCTTCGTGCCCTCGTCCTCCAATGGACGAGGGCTTTTTTGTGTCCTGTTGCCGCCACTGGAAAGAAGGGTCCCAATGGACGACGACGACGACGACTTCGACCTCTGGGAAGGCGCCTGACCGTTCGCGAGCTTGCCCGGGCGCGCTTCCCAACTCTCACGCAGGCAAGCTCCGCGTTGCGAACAGCTCAGGAGCATTCTCATGGAACGCATACCTGCGGCCGAGGTCGGCGCCAAAGCGGGCCAGCGCGTCCGTGTCGCCGGCTGGCTTCACTCCCAGCGCCGCCTGGGCGGCGTCACGTTCGTCGTCATTCGCGACGGCTCCGGCCTCATCCAGGCCGTTGTCGAAGGCGAGGACGCGCTCATACCCCTTACATCGTCCTCAGCCGGGCTGGAATCCATCATAGAGGTCGAGGGCAGCGCCACCCCCGCCCCACAGGCACCTGGCGGCATCGAGCTGCGCGAGCCGGCCATCATCGTGCTCGTGCCCGTCCACGCCGTGCCGCCGGTGCCCATTCACAAACGCGAGATCAAGGCCAATCTGGTCACTCAGCTCGACCACGCCGTCGTGGTCAATCGGCATCCGACCCGGCGCGCCATGCTTCGGCTGAGCGCCGGCCTGATGGAGGGCTTCCGCGCCTCCCTGTCCGCCCGCGGCTTCACCGAGATCCAGACGCCGCACATCGTCGCCGCGGCCACCGAAAGCGGCGCCAACGTCTTCCAGCTCGACTACTTCGGGCGTCCTGCGTTCCTGTCGCAAAGTCCGCAGTTTTACAAGCAGATCATGGTCGGCGTCTTCGAGCGCGTCTTCGAAGTCGGACCTGTGTTCCGCGCCGAGCCACACGACACCACGCGCCACCTCAACGAATACACCAGCCTCGACGTCGAGTTCGGCTTCATCGAGAGCCACTTCACGGTCATGGCCTTGTTGCGTGACCTTATCGCCGAGATGCTGGATGCCCTGCGTGAGCGTTACCGGACCGAGCTGGACCTGCTGCGCGTCCAGCTGCCGCTGGTCCCCCCGACCATCCCTCACATCCACTTCGCCGCCGCACAGGAGCTGATCTACCAGCGCCACGGCCTGGACGTGCGCGGCGAGCCGGACCTCTCCCCGCAGGACGAGCGCTGGCTGGGCGCATGGGCCCGGCAAGAGCACGCCAGCGACTTCCTCTACGTTACCGGCTACCCCATGTCCAAGCGGCCGTTCTACACCCACCCCGACCCCGAGCGACCCGAATTCTCCAACTCGTTTGACCTGTTGTTCCGCGGTGCGGAGATGGTCACGGGCGGCCAGCGCCTGCATCGCTACGAGGACTACCTTGCGGCGCTGGCGGCGGCGCACCTGCCCACCGAGCCCTTCGCCGCGTATCTCGATGCCTTCCGCTACGGCATGCCGCCCCACGGCGGCTTCGGCATGGGTCTTGAGCGGCTGTTGATGCAGCTCACTGGCGCGCCCAGCATCAAGCTCGCCGCAACCTTCCCACGCGACCTGCACCGGCTAGAGCCATAACGGTTCTACGCACCGGCTCGCGGACCGAGCATGAGTCGCCGCCCGCCCCGGCGGCGGCTCACGGCTCGGCCCGCGCAACCAGTCGCCATGGGCCTTCCTCTGGCGCGCCCGCCGGCCGCGCCACGCGCCCTTCGCGCTCCAGCTTCAACAGGTGCGCCGCCACCGACCGCCCCGCCCAGGCATGCAGCTGTGGATCCACGTCGGCATAAATGCTCGCCACCAGCTCGGGGATGGTCGTTCGTCCCGCGCCCAGCCCCTCCAGCACCTGCTGCTCGCGCATCAACCGGTGCGCCACGTACTCCCGGAGCAACGCCGGCCCATCCGCGACTGCTGGTCCGTGCCCTGGCAAGATACTCCGCAGCTCCGCCAAACCCAGCAGACGGTGCAGCGACGCCAGGTAATCCGTGAGATCGCCCTCCGGTGGCACGATCACCACCGTTCCCACTCCCGCCACCAGATCGCCCGCGAACAGCGCCCCGGCGTCCTCCAGCAGAAAGCACAGATGGTCGAACCGGTGCCCTGGGGTGTGCAACACACGCATGGCCCGTCCCCCAACCCGCACCACTTCATCGTCGCGCAGGAAGTCATCGGCTACTGGCACGCCTTCGCGGCTCCACGCGAGCACCGGTGCACCCGTCATCTCGCGCAAGCTCCCCGCGCCCGCGGCGTGGTCCGGGTGGCCATGTGTGACGAAGATACGCTCGATGCCACCATGCGCGCTCGCGGCCTGCACCAGCGCCTCCAGATGGCCGCGATCGTCCGGCCCCGGGTCGACGACCACGCACGGCCCGCCCGATCCCGCCACCACGTACGAATTCGTCCCTGGGCCAGTCATGATCGAAGGGTTGGGCGCCAGTACCCGCTGGACGCCGTCAGGAAGGTCCATACGTGCTTACTCCCGCAGCCGCTCCGGCTTGTCATCCGTGCCCGGTATGTGCACCACGATGCTTCCGTCCGGCGCGCGCGTCGCCTCCGGCATGATCGTGCGCGGTGTATGCCCTGCGAAGCGCGCGCGCGCCTCCGCCACATCCCGCAGCCCCACGAGCTCGCGCAGTTGCCGCACCGTGGCGAACACCAGCGGAAATGTTCCACGAGCGTGTCCGGCCAGGGCCTCTTCCGGGGACACCCACTCGCTGTCCGTCACCTCGATCGCGTCGTGCCGCGCCACCTGGCCGTCCGGCGCCTCGGCAAGAAAGAAGTATGTATCGAAGCGCTTCGGCATGACTTCCGGCGTGATCCAATGCGCCCAGTACACCAGCCCATCCGTCGCCAGCCGCAACCCCTCGCGCGCCGCGAGGCTGCTCAGCCTCGCCTGCCCCGCGCACAGCGCCGACCGATACTCCGTGAATCGCGGTTGGGCATCGGCTGCGATCCGCAACGGCGCGTCATGCCGGTACGCCAGCAGCACTCCGGCTTCCTCGAAAAGCTCACGCAGCGCCGCCGCACGCAGCCCCGTTCCCAGTCGCGTGGCACCGCTCTCCGCCGGTACGCACAAGCCTGGCGTCGCCTCGGCCTCCACATCCGCCGCCTTCACGGAGCCTCCGGGAAACACGTACACATCTGGCGCGAAGTCGCTGCGCACATGCCGGCGCACCATGAATACCTCGATGCCTCCGGCTTCACGGCCGCGGGCCAACACCACCGCCGCGGCCAGTCGCGGCGCCACGGGCGAGCCGCCCGGCGCTGAAGTGGCAGCGTCTGATGCCATGCGTAATCTCCTACGGCCGGCACCTGAACGCCCAGACCCGGTCCCGCGCCGCAATGGTAGCACGCCGGCTCGCCGCGTGGCAAGCGCGCCTCCACTCGCGTCCTCAGCAGCGGCCGGTGGGCTATTCCTCGGCTGGCGCGCGCTCTCTCGCGCGCTCGCTTTCGTATTCGCCTCTCCGCACTATCCAGCGCACACGAGCCGCCGCGGTCCGAAACAGACTGATGCTGCGCTCGCCACTCTCTACAAACGCTGATCAGCACCGCCAACAGTCCCCACCAAATGCCGCGACACGGCCCCCTGCCGTTGACGGCCCGTTGCCACCCCTGTATACTGAACCCACGGCGGGTCAGGGCTGGCGCAGCGGAGCGCGCAACTCGACCCCTGATGACGACGTAGCGCTGTATTGTGGCCCAATGCGAGGAGCGCTGGGTGAGTCAGGCTGAGCCGTATCAACTTCCACTGGGCACGGTGGTCAACGGACACTATCGCGTCGTTGGGCCTGTGGGCCGGGGTGGCCTTGGCACCGTCTATCAGGTCACTGACGTCCTCTATGGTCGCCACAATGTCTACGCCCTCAAGGAGCAGTGGGACCAGTCCGATAGCGCCCGCAAGCAGTTTGCGCGCGAAGGGGCCTGGCTCAAACAACTGGACCACCGCAATATCCCGAAGGTCATCGAGTACTTCCAATGGAATGGCCGCCTGTACCTCGTCATGAACTTCGTGGACGGCGAGAACCTGGAGCAAAAGCTCGAGCGCGCGGGCGGGCGAGCTCTTCCAGAGCAACAGGTCCTCTCGTGGCTGCTGCCGATCTGTGACGCGCTGCACTACCTGCACACGCGCACGCCCCCTATCATTCACCGCGACGTCAAGCCTTCCAATATCATCGTCACCGCCGCCGGCCATCCCGTCCTCGTCGACCTGGGCATCGCCAAAGAGCACGCGCCTGGCACCAACGCCACGGCCACATTTGTCCGCAAAGCGGGCACCGAAGGGTACGCCCCGCCCGAGCAATACGCCGCCGCCGGCCAGGCTGGCCCGTGGTCGGACGTCTACGGCATGGGCGCCACCCTCTACCAGCTCCTCACGGCTCACATTCCGCCCACCGCCGTCGAGCGCGTTGCCCTCGATGCCAGGCTCCGGCGACCCAGCGAGCTGAATCCCACCGTGAGCCCCTCTACCGACACGGCCATCTTACGCGCGCTCGCCATCCGGCCGCAGGACCGTTTCCAGTCGGTGAGCGATCTCAAGCGAGTGCTCGAAGCCGCTCTCGCAGCCTCCTCGGGTACACTCCCATCAGGCACAGGCGTACACGCACCCCCGCACAATCGCGGCGCCCTCAGCGCTTCCACGCCATCGCAGCGGCCCTCCCGTCCCGGATCGGGTGAATTGCTCGCCGCATCCCTCACCGGCGCGCCGAGCACACCAGCACACTCCGCCGCGCCCACACCCGTCCGTATCCCCTCATCGCGTCGACTTCCCAGCCATGCGCAGCTGCCCTCACCGCCTGCCAGCGAGTTGGAGGGTGAGGACAAGCGCCGTTGGCTCGATCCCTCCCGTCCCGCCGTCTGGGGCGCGGCAGTCGCCATCGCCGTGCTCGTCGTGGCCGCGGTCGCGCTGGGCGTCCTGCGCTCGTACGCGCCCATGGACCGTTCGACTCCCCAGGCCACCATTTCCGGATACTATACCGCGCTCCAGGCTCAAGACTACTACCAGGCCTGGCAGTACACTGCCGCAAGCAACAGAGACCAGTCTTCAGAGACCAGTTACGCGCAGAACCTCAAGGCCGACGACGCGCGGAACGGACGGGTGTCCTCGGTCCAGATTGGTCCTATCTCTCAGGACGGCAGCGGCCATGCTACGTGCACGGTCACGGTGCTCCGCGGTGGCACTCCTGCCACCCCCCTCATCGATAACGTGGTCCTCACCCAGTATGGCAGTCTCTGGCTGATTGACAACATTTCGTAGCGCAACCCAAGGCCAACCTGTCGCCTTTGCCTCCGGGCCGTGGCATTCGCTTCACTCGCGGCCACATGGGCAAAGCCAGTGAACGGCGTCCTCGCCCGGTTCGCACCCGTCACTCGCGCCAACGAGCGTCTGGGTGCGACCTGCAGCGCCGACCAGTTTGCCTCACACTCCGGCCCGGTCACCCATGTGTCTTGCCCCACGACCCACCCGCGAAGGAGGTGCGGTGTGATCAGCAATGGAGATGCTCCCACAGGCGCGCATAGTCCAGCCGGCCCCACACCGGCGTCTGGCAGGCGTCCGCTCGGCCTCATCGCGGACAACCCCAACCATCCGTCCGCGTGGGACCACGTTGTGGCCAAAGTGCGTCTGGCCGACCAGCTCGGCTTCGACTCCGTCTGGATCGGCGAAATTTGGGGCTACGAGCTGTTCACGTCTCTGGCCGACCTCGTCCGCGCCACCACCCGTATCAAGATTGGCGCCGGCATCGCCAGCATCTACTCTCGCTCCCCCGCGGTCATTGCCACAGCCGCCGCCACCCTCGACGCACGCTCCAACGGCCGCATGCTCCTCGGCCTCGGCAGCTCCGGACCGCTGGTCGTCGAGCACTGGCACGGCGCCCGGTTTTCGCAGCCCCTCCGGCGCACGCGCGAATATGTCGAGATCATCACGATGATCCTGCGACGTGAGCCGCTGCACTTTCATGGCGACCTGTTTGATCTCGACCGCGGCTTCAAGTTGCGCTTCCGTCCCATCCGCTCCCACATCCCCATCTACCTGGCCTCGCTTGGCCCAAAGAACATCGCCCTCGCGGGCGAGATTGCCGACGGCATCCTGCCCATCTACTGGCCCAACCGCGACGTTCCGGCTCTCCGCGCCGCGCTTGATGCCGGCTCTTCCGCCGCGGGCCGCCCGCCCGGCTCGGTCGCCATCGCTCCCTACATCACGGGCGCCGTCTTCCTCGATCCTGGTCACCGCTCCGCCGCGCGCCGCCAGGCCGCCGCGGCTGTGGCATTCTACGTTGGCCACATGGGCACCTTCTATGCAAACATGCTCGCTGCCCATGGCTTCGCCGAGGATGTAGCCGCCATCAAGGTCGCCTGGTCGCACGGACCCACTGCCGCTGCCTCCGCCGTCAGCGACCGATTGCTAGATGCCACCACCATCGTCGGCACTCCGTCAGAAGTCGTGAGCCGCGCGGACCAGTGGATGCGCCTGGGGGTGGATCAACCGCTGCTCAGCATGCCCGCCGGTTCACCGGACGACGCCGCGCCGGTGCTCGCCGCTCTCGCCGAAGCGGCCGGCCTGCCCTGACCCCGCGCGGCGTCGGCCTCAGTCGGGATCGCCCACGAAAGTGTACTCGTCGAGCAGTGGCACAAACCCGAGCGTGCGATACAGATTCTCGGCCGGGTTGCCATGCCGCACGTACAGGCAGTAAGTATCGTTCCCCTGCGCGACCAGCTCATCAACGATCGTCGTCAGCAGCGTGGTCGCCACCCCGTGCCGCTGCGCCGCTGGAATCGTGTAGACCCCCATGATCGTCGGCACATCCTCGTACTGCGTGTAGTAGCATCCGCCCACGGGAACGCCATTCAGCTCAGCCGCGAAATAGCGGCACCACCCTCGCCCCTGCTCCAGCATGCGCTCCTGTGCACGCCGCTCCACGACGGCCGAGAGCGGGTGTGGGTCGTCGAAGAAGGCCCGGCGACTCCCCGTCTCGTACTCCACCATGCTCTGCCATGAGGTGATAGGCGTCACCCGCACCTGCGGGTTGCTCGCCGCGGCCAGCCGTCCGCCGCGGGCCATCAGACGCTG
This sequence comes from uncultured Ktedonobacterales bacterium, assembly GCA_964416775.1. Lineage (GTDB taxonomy): Bacteria > Chloroflexota > Ktedonobacteria > Ktedonobacterales > JADMIN01 > CAYQFU01. The sequence continues at coordinate 40,674 of CAYQFU010000011.1, forward strand.
CCCCTCGTCCTGGCGCACACCTTGCGCCAGCAGCGCTGGCGCCAGCTCCTGCTCCCCCTCGCGCGCTGGCATGACGCTCCATTGCAGCCCATAGCTCCGCGCGGCGCAGTATGCCAGCACACGCGCGACGAGTTCCCGCGCGCGACCTGGTGCCGCCCGCGCGAACGCCACCCTCAGCCGCCGTCCGTCCAGCCGGCATGGCGCCACCCCAGTTGAATTCAGCCCCGGCACAGTGGACGGAAACCGCCGCTGGCGCTGCGCCAGGATGCGCAGCATCACGTCCTGCGTGTTCATCCGCCACGCGCCCGGCCGGCGCCTCGCACGACACACATCCTATGCCGGTCCATCGGTCGCATCGTGTACCCCTGCGCGCTCGTCCCCGCTCGCCCACGGCGCGTCTACCAGGCGGAGCTGCCCTCCCGCGCATCCTGAGGCTATCACACCGCTATTCGCGCAACAAGCGCCTGGCGCACGAGCGAGCAGCGGTCCTCCATGCCGTGCGCCAGACTTCCAGACATGCTGCTCAACTCTCCAACTGTAGGTCTATCGGCCGTTCACCATCGCTGCCCGCATGTCCTTGCGGTTTCACGCCACCCCCTACCGCCCACGGCACCATCACCACCGCCAGCACCGCTACCCAGCAGGCCGTTGGGCTTCCAAAGACCGTGCCAAACACGAGCGTGCCCATCCATCCCCCCGCGAGCCCTGCCACGCCTCCCAGCCCAACCAGGCCCCACGCCTGCAAGGGTCCATCATACCCAGGCCTCGCGGGCCGCAGCCCCGCCGCGAGGCCTAGCACCCCCACCACAACCCCTCCGGTTAGCCACACCAGCGACAGAATCAGCATGCTCACGCTCCTTCCTGGGTCCCTCGCCCGACCCAGCCGCAACGCCAGACACTACGAGCCGACCCGCAGAACGTCGTACAGCAGCCTGCCAAGCTGACTGCCATCTACGATCACCTCTCCCAATGGCAGCCCCGTTCGAACCTGCGTGTGGTCGAAGATCGTCAGCTCGACGTAGTCGTATCGGTGGTGCAAACGCGCCAGTTCCGCCGCGAAGTCCCGAGCCTCGGTGAACGGCAGCGACGTATCGCCTCGGTCGTGCAGCAGATACACCGGCGCGCGGATCTGGCCGACCACACTGCTCGGCGACAGCGCGTTCAGCAGGTCCCCCGCCACCGGTTCCAGCGTCGCGATATTGGCGTTCTCCTGCCCTGGCTCGTCGCCGGCGAGCAGATGGTAGGCCGCCTGGCCCTCCGGAGTGAGTTGCGCCACCTGCGCGGGCGTGAGCGGAAGTGGATTGTCGAACGCGAATGCGCCCTGCAGCTCCGTTGCATCCGGCTCGGGCAGCCTCGTTGCCAGAACGTTTGCCAGCACTTCGAGCGGCACCGCCGTCGGCGCCCATGGCTGCCGGCGTCCGTCTACCAGCAGCGCCCGACGTCCAAAGTCACCCAGCACATCGCCCACGTTGTAATACCCGCCGAACGACACGATGAACGCCACCTGATCACGGATGCGCGGGTCCACCGCGGCCAGACACGCCAGCGGCCCTCCGCCACTGAACCCGACAATGCCCACGCGCTCGGCGCCCACGCCCGGCCAGTGCGCCAGTCGCTCGAACGCCTGTACCACCGCATCGCTATCGGCTGGAGCGAGACTGTACGCGATCAACGTGGGCGTCGTCATCTCCATGATCACCTCGCCGCTGCGCGCCAGTGATTCGGAGAGGTTGACGAGCTGCGGCACGGTCCGGTTGTCCCCGACGCCAGGAATGAACAACAATCCGCCTCGCGCCCCCGGCACCGGCGGCACGGGCGTCATCGGCGCGTAGACATCGAGATACACTGGACCGCTGGCCGAGCTGATCGTGAGCTGCGTGTGGCGCACGCCCTCGCTCACCGCCACGTACGGAGCCGGTTGGGACGCCGTGAGCACGGGCCAAAGCACGAGCGCCCCCCGCGCCATTGCGCGCCCGCCAGGCACCAACGAGGTGACCGCCCCCACCACGAACAGCAGTCCCAGCGCTGTCCGCGCCAGCAGCAGGCGCGTGGTGGTCGGCCACCCGCGCCTCCGAGCCGTCGCTGGCGCTCCCGCGGAGCGCGGCTCCGCTGCCGCGTCTCCACCGTGGGAGTCTGACTGAGTCTCGGCCATTGCCCTGGTTCCTCCTGGTTGTCGCTCGCCTAAGTCTCAGCATACCTCCCTCACACTAAGCAAACCAGTGACACATGTCCCATTCCACGCCGCTTTCGACTCGCCTGCGCTCCACTCTCCGCGATGGTCCTGCCAGGTTGCCGGCGACGTTGCGCCCCACGCCTCTTTCTGGTATCGTGGCTAGAGGACGTTAAAGGACGCCGCGCTGTACTATCGGATCGTATGTCCGGCCGCAGAGGGGAGCACAATGACCATGCGCGAGGACGTCGTCACCCCAGCGACCGCGCGCCGCCTGCGGCAGGCCGGCCTGCCCTGGGATCCGCAGCCCGGTGACTGGTGCGCGGTCCTTGGCGGCGAGTATATCGGCGAGTCGCAGGCGGGCCTCTGGCTCGTGGCGGCGATGGCGCCCTCCGCCGGCCTGTTGGGCGTGATGGATCCCTCCGGCCAATGGCCCATGGCGCGCGTCCCTGTGCACGAGTGTGTCTGGATTCCGTCCGTGGGCAAGCTGAAAATGTGGCTGCGAGCACGCGGCTATCGTGTCGCAACGCGTGAGACCGATCCCATCGCGCTAGGCAGTGGGCTGCGCCATGTCTGTCGCCTCATGCGCGCGGGCGATCCGCCTGTGGAAGGGGAAGGGCCCAGCGAAGCTGAGGCGGTAGCCGACGTCATCTTCCGCGTGCTTGCCCAATCCGCCGGCACCGACGTTACTCCGTCCACCGACGTAACCGCCACCCACGCTAGCTGGCTCGCTTTGCCGGACACCCCTACGCGCCGGCTGTGATCCGTTCGTGCGCACTGCGTGCGCCTACCGCTTGCTGGTCCCACCCCGTGGTCGCGCCGTATGTAATGTGTTACACTCGCGAAGGCGCGCGTGAGCCGGCGTGTCCATCGCACACGCTCATACGTTCTTCAAGATGCCACTGGATAGCTTTGATCCTGCGCCCACGCACCATCCACCTTGGCACTTGACGCCAGGCGCCCGCCGGGAAGAGAGACCAGCATGCGACCTGCCGCTTCCGCTTCGCCCGCCTCACGCGTCCCCACCGATGCGGGCGGGCAAACACCCATCACCATCCCCCGCGGCACCTACGTTGGCGTGAGTCTGTTCGCGCTCCTGCTTGGAGCCGCCGCCATCGTACGCGGCACGCGTGCCGTCGTGTCGCCGCAGGATAGCGATCTCACCACCTTCTTCTTTCCCGCCGCCAACGAGATCCTCCACGGCCATCCCTGGATGATCTACGCCGTACGGGCCTTCGGCACCTACCCGCTCGGCTACCCCAACTACAATCCTCCCATCAGCATCTTCCTGATGGCCCCTCTGCTAGCTGTGGCACACGCCACTGGCATCGACGCCAACCTCGGCGCCCTCATCAGCTTCGTCTCGATCCCCTTCATGCTCTTCGTCCTGGCGCTGGGCTACGCCACCATCAGGGCGCTGCGCCAGTTATTTCCGGCTATCCCCGAGACCCAGCGATTCCTCGCCTACCTCCTCATCATCTTCTCGCCCCTTACGTGGCAGACATTCATCACGTGGTATCACCTCGAGCAGCCCCTCATGCTCGCTCTGCTCGTCGGCGCCATCGTGGCCTTCCAGGCGCGCCGTGAGGGCGTCGCGGGTGTACTCGCTGGCCTCGCCGTCCTCTCCCGCACCACGGCGATCGTCCCGTTGGTCGCTTTCGGCGTTCTGCTACTCGCCGGTCGCGAATGGCGTGCGCTCATTCGTTTCGGCGGCTTGGCCGCGCTCGTGGCCGGCGTGGGTTTCGCTCCATTTTTCCTCTTCGACCGCGCCGACACCACCTATTCGCTCGTGTCCTGGCGCGGCACCTCGGAGATTGGCGGCAACTCCATCTGGTCCATTCTCAGGTATGATGGCACCGCCGCCGCGTCTCACTTGCGCTACACCATCGACCACGTCGCGCGCCGCCTCGACATGTACACCGTGGTCGTCTTCGTCATCATTGTCGCCCTGCTCGCGGTAAACCGCCTGCGCATATCCGCCTACAGCCGCGAGGCCTGGGCCATTCTTGCCATCGCTGCTCTCGCGGTACCCATGCTCTCTAAGAACAATTGGCCCTACTATTACCTCGAGCCCTTCGTCTTCATCCTCATCTGGGAGTTCGCCTCCATGCATGACCGGCGCTCCGGTGTCTGGCGCTGGCCTGTGCTGACCTTCAGCTATCTCAGCATCGCCGCCACACTCTCACAGTTCATTGGCCTTCAGAGCGTCGGCTACCTCGACCGCGTCGCCGTCGGCCTCGTCGACTTTGCCACGATGCTGGCCTTCGCGCTCGCCGTCTGGTGGCGTGCCCGTGCCAGCCGGCCGGAAACGATCGCGGCCCCGGCAATCGGCTATTCCAGCCGGCCGCGTGCCGCCGCGCCTGGTG
>CAYQFU010000011.1:45309-54523 GCA_964416775.1 uncultured Ktedonobacterales bacterium
GGTCCCTGGCAGGATCGCGGCCAACCACCCCAATCGCAGGCGGCTCCTCCTCCGTCCGGGTGGGCGGCTGCGCCGCCATCTGGCGCCACCCGGCCCGCGGCCCCGTCGTGGACAGCGCGGGACAATCAGTCGCCCGACGCCCCCTCGGCATCGAGCGGCCAATGGGCCGGAGGCCCGCAGCCCACGCCGCCAGGACCGTACCCTCCGGATCGCGATCGCCGCTAACTGACGAGGCCGCGGTCCGCGTTCCGGCGCGACCGACACCTTACCGGATCATCGCCGACAGATCGAACACCTTGGCCTGTGCCTGATCCACCGTTTCGAGCTGCGCGCGTTGATTCATCTCCGCGTCCACGTCTTGCCGTGGGCGCCCGTACGCCTTGCGCGAGAGGGCGCGCGTGCGTGTTGCCCGTGCCTCGTTCCAATTCCGCGCCACACGCTCCGTCGCCAGCGTGAACGTTGGGCTGGGCTGCCCGTGCACCAGCAGCCGTGCGTACGCGTTGAAGTTCGGCAAATTGGTGAGGTGCTGAGCGGTGACCGGGGAGGGCGCCAGAATCTCTTCCATGGCCAGCGCATCCTTGAGCCCCAGCCGGAACGCTACCACGCTCCCCACATTACCGATGACCGCGTTGCGAATGTCTGGCGACAACTGCTCGATGTGCTGGTTGGCGAGCACGAGCGACACATGGTACTTGCGCGCTTCCGCCAGCATCAGCGCCAGGGCGTCCGTCGCATAGTTCTGAAACTCGTCGATGTACAGCGACACATCGCGTCGCTCCCGGTCCGGCAGCGCCACCCGCGAGAGCGCCGCTTGCAAAATCTTCGGCAACAAGATCAACCCCAGGAAGTTCGCGTCGTCCCCACCAACCAGCCCTTTTGCCAGGCTCAGCAGCACGATCTTGCCGGTGTCCATCGCCTCACGGAACGAAAAGCTGCTCTTCGACTGGCCCACAATGCGCCGAATCGTCGGATCAGTTACCCAGCGCCCAAATTTACTTACTGTATAGTCCAGCACCTCGCTGCGATGATAATCGTTGGTGTGCGCGATCTGGTCCGTCCAGTAGCGGCGGACCACCGGATCGGTCACGTGTGGCAGCAGCGAATTGCGGTAGCGATCATCCGTCAACACGCGCACGAACTCCACCAGCGTTCCGCCCGGCCGACTCATCACCGTCAGCATGCCGTTGCGCACGCCGTGCTCGAACCGCGGCCCCACGATCCCCTGCTCGTGCGGATCATACAGTTTCTTCAGCAACCCCAGGAACGAGCTCACCACCAGCGCCTTCTCGGCCTCCGTGCTGGCCTCCAGTGGATTGATGCCCACCGGGAAGTCGGTGTCCGCGGGATCGAACACGATGACGTCTTTTGCGCGCTTTGCGGGAATCTTCCCCAGGATCTCCTGAATGAGATCCCCGTGTGGGTCTATGACGATCACCCCGCGCCCCGCCTCTACATCCTGCAAGATCATGGATTCGAGCAGCGTGCTTTTCCCGGTGCCTGTCTTTCCCAGCACCCAGAGATGCTGTGCTCGGCTCCCGCTGGGCAGGACCACCGGCCGTGCCAGACCACGCACAGGATTGAGACCGAGCCGCAAGCCCTCGCCTGCACCGCCGAGGAACGGCAGTGACAGCGCATGTCCGCGTCCCGGCAGCCATGGCGCGGGTCCCGGCAGTGCGAACAGCCGCGCCGCCTCACCCAGATCAGCCAGAAATAGCCCACCACACCCCATGCCCTGTGTTGCCCCCACTCCCCAGGGCGCGAAACCGAGCGTCCGCAAATTCTCCAGCGCCACATCAGCCTCTGTACGTGCGTCGCGGCGCGTGCGCGCCGAGCGTGGCCGCGCCCACTCCGCGCCCCCCGCTGTGAGCTGCGTCGGCTCCTGCCAGGCCGCCTGCGCCGTGTGACGGCCAGGACCTCCCACCTCACCGATTAGCGTCGCGACGAGCGCGTCGCCGATCGCATCCGCGCTCGCAAGCTGCACCCGCAGCCGGAACGCGCGCTGCTCCAGTGCCACGAGGCGCCGCACCTGCCGCTGCTTGTCCGTGACATCATCGTATACGCGTGTCAGCGCCTCCACACTCCAGAGGTTTCCTGGCGCCTCACGCCGCCGTACCGCACCCACGGCCGCATCCGGCTCCGTCTGCGCCGCGTCCCCTTCCGACGTCCGCGGGCCATCGGTCTTCACCACCGTCGGCTCCACGCAAATCGCCAGCATGGTTGGCGCAGCCTGCCGTGCCATCATGTCCACCACAGCCTCGGCATCCGGCAGCCCCAGAAACGGCAATGGCAGCAGGCGCTCGCCGGCCGATGCTGGTGTGCGCCGCCGCACCTCACCTGTGTCGGCCACCGCGAATGGCATCCGCACGCTCGCCAGCCTCTTCTGGTCCGTGATGGGCTGGAATGCGTACCCGCTCAACACATGCGCCAGTACGCTCGCCAGGTTGGCGGCATACGCCTTCGCGCGGTCGCGGAGCTGGCTGCGCGTGCAGCCCCACGCCGAGACTCGCCCCAGCAACGTGCACTCGACTCGCTCGTGCCAGTCTGTCTGCGCACTGGCGGGCCATACCACGTATCGCAGCTCCAAGGCGCGACCGGTCCCTGGCAAATCGGGCGTCGCACCCTCGAGGCGCGTGAGCAGCGCCGTGCGCTCGTTCAGCCGCTGCAGCGCTTCAACGGGGGCCGCGGAATGGAGCACGAACGCGAAGTAGGCGTGCTGCATACCCAGGTTGTCACTGGCTCCGCGCCCCGCGCCGGCCTCCACACATACAGAGGGCATCGCGTCCATCGCTCGCGTAACCTCCCGCTCCTGCGCCGCGGTTGACTCTCGTGCAGGAAGCATCACCTCTGGCCGTCGCACCAATCGTCCACCCCAACGGTGCCGCGCCCAGCTTGCGACTACCAGTCCACCTCCGCCATGACGATGTGGATCATTCCCGGTCTCGCCTGCGCGTCCACTTCAACCGATCTCGGACTCCCGCTCGCGCCGGCACCCACGTCCGCCCTGCGCCAAACCACAACATCCAGACCCTTGACAGCTAGGAGCAACTCAGCGATACTATTGAACAGAATTTCGGATTTGGGGGAGAGCCATGCCCGCTTTGATGAGAGTGCTTGTGGCATGCGGCTCCACCCGCGGGGGCGCACCGACCGTCAAGGGGGGTGGCCCGACTGACCGGCTGGCGCATGCCTGCCCAGCGAGCCACTGCCTCGGCGCTCCGACGTGCTCGGTTCGCTCGCTCGTGCCGGCTCCCACACCATTGCCTTCGCCTCGGGGTCCGACGCTTCGAGTTGCTGAGGCGCACGGATCACGGTACGCTCTCCTCTCCGCCGCGCAGGCGGGGCCAAACGACTGGCCCTGGTGGTCCGCCCTCGTTGCCTCCGCTGCGCTTTCCCTCAAGCCAGATCAGCGATCAGTCGGCCCGCCGGTACCTGCCGCCACGCGCGCCGTGGCACGGCCTCTGCCGGCACTTGGTCTATGGAGAGCCGCGCTTGCGCATTTCCAAAAGAAACTCTCCCCGAATTCCGAAAACATGATAACACAAGGCGCTCGTGGCGTCCAGTCCGGTTGCTGGATCTCACTCCTTGCCGGTCGAGTCCAGTAACGGGAAGCATGTGGACACAGGAAGGCACCGGATGGCTGAGAATCGTGAAGGCAGCGGGCCCCCCGAGTCGCAGCGCCGGCGTGGCTCAGCCGGCGCTCGGCATTTTGGCGAAATGTTGCGCCAGTTCCGCGAGTCCTATTACGAGCGCGTCAGACCACATCGCCCTGGCGCTCCATCACCTCGCCTGCGACTCAGCGCCCTTGCACTCATCAAGTGTCTGGCGGAAGCCGGTTATTCGGTGAGCTCAGGCGCCTACAGTGAGATCGAGGCTGGGAAGAGTATCCCGCGCGAACCGCGCAAGTTCGTCGATGCCGTCTCGATATGCCTCGAATTGACCAGCGACGAAAAAGAGCACCTCACCCGCCAGTTGGGGTATGACATTGTATACGCCCGGCTCGGCGACTTCGCTGATCTGGTCTTTGACACGCACGACGAGTAACCCGGTGCCTGTCCCCGGCGTCTCGCACGCCCCGGTCCCCCGTCAGGCTCTGCCGCTCAGGACCACACGCACTTCGCTGTCGCGCAGCACAGTAGCGTCTGCCTCGGGCATCTGCGCCACCACCACCCCTGGCGGCACCCCAGGCATGCGGCGCTCCGAATCGATCATGATCCTCAACCCCGCGTCCTGTAGCACCTCGCTCGCCTCCGGCAACGACAGCTGCCGTAGATTGGGCACGATGATCAGCAGCTCGTTCATCGTGGCAGCCATCAGTCGCCGATATTCCATCCGCTGCCGGTTCGCCGCCGCCGTCGCGTCCCGCTCCTTCACGGCGTTGATGCGCTGAAAGATGGCATCCTGGACCAGGAAGGGATTCGGAATGTCGGACATCTCGATGTTTGGGAGGCGTCCCGCGGTCTCGACGACGATGTCCCCAAAGTTCAGTACGCGCCCCAGCAGTGAATCCACCGTCACCCGCACGTCCTGCACTTTGGAATAGTCCGCCTGCTTGCGCCCTTCAAAGAAAATGAAGACGAAGCGGTCGATATCGATGATCCGGTCCGTCGTCAGAATGAACACGTCGTCGGCATAGTTCAAGTACACCAGACCACCATAAATGAGGGCCGCCAGCACCCCGGCCAACGGTACCAGCCAAAGCGGCGTGTGGAGAAACGCCGCCAGCGCACCCGATAGCGCCAGTGAGCCCAGCAACACGAGCAACGGAGCCAGCTCGCGCCGCAGCAGCACCCACCAGTGCCGATAGACGTAGCTGATCACCACTTCGTCGTCGAGAAAGTGAACCATAGCCGGCCGCCGCAAAAAGCCCCCAAACGTGCGCAGAGGCACGCTCGATGGCGGCGCCATCACTATCGGCCGCGCCATCTCATCCAGCACCTTCTTGACCGCCGGATGGTTCGGCTCTACCATCTGTACCGGCCCACGGCTGCTGCTGCGGTATCCGCGCTCCGCCTTCCGGATCTCGTCGGCAAGATCACGTGGATACGACACACCGGAGAACGTCAGGTCGCCGTGCGTCCCAGCCGTCACGATCATGACGTCGCCGATGCGCAGCAGGTAGTGGAAGAGATTCGTTTGCACCACCTGCACCTGCTGGATGCGGTCAAGCGTTGCCTCTTTGCGAGTCGGCATGAAGAAGCCTTCAGCTTGGATCATCCGCCGGTCGGTGAGCACGTACAGATTGAACCACCAATTGCTCAGATCAGAAATGAGCCACTTCACCACAAATATGGCCAGGACAATGCCCAGCACGAACTCCAGGATCACAAACAACGCATTCAGCCGGGTGTTGGTCGTGTGAAGCAGCACTAAGACGATCAGCCCCAGCCCCGCGAGCACCGCCGGCCACGCCGGCAGGAACAGGTAGACGGGGTGCTTTCTGCGCACGAAGACGGGCGTCTCGCCCGGTTCCTGCCCACGAAAAGCGGGCCCTGGTGGTCGCGGAGCACGCGGCCCATATTGCGGTCGGTTGGGCCGTCCTTGCCAGTATGGCACCCGGCGCCGCTGGCCGCCCTGCGCATACTGTTGGCGCAGGCGCTGCCGCGCGCCCAGAGGCGTCGTGCCTCCGCCCATCGGCGCGGTTGGCGCATTGCCGTTGTCACCGCCGCTCGGCGGACGCGCACTGCTCACGTGAGCCCTCCTGGCATCGCGGGATGCTCGCTACTCCAGCGCCCGCGTTCCGGCCGCAGCATGTGACATGCCGGTTGGCAGTTCATCAGTGCCCTTTGCCGCCGCCGCTGCCACCCTTGCCCCCTTTAGAGATCGAGGACATGATCAGCACGACGACCAGGCCTACCAACCCCAGGCCCAGGATGATTGGCAGATACATTTGCGTGAGCGCATCGTTTGGACTGGTCAGGTTCACCGTCGTGCCCGGCAGAATAGACCTGCTCGTATAATAGGAAATCGCCGCGCCATTCACCAGACCCGGGAGAATGCCGCCAATCCGGTGTTGGTTTGTCGCGGGCGGGCCGCCATATTTGTGTCCCACAACGTATCCCAGTCCCATCAACCCAAGAAATGAGCTCAGGCCAAATAAATAGTCTCCCGTGGGATTCGGCGCCGATACGGAGGGCGTGCCCACAGTCACCGCGCTATCACCATAGATCAGATCATGAATTGCCGTCGGCAGATTGACAAAGACAAAGTGATGGAGCAGTCCATCCCCACCGTTCAGCAAAAACAGGACAGCCCCCAACACCAGGGCCATCGTGATCACTTCACGCAAGAAGCCCCGCATGAGACCGACCAGTCCCGTGATCAGCAATACCACGAAGAAGCATTGCGTCGCACCGATGACCATTCCGAAGCCCCCCTCTTACTGGCAAGGCGCCGTGTTTCCTTCGGCGCCACACCCCGCCGCTCCTCACGGGCTCCCGCGCTCCATCCCTGGCGCCGGATCCTCGTGCGCGAGGATCGCCAGTCCGTTGCCTTGTACGCACCCGTCGCGACCTTTGCAAGATGTGTACCACGCCGCCCGCTTGGGAACGAGCAGCCAACCCCATCCCCGGTCACCTCCTCCAAACGTCCCGCCCCCACCGCCAGCATGCTCCTTCCCCGCGACTTTTTCCCCAGGGCAGCGCCTTCCGGGCGCAGCTCGCCCGTGTCCACCGCGTGGCGCGTCGCCCCGACAGTCATTCGATGGGTGAGGCCGCGACCGTTTTCTCCTGGCTCGGCGCGTCCGCTTGAGGAAACTCCTCTGGATGGCTCTCGCGCCACTCTGTCCATATCGTCACGACCACCGCCTGAATCACGCCCGCGACCGGAGCCGCGAAGAGCGCTCCCCACAAGCCGAACAGCTCTCCACCGGCGATCAACGCGACGATGGCCAGGACCGGGTGCAGACCCAGCACCCGCCCAATCACCCGTGGACCGACGATGTCTCCTTCGATCACATGCACGATGACGAAGTATGCCAGCACTCCAAGCGCCACGGGCCAGCCCTTGGTCAGCGCCAGCAGCACGCACGTCGCGCCCGAGATGAACACCCCCAGGATCGGGATGAATTCCAGCACGAACGCCAGCGCGCCCAGCAGTAACGCATATGGCAGGCCAAAGAAGTACATTCCGACGCCCACCAGCACGCCCACCAGCGCGGCCAGGATTAACTCTCCGCGCACGTATCCGCCAACCGTCCGGTGGAGCATGTCCACGACGAACCGCACCCGCTGCCGCTGACTCACCGGCGTCGCAGTGCGCAGCCACCGGAGCAAACGTGGTCCATCGATGACCAGATAGATGCTGATGACAATCGTCAGCACCAGGTCCAGCAGCGCACCCGCCACCCCCGTCACGATCGGCACCGCCTTGCCCGCGACCTGCCCTGCCGCGCCCTGTGCCCACGCAATGAACTGTTGCCGACCGGCCTCGATCTGCGCGTCAGTCAGACCCACTTGATACAGCGCCTGGAAGGCTGGCGATGGGTGCTGCGGATCGTTCGGCGCGAGTAGACTCGGCAACGCATGCGTCAGGGCGATCAGCTGCGATACCGCCGTGCTGACGACCACATATCCCAGCGTCGCGAGCAGCGCCATCGCGATCACATACACCACCGCGATGGCCAGCCATCGTGGCAGCGCCCGACTCAACAGCTTGACCAGTGGCGACAGCACGTACGCCAGCAGCGTTCCCAGAATCAGCAGCAGCAGCGCCGTCCTCACATGCCCCAGGGCCAAGAGTACGACGTAGATGATCGTGAGCCAGGCGAGGATGGCAATCGCACTGTCGCGCGCGCGCGTCCATCGTTGTGCGTTCGTCACGTTCGGACCTCGAATCTAGGGCTTACCACTACCCGCGCGCCGCTAGCCCAAAAGTGCCGCCACGTCAGGCGCCGAGCGGCTTCGCGTCGCAGAATGTGGTATACTAATAAAGAACGGTACATCGGCCTCATCGTGACAGTAGCTCATGTCGCGCCAGCACGGCGCAGGGTTTCCGGGACCGATGGTTCCGCACGGAATAATGTAGCGTGGGTGCTTGCGTGTCCACACTCCAGCGAACAAGCCCTGGCATATTGTATCAGTTGAACCTATGGCCCGCTCTGTCTCAGTAATACTCGGGCGCCGGGCGTCGCACGCGACCCCCGCCCGACGCTGAGGCATGCGCGCGGCTGATCCAGCTACACCAGGGCGCTCGATCGTCAGCCATCCCCAGGGAGGACCTCTCCAGTATGGACCTCGGTATCGTCAGACCGGTAGGCATCGTCGAACAGATGACCGGCGCCTACCTAGATTACTCGATGAGCGTCATCGTCAGCCGCGCGCTCCCCGATGTGCGGGACGGGCTCAAGCCCGTCCACCGACGCGTGCTGTTTGCCATGGAGCAGATGGGCCTCCAGACCAATCGCTCCTTCCGCAAGTGCGCCGGTATCGTCGGCGAAGTCCTCAAAGAGTATCATCCCCACGGCGACGCCGCGGTCTATGACACCCTCGTCCGCCTTGCGCAGCCCTGGAACCTGCGCTACCCGCTCGTCCTCGGCCAGGGCAACTTCGGCAGCATCGACGATGACCCCGCCGCCGCCATGCGCTACACCGAGGCCAAGATGTCCCTGATCGCCTCGGAGCTGCTCGCCGATATTGACAAAGACACTGTCGACTTCAACCCCAATTACGATGGTCATGGCACTGAGCCGTCTGTGCTGCCTGCCCGGCTGCCCAACCTGCTCATCAACGGCGCCGCGGGCATCGCCGTCGGCATGGCCACCAACATCCCCCCGCACAATCTGCGCGAGGTCTGCGACGGGCTCACCCATCTGATCGATCATCCCGATGTCACCATCGAAGATCTCTCGCGCATCATTCGCGGACCGGACTTCCCCACCGGCGGCACCATCCAGGGGCGCGAGGGCATACGTAACGCCTACGCCAGCGGCCGTGGGCGTATCGTCGTCCGTGCCAAGGCGCATACCGAGGAGACCGAGCGCGGGAAGCTGAGCATCGTCGTGACCGAGCTGCCCTATCAGGTCAACAAGGCCGAGCTCGTCAAGAAGATCGCCGAGCTGGCTCGGGATAAGAAGATCGACGGCATTACGGACGTCCGCGACGAGTCCGACCGCCAGGGCATCCGCGTGGTCATTGACCTGCGCCGCGACGCCCGCCATCTGAGCGTGCTCAATCAGCTCTTCAAGTACACCTCCATGCAGACCACCTTCGGCGCCAAC
>CAYQFU010000012.1:0-52495 GCA_964416775.1 uncultured Ktedonobacterales bacterium
TACCCGAACGGCTACGCCCTCTCCCCCTACGCCGACGTCGCTCCCCCCGGCACCCACCCAAAGCGCCCCCCCCCCCCCCACAGGGACACCCCTTCTTGCAGTTGGCCGCGTCTGCTGCGGTCGACGCCAGAAACAACACTCCAACAACGGTCGCTGCGACCTTCATCGCCCCTCCCAGGTTGCCCCGACTTTGGAGCCTTGGCGGAAAACCCGCCACGAAACGGGCGTACAGGTCCGTATCCACTATCCGTATCAATTAGACTTGACGGCTACGTATCCGTGCGATACGTTGCTGTGCGTTGGGACGCGGTTGGGCACGGCGGGCTGGTCGGAAGCGGGAGTGAGCGGCCGGGCCTTCGGGCGCGGAAGCCATCGCGAGCAGGGCAGCTAGCGAAGCAGGACGCAGTTCCACAGCGGCACACGGGAGCGAACCATGAACCAGGGTCAGGGGAAGGCCAGAGGTCACGACGCGCCGGCGAGCGCAGCTCCGTCGGCAGCGTCGGAGGGCAAGTCGGGTCGTGCCTGCTGCGCCAGGTGCGGCCTCGCAAGCTGCATCGCGGCGTGCGGCATGACCGCCATCGCGTGCCTAGAGGCCGCTGAGGAGTTGTTCGAGGCGGCCCCCAACACCAACGTGGGCAAGTGCGAGGCGCTGCTCACCAGCGCCAGGGTGTTCGGGCTCCCCGAGCGCCACGCCGACCGCGCCAGCGTGCTCGAGCGCAAGCTCGTGGCCCGGCGCGACTTCCTCAAGAAGTGGTCCCGGCAGGGGGCGCGCCGATGATGTCGCCCGCGCAGAAGAAGCTGGCCGCCGAGTTGATTGCGACGAGCCGCACCCGGCGCCTGACCCTGCCGGAGTTGCTGGCGCTGTCCGACGCCCAGCGCACCCTCGTGCGCGGCATCTGGGGCTGCGCCTCTGAGGTGGAGGAGGCCGCGGGCTGGGCCGCCCACTTCGACGGCTCCCTGCGCGATGCCCTGGAGTTCTGCTCGCGCTCCCTTCCCGGCCGCGACGCCACGCCCGCCGACGCCGAGGGTACCTGGGGCTACTGGCTCGACGTCTGCCGGCACCTGGCCGGCGCAATCGAGGTGACTCGATGAGCGCCGAGGTGATGGAGACCTCCAAGAGGATCGCTCCGGTCTGGGTGCAGGACGGAGACCGCGCCTTGGCGGTCGTGTGGCCGCCCGTCGCCTGCGCCTGTGGCCGTGACGCTTCCTTCGTCGTCAACCGCGGCGGCATCACCCGCTGCACCGACTGCGACGCCAAGGCCGCGAGTGAGGCGTCGCCATGCCGCTGAAGCCCTGCCAGAAGTGCGGCTACCGCCGCATCCGCACCATCGACGCCATCCGGGCGGAGATGGGTCGAGTCCCGGCCGACGCGGAGGCCTTCGCCGCTGCCCAGCCTGCCCGGCTGGTGCCCAACCGCGAGGCCCAGCTCGACTTCGAGATCGGCTACCTGCGCTCTGCCTACTCCCGCCTCATCGACGAACTGCTCGGCGTCTGCCGGGCCTGCTCCGTCGAGGCGTGGCTTGCCTCCGAGCGGGGCCAGCCCACCACCCCTTCACCGCGCCGAGAGTTGACCGTCGTGCGCGAGCCCCTTCCCACCTACCTGGAGGTCGCCTGATGCAGCCCGAGACGAAGCGCCGGAAGAGCACCGCGAAGAAGCCGAGCCTCACGACCTTGGCTTGGCACTTCGCCGACGAGGACAAGAGGCTCGGCTACGACGACGGCAGACTCATCGTGCCGGGCGAGGTGCTGAAGTACACCGGCAAAGAGCCCATCGAACTCTGCTATCGGGGCCTCCAAGCCAGCGAGCGCATCCTCGACGCACTCCAGTACGCGCCGGGCCCCACCATCTGCCGGGTGGAGATGGGGGGCGAGATCATCAAGGGGCAGGACAAGCTCGTCGCCGAGAGCCGGAAGACGCTCTGGCTGGTGGAGCCGGAGTTGGGCGACAAGGTGCTGCGACTCTTTGCCGTGTGGTCCGCACGGGAGTCGCTGAAGTTGCTGAACGAAGCACCGGACCCGAGGAGCGTGCAAGCATGTGATGTTGCTGAGCGCTTCGCCTGCGGCGATGCGACGCAGGAAGAACTCGACGCGGCCAGGGCGGCGGCCGGGGCGGCGGCCTGGGAGGCGGCCTGGGCGGCGGCCTGGGCGGCGGCCAGGGAGGCGGCCAGGGCGGCGGCCTGGGAGGCGGCCTGGGAGGCGGCCTGGGAGGCGGCCAGGGCGGCGGCCTGGGAGGCCCAGAATGCCCGCCTCGCACAGATGGTCGAGGCGGCGCACTCTGGCGGGCTCGAAGCCGCCAGGCTGCTCGCCCAGGTCGACGCCGCCTCTCCGTCCGCCTTCGCCGACGCCGCGAAACTGGCCAAGGGGGCCTAAGCCATGGCCCCGCTCACCGCGAAGTTCCAGAAGGCCACCCGTCGCACCTCCAAGCTACGCCTCGCGCTGTGCGGCCCCTCGGGTTCGGGCAAGACCTACTCGGCGCTGTCCATCGCCTCGGGCTTGGGCAGGAAGGTGGCGGTCATCGACACCGAGTACGGGTCTGCCAGCCTGTACGCCGACGAGTTCGACTTCGACGCTCTCTGCCTGGAGTCCTTCTCGCCCGACTCCTACGTCGAGGCCATCCATGCTGCCGAGGTTGCCGGCTACGACGTCATCGTCATCGACTCCCTCTCCCACGCTTGGGCGGGCTCCGACGGCGCGTTGGAGCAGGTCGACAACGCGAAGGCGAAGGAGAAGAACTCCTTCACCGCCTGGCGCAACGTGACCCCGAAGCACAACGCGATGGTCGATGCCATCGTGAGGTGCAAGGCCCACGTCATCGCCACCATGCGCAGCAAGGTGGAGTACGTCCTCGAGGACGGCGGCAGCGGCAAGAAGGTCCCGCGCAAGGTGGGCATGGCCCCCGTCCAACGCGACGGGATGGAGTACGAGTTCACCATCTGCGGCGACCTGGACCCAGATCACAACCTCTTCATCACGAAGAGCCGGTGCCGGGAGTTCGACAACAAGCGCATCCACAACCCCGGTAGGCCGATGGCCGAGAGGCTCCTCGCCTGGCTCGCCCAAGGCAAGCCCGAGGTCGCGCCGGACCAGCAGGCTGGCGCCGCAGAGAAGGCCAAGGCCGCCGTGCGCGAGCAGTTCGACCGGCAGAATGCCAACCATCAGGCGCCGGCCCAGTCGGCGGCGGTGGTCGATGAGCCCGGCGCCAACGACGTTTCGCCCGAGGAGAGGGCCGAGGCTGCCGCGCTCGACGACATCAACTCCGCCCGCGACCTGGGCGAACTGCAGGTGGCCTTCGGCAAGGCGAAGGACAAGCGCAGGGAGATGGGCGAGGAGGGCTTCGGGCATATCACCAAGCGCAAGGATGAGCGCAAGGCCGAGTTGGTCGGGAAGGAGGGCAAGTAGCCCATGCTCGCTCCGACCCTCGCCCTCTCCATCCCCCGGCCCTGGGTCTGGCTGGTGGCCCACAGCTACCGCCGCGACTGGCTGGTGAGCACCGACCCCGCCCTGCTCGTCGGGCAGATGGTGGCCCTCCACTCCACTGGCCGCGGGGACCACGAGGGCTACCGCCAGTTCGACAAGTGGACCGACGCCACCGTCGACCGCAAGGCCGTCCGCGCCGAGGTCCCCTACCACTCCATCGTCGGCGTGGCCCGCATCGTCGGTATCACCGCCTGGGGCAACGGCACCTGGCGCCTGCAGCTGGCTGACGCGCGGCCCGTTGAGGCCCTCGGTCCCCTCAGCGCGGGCGACCTGGAACTGTGGCCGCTGCCGGCCAAGCTCCGCCAGCAGCTTGGCGCGCGGCTCTCCGCTCGGACTGGGAGGGCGGCATGAGCCCGACCAAGCCAACGCCGGGTCCCTATCGCGTCCTGGAGGTCATTCCCGTTCGCGAGCTCGGCGACGGCAACGTCTGCGGCCGCGCGCTGGAGGGCCACGACACCATCACCTCCGCGGAAGACGACAGCCGCTTGGAGATCCTCTCCACCACCGCCAACATGGATGGGCTCTGGGGCAGCGGGCTCGGTGGACTGCTGTCCGAAGTTCCGCTGCCGGCCACTAGCGCCGGCATGGTGAAGCGGGAGCAGGCCCTGGCCAACGCCCGGCTCTTCGCGGCAGCGGCCGACCTGCTGGCTGCCTGCGAGTACGCGCTGCGGCACGGCGTCGACCCGTTCCAGGGCTGCACAGTCATCTCCGATGCCATCGCCAAAGCCACGGGCGAGGTGCCCCATGGCTCGTGACCGCCGAGTGGGCACCTTCTTCGATCACGGCCGCTGGTGGTGGCGTCTGGGCACCGGCGCGAAGCAGGGCCCCTACGAGTCCCTGGAGCAGTGCGAGGCCGAGTACCGCGAGGCGCTTCGGAAGCGCCACGTCAACAACCCGCTCGCGCGGGGCAACCGGAAGTGGATTCGCAGCTGAACAGGGGCCTGTAGCTCAACTGGCAGAGCCCCGGCCTCATAAGCCGTGTGGTTGCGAGTTCGATCCTCGCCGGGCCCAACACCTTCAACCGGAGCAGACCATGGCAGCGAAGACAGCAATCCCCGGCGCCAGCCGCACCGACGCCTTCTGGGTCGACCCCGACGAGGTCGAACTCGTCACCGACCCCCAGCACCCGAGCGGGCTCTTCCAGACTCGAGCGCTGGAGGCCCCGCGCGAGTCGCTGGTGCTCGCGATGATGGCCTGCGGCTGGAGCCGGGCCAGCGTCGTGGTGCTGCGCAAGAACGGCGACAGCAAGCCGCTGGTGGACGCCGGCCGGCGCCGTACCAACGCCTGCCGCGAGGCCAACCGTCGGCTCCGGGCAACCGGGCGCGAACCCATCAAGATGCTCTGCGTGCTCCAGGGCGGCGAGGCCCACGACGCCATCGGCGTGATGATCATGGAGAACGAGAATCGGGAGGACCTCTCCCCGCTCGACCGGGCTCGCGAGGCGCAGAAGTTGCTGAACCTGGGCCGCAGCGAGAAGGACGTCGCCCCCCTTTTCGGGCTCTCCGTCGCCGCCTTCAAGGCCCAGCAGAAACTGCTGGAACTGGCCACCCCGGTGCAGAAGCTGGTGGAGGCCAACAAACTCGCGCCCTCCAGCGCTGCCAAGCTGTCCAGCCTCGGCCACGAGGATCAAGTGAAGGAGGCCGAGAAGCTCGTCGCCGAGTCGGGCGGGAAGAAGGTCACCGGCCGCGACGTCGAGAAGGCCAAGCGCGAGCGCACCGGCAAGCCCGCCAGCCTCGCGCCGACCAAGACGCAGGTCCGTGCCCTCCTCGGCGCGCTCGGAGAGGCCGACGAGGTCATCCCCGCTGCGGCGGTCCTGCGCTGGGTGCTCGACGGTGAGCCGCACCCCGAAATCGATCGCCTGTTGAAGTTCGAGGCCGCCTAGCCACTTCACCCAGCCCGCCAGCACCGGGCCGTCGGCCCGCGACAGCTACACCCAAATCACCTGAACACGGGAGCAGTCATGCATGTGAAGTTGAGCAGCGAGGAACTGGCCAAGGCGACGAGCCGGATGGTCTCGGTGGCCAAGAAGGACACCGAGACCACGATTCCCATCATGGAGGCCGCCCTCGTTCGCGCCGAGGGAGACAAGATCACCTTCGCGGCCTTCGACAACCACGTCGCCATCGTCTCGGAGCACCCGGCCGAGGTGCGCGAGCCGGGCGGCTTCTGCGTCAACGCCCGCGCGCTGGACGGCATCGCGCACTTGGTTCCCGACGGCGCCACCGAACTGGCGTCCTCGGACACTTCGGTCGCCATCCGCAGCGGCAAGGCGCGCTGGTCGATGGGCGTGCTGCCACCCGACACGTTCCCCTCGCTCCCCAAATCGCTCCAGATGCAGGGGGCCAAGGTTGATGCTGCGGCTCTGGCCGACGCTCTGGGCCGAGTGGTCTTCGCAGCCGCCACGGACGCCAGCCGGCCGATCCTCGGCTGTGTCAACCTCCACCGACGGGGCGACCAACTGCGCGTGGTGGCCACCGACGGCCACCGGCTGGCCCTGGCCCAGGCCAAGCTCAAGGCTGACCTCGACTGCGGCACGGGCCGGCTCATCCCCATCCACTCGGTGGAGACGCTGCTCAAGATGCTCCGGGCCCAGCCCGAGGCAGAGACCTTCCTGGCGGTCAGTTCGGATGGGCTCACCCTCCGGCAGCCGGGCCTGGCCTTCACCACCCGCCTGCTCGACGGCGCCTACACCGAGTTCGAGCAGGTCATACCCAAGAAACAGCCCAAGGCGCTCCGCCTGAATCGCGAGGTGTTCGCGGGCGCGCTCAGGCGCATCCAGGTCCTCTCGGGCGAGAGGGGCGAGACCGCGCGCTTCGACCTCTCCGACGGCCAGTTGCTCGTCGCCGCCACCGAGGGTCTCAAGTCCAAGGGCGCCGCCGAGGAGCCCATCGAGGTCGACTACCGGGGCAAGCCGCTGCTCTTCGGCT
The DNA here is from genome assembly GCA_964416775.1 of uncultured Ktedonobacterales bacterium. GTDB lineage: Bacteria > Chloroflexota > Ktedonobacteria > Ktedonobacterales > JADMIN01 > CAYQFU01. The sequence continues at coordinate 6,405 of CAYQFU010000012.1, forward strand.
GCAACCCCGCCTATCTGGTGCAGGCGCTGGAGCGGTTGCCCGGCGACGAGGTGCGCCTGGAACTGGGCAACGACGACACCGACCCGATCCTGCTCCGCCCGACGGACGCTGACCTCCCCTTCGTCATCACCATGCCCAAGAGGGTCTAGACCATGAACTCCAGCGCCACCCCGAAGCCGATGATCATGGTCGCGCCGCTGCGTCCCGCCCCGGCCACCGCCCCCGACCGCTGCGTCGCCTGCCCCAGGCCGCGCCGCGCCGGCTCCATCTACTGCCTCATCGACCAGCTCAAGGCCATCCGCAGCCTGCTGCAGATCGACGACCGCGCCCGTGCCGAGCAGGACCTCAACGATCTCATCGGCGACCTGGAGCGCAAGACCCAGCCGTGATCCCACCCGTCTTCCCAGAGGCTGTCCATGTGGCTCTTCGTGCCATCGGCTACTTCCCCTACATCTCCATGTGCACCGGGGGGGGCGGACTCGAAATCGGAACCAAGCTGGCAGTTCCAGGCGCTCGCGCAGTCTGCATTGTGGAGATCGAAGCTTTCGCGGCCGAAGTCTTGGCGAGCGCGATGGATGCGGGCCGCTTGGCTCAAGCACCTCTGTGGACGGATGCTCGAACCTTCGACGGCCGCCCGTGGCGCGGCCGAGTTCGTGGCCTCGTTGCCGGTTATCCGTGCCAGCCCTTCAGCCTCGCCGGCAAGCGAAATGGGGCTGAAGACCCGCGGCACCTCTGGCCGCAGGTCGCCCGAGTCATCCGAGAGGCTGAGCCCGATTTCGTCTTCCTGGAGAACGTCGCCGGGCATCTGCACCTCGGACTGCGTGAAGTCGTTGGAGAGCTTCTCGGCATGGACTACCGGGTTGCAGTCGGCATCTTCCGAGCGGAGGAAGTGGGCGCTTCTCACCGCCGAGAACGACTCTTCATCCTGGCCCACGCCCAGAGCCTCGGTGAACGAGAACAGGACTACCCATCATCCGCCCAGCGTCGAGGATGGCCGGGGGCACGGCCGAACGCTCTCAGGGGAGGCGAACAGTTGGCCGACCTCGGATGCGTCGGTGTCGACCGGATACAACCAGAGCGAGAGCCCGGGATCGGCGAAGCGGCCGGCTCTGGCGGGCCTGGCCTCAGTCTGGCCCACGCCAACAGCGGGCGACTCCAAGGCGAGCGGCTCGGCGGCCTACCCGACGACGGAGACGCATCAGCAGGGCACGACGCTAACCGACGCGGCGGTCAGGCAGTCGCAGTGGGCAACGCCCGGGGCCAGCGACGGGGAGAAGGGCGGGCCTCACAGCAGGGACAGCAGCGGCAGCCTCCATCTGGCGTCGCAGGCCCTTCGGCGTCCTGCACCGTCGGAGTCGGCCTGGCCGACTCCGACGGTGCAGGACGCGGAGAACAACGGGGCGACCTCTCAGCAGAAGCGGAACACGCCGCCCCTGAACGCGCTGGCAAGCCAGTGGCCCACCCCGAACACGCCGAATGGTGGGCGGTCGATGGCACCCAAGGAGGTGGCGAACAAGGGGGCCACCGAGAGGGGCAAGCGCCAGGTGGGAATCGAGTCGGTGGCCAGAATCTGGCCCACGCCGACTTCTCAGGAGTCGACCGGCTACATGAGCGGAACGAACCGGGACACATGGCGCCCGGGTCTGGCGGCCGCCGCGAAGGGCATGAAGCCATCCCCTACCCGCCCGGCCCCGACGACGCAGACGGATGGCGAGAGTACCTCTCCATCTGGCCTGGAGCCGTCCCCGCCCTCTCCGTCGCCGATTTCGCGCCGAGCGGGGCGGGTGCTGAATCCCAGATTCGTGGAAGCGCTGATGGGCTGGCCCCAGAACTGGACTCGGGTGTGTGCCTGCACGACCGCCTCGACCGTCTCCGAGTCCTCGGCAACGGGGTAGTGCCCGAGCAAGCCGCTTACGCCTTCGCGTGGCTCTACGCCGAACTGCTGGGCATCCGCATAGGCCCCCGCGCCAAGCAACTCGACCTCTTTGACTACCTGACGAGGAAACCGTGAACGATCGCACCCGTCGTCCCAACGTCGACATGCAGAAGCTGGCCGACCGCATCGAGTCCGCACGCCGGCCCGAACTCATCGCGGCCCTGCGCCTCCTCACCCGAAAGCAGCTGGTCGACCTCCACGCCGCTCTGGGCAAGACGGGCGCCAGCGTCCTCAACGGCCATCGGCAAGAGCAGCGCAAGGGCACCGCGCCCGTCGCTCACTTCCTCAAGACCTGGACCGAACCGTTTGAGGCGGTGCTGTCGGGCGCAAAGACTTTCGAGGTGCGGAAGTCCGACCGTACCTTCGCGGTGGGGGACATCCTGAGCCTCCGCGAATGGCGCCCGCCCACCAGCGGCGGCGTGGGCGTCTACACAGGGCGCTTCGTGGATGTGCGGATCACCTTCATCCTGTCCGGCGGCAGTTTCGGCCTCCCCTCCGACCTCTGCGTGATGGCCATCGCGCCGACGGAGGCGAGATATGAATGATCAGACCCATCCGTCGACTCCGGAGGCCTCCTCCGAGCGCAGGAAGCGCCAGCGACGCCCGGCCCAGGTCTTCGACTCCAGCGGTGCGCCGGTCATCATCCGCTACCCGTGCTCGAAGTGCGGCCGAATGAAGCCGCTTGCCGCCTTCGGGTTGCGCCGAATGGGAAACGGCCAACTGCGCAACAACCCCCAGTGCGGCCCGTGTCGAGGCAGCGCCAAGCCCGCCGAGGCGCCCTCGCCAACCAATCCGCCGGCCGAGCCCACCAACTCGCCACCGACAAAGCCGTAGCCACCGCTCAACCCTTGGAGGATTTGATGCACATCAACGACTTCTGGAACTGGGCCAAGACCCGCGCCGGCCACAAGCACGAGCCGCCTGAGCGCCTGCTGCAGCTTGCCTCGCTTGGGCTCACCGGCGAGGCCGGCGAGTTCGCCGACCTTATCAAGAAGCACGTGTACCACGAGCACCCGCTCGACAAGCAGGAGGCCCTCTCCGAACTGGGCGACGTGCTCTGGTATATCGGCCTTGCCTCCGAGACCCTTGGGTTCACCCTCGAGGACGTGGCCCAGTCGAACCGGCAGAAGCTTCTCAAGCGCTACCCGAACGGCTTCAACCCGGCCGACTCGCTCAGCCGCACCCCTGAGGCCAAGCCGGAGCCCCCGGCGGAGTTGGTTGCCCTCCAGACCCTTGGCTTCGCCTTCGACCTGGAGGCTGACGGCCGACATATCTGCGAGTTCCCGGAACTGCCGGGTGCCATGGCCTACGGGGCATCGCCGATGCTCGCTGCGACAGCCTGTCTGACCATCGTGCTGCGCGTACTGCAAGGCGAGGCCGACCATGGCTGACCTGGTCGCGTGGTACGTCCTCTGGGGCTACGAGGACGACGAGGATGCCCACCGCGCAATCGTCTTCGCCGCAGACGAGGCCGGAGCGCGCCAGGCCGCCAGCTCCGCGCTGGGTGAGCAGACCATCCACGGCTACGTCGACCCCGACGAAGTGAGCGTCAGGCGTCGGTCGGACTGCGACAAGTACGCGCCCGGCCCGATGACCATCGCCAACTACATCGCCGAGGGCTGGAGTTGGTCTTGCTTCTACGCCGAGTGTGACCATCAGGTGGACTCCGACGGCTGCTACTACTGCAACGACGAGAGCCGGCCCCGCGACGACGAAGACGAGCCGATGCAGCTCGAGCCCGTCATCGAGGAGAAGCGCATCTTCTGCTCGGCTGCCCACTTCGACGCCGAGGCGGAGCGGGGCCGGGCCCTGAAGGAGAGGACGTCGAAGCTCCTGGGCGAGTTCGCCCAGCGCTGGCCCGGCGCTACCGTCGAGAGCTACTACACCGGCCCGGCGCCCAGCTACACCTACGGGGTCCGCTTCCACTTCCCCGGCGGCAAGTACGACGCGACCTGGGACGCCCACACGGAACAGATCACCGTCAACCAGCGAGACTTGGCCGCCTGGTTTGACTTCGACCAGCATAGCAAGGTGGCCCGGCCATGAAGGTCGTGCTCCACGACGAGGGCCGGGGCTGCCGCGTCCGCTTCGCCCCGGCCTGGTTCCCGAAGCCCGAGGCCGATGCGCTGCTGGGGAGGGCCTTGGCCAGCCCCCTGCCCCAGCCCGAGACCTACGGGCGCGGCGCGCAGGAGGTGAAGACCCACCGGAAGAACTGCGCCTTTGGTCCGGCCGGCATGCGCTACCGCTACGCCGGCCAGGTGCGCGAGGCCAGGGCCTGGCCCAAGGGCTTCGCCGAACTGGCGGAGCGGGTCGGCGACGCGGCCGGGGCGTCCTTCAACTTCTGCCTGGTCAACGTGTACGGCGACGGCCGAGCGCAGCTGGGCTGGCACAGCGACTCCGAACCCGACTTGGTGCCCGGCGCGACCATCGCCAGCCTGAGCTTGGGCGTCGCCCGCGACTTCCAGATGCGGTTCGGCAACGAGGGGCCGGCCGAGCATGCCTGGCCACTGGGCCACGGCGACCTGCTCCTGATGGAGGGCGACCTCCAGCGCTACTACCAGCACCAGGTGCCGGTGCGCCGTGGTGTCACCACGCCGCGGGTCAACCTCACCTTCCGGCTGGTCCGGCTACCGGAGCATGGCTACCGGCTCTACGCCCGCTGAACCGGAGTCCTCCATGTTCAAGCACTGGATTGATCCCGTCTCTGCTGGCGACGCTGGGATGGGCATGGTCTGCGGCGAGAGGGGTGGGACCCCCGCGGCGACCTGGGGCGAGGTGACCTGCCCCGACTGCCGCGCCGAGATCCGCTACGGGGCCGACCCTGAGCCCCTGGCCGAGACCGAGAAGGACTGGGCCACCCTCGACGCTGCGAAGTAGCCCAAGGAGACCTCCATGACCCTCAACACCTGCCCCTACCACCTCGAAGCGCTGGACCAGTACGGCAACTGCGACAGCTGCGCCCGAGAAGACTTCGAGGCCCAGGACGCCGCCGAACGCGAGGCTGAGGACCAGGCCGAGCACGCCGACTGCTACGAGGGTCCGGCGCCCGAGGCCACGGCCCAGACCGCCAAGAAGTGCGAGCGGTGCCACGACGTTTGGGCCACCTGCAAGGGGCCGGGGCAGAGGGTCGGCCCCATCCCTGGGGAGACCATCTACCTCTGTGACTACTGCGCCGAGACGGCCACCGACCCCGTCGGGCCCTTCGAGGACCTGGACGAGTGCCAGGCCTGCATCGGTGAGGGTGGCCTCTGCGAGGACCACCTCGACGCGGCCGTCCACGCAGAGGAGATGCGCCGCGAGGGGCGCTGAGTCTTGCCGGGGCGGGTCGCCCCCGCGTCCGCTCGGTCCCTCGCCCGGGACGCCAGAGCGGAGGGCGGCGGAGGCGAAGAACCCCGGGTGTCGCGGCGCACTGCGCCGAGGCGAAACCTGCCGGCTGGGCTGAGGCCACAGCGGCAGGTCCGAGCGGGATGGCCACCGCTCGCTGATGAGCCAGGCCACCGGAGGAAACCATGGCGACGACGAGCGAACGGATGAAGGCGCTACGCACCAGCCGAGAGGCTGTGCAACTGCGAGAAGCCGCCAAGGCTTGGGCGGATCCCAGCAAGGACATTGAGAGCCTGGCTCCCTGGCGGAAGCTGGAGAAGGCCGCACTGGTATTCGCAGCGGCTCACGCCAAGGCGGTCAAGCCGCCGAGGGTCGTCTACCCCAAGCCTGGCCCGTGCGGCTGCGACGCTCCGAAGAAGGCCCACGAAGTGCGCCGCATGAAGGTGTGCCCCATCTGCGAGCTACCCGGTCTCGACCTGATTCGCACGGGCCGGGCGCCCATGCACGCCCGGTGCATCTTCACTGCCTACATCTCGCGAGAAGCGATCTACCAGCTCGCCACCTCACCAGACTTGGGCCGGGTTCGCATGTGCTGCCTGCCAGGGCCGCTGCTGAGCCGGGTCGTGGCCGAGGCCCGGAGGAAGAACGGCTGACCTCCCGGGCGCGCTGGCAGGGCCGGCCCGAGACGGCCCCGCCTCAGCCCCAAAGCCGAGATGGGCGCGGCAGTGGAGGAAACATGGGTTTGACGAGGACGTCGAGGCGGCTGCTGGATCAGGCACTGGTCGACGCGAGGGCGGAGGAGGAGGACGCCCGGGTTCAGTTGGTGGCCGCGGCCCAGGGGCTCCGCGCCGACCTGGGCAAGTTGCTGGACGCGGCCAACGCCGACCAACCCGGCCCCTCGCTCGTGAACCCCCTGGGCGAGGTGCAGGCCCTGGGGTCCAAGGTCGACCGACTCTGCGCGCTCTACACGGACCGGCGCCGAAGGCGCTGCGAGTTGTCCGACCTGGCCTCCCGGCTCGTGAAGGAGGAGGGGTAGCCATGGCGCGAGGCTTCGCGGAAGAGACGACGGTCCCCATCTCCAAGACGAGGGAGGAGATCGCCAGGCTGCTCCAGGAATGGGGCGCGGGTGGTATTGGCTGGGCCGATGACTTCGACATGGGCCGGGTTGTGCTGCACTTCCGCTGGATGCACACGGCCACCGGCCAGGTCTTCGTCGCCCGGTTCCACATGCAGCTGCGCACCGACGAGCAACTGAAGAAGCTGGCGACCGTCAACTACCGCTTCGGCCAGGAGCGCTTCGACAAGCTGCGCGCGAACCGAGGCAAGGCCGAGCACCGGCGCCTTTTGCTCTGGCTCAAGGGCGCCTTCAACGCCGTCGAGGCTGGTTTGGTGCTGCCCGAGCAAATCTTCCTCCCCTGGCTGGTGACCAGCACGGGCGCGACGGTCTACGAGGCCGCTCGGGAGATGCCCGAGTTCGGTGGCCTGAAGCTGCCGGAGCCGCCCGGTCGCAAGGCGCTGCCACCTGGGCCCAAGGGCAGCTGAGCGATGAGCGGCCAGGTCATGCTAGACGGGGCCATGGCCGACGCCTGCCAAGCCCCCATCGCCCCCAAGTCCGAATGCGGCCGGGGCCCGACCGTCGCCGAGGTCGAGTTCCGCGGGAAGCTGCTGCGCATCTGCTCCGGCCACAACATGCGCTGGCGCCGAGCTGAGACCGACGAGGAGCGGGAGAAGGCCCTCACTACCCCGCTGCGCGAGGGCCCGCCAATGAAGCGCCTCCCGACCTTCATGGTTCCAGCGGAGACCGAACGGCGCCTGCGCGAGGCCGCCGACGATGACGGCCTCAAGCTCAACGACGTCGGCCGGGCTGCGCTCGAGGACTGGCTGGACCGGCGCGACCGACGGAAGAAGTAGCGCCTACTTTGAGCCCCTGACATCGCTACAGGCCCCAACAGGCGTCAGGCCACGCCGCCACCATTTTCTCGCGGGGAGGTTGGCGGGATGCGATGGCCTGGGAACACGAGGGCGAGTCGGACTGGATCGGCGAGGACGAGGAGACGTCGCTGTACGACGTGCGCTGCCTGGAGGCGAGCCCGGACGCGCTCCGGGTGCAGCAGGAGGGTGAGCGGCCCTGGTGGGTGCCGCGCTCGGTGGTCTGCGACAGTTCCGAGGTGAGGGAGCAGGGCCAGTGCGGCCGGCTCGACCTCAAACTCTGGTGGACCGTGAAGGGGACGCGATGAGCCGCCGGAGTTGGCGGGTCTCTGACCTCCCTGGCTTCGCCCGGTGGGTCGAGCGCCACGGGCATGACCTGGGCGAAGGCGAGGCCCAGCACCTCGGCGCCGTCCGGGTGCTCTTCGAGGCCAGCGTCGACGTCCAGGCCCTTGGCCCGGCCTGGTTCGACTGGCACCTCGCCCACCAGCGGCAGCTCGCCGCCGAGAAGGCCGGGGCCGGCCTCGACGAGGTCGAGCAGCTCGCCGAGGCCACTGCAGCGGCGCTCGCCAGGCTAAAGGACGGGTAAGGCTGACGCAAGTGCCCGTATCTCCGAAAAAACCTATGAGCCGCGGGGGATTCGAACCCCCGACCCTCGGCTTAAAAGGGGGACTTGTGGACACTACAGGGCGTGCGACGCGGTTCTAAGCAACTGAAACCATTGCAGTCGGCACCCTGTCCCGCTCCCAGCGCCTCCATCTGTTGGGGTGATTTTCGCGTGAGTTTGGTGCGCCGGTGGTGCGGGCAGGCGCCCAGTCGCCGGGATTGCGCTTGCCCATTAATATTGGCTTGACTGAATATACGCTCGTGCATATATTGGGAGCATGAACGAGATCATCTACACCGACGAGTTCGGGACCTGGTTCGGCGGGCTGACCCAGGACGAGCAGCGGGAGGTGTTCTCGGTGGTGGACAAGCTGGAGGTGCAGGGGCTGCAGTTGGGGCACCCCCACTCCAGCAGCATCAACGGCGCGACGTTCGCGCTGCGCGAGCTTCGCCCGAGAGCCGGGGCCAGCCCCATCCGCATCTTCTACGCGTACGACCCGGCCCGAGACGCTGTGCTGATTATCGGCGGGGACAAGTCGGGCAACCCCCGCTTCTACGACGAGATGCTGCCGGTCGTTGAAAGGATCTGGGCGCAGTACCTGAAGGAGTTGGCCGAGGAGGAGGCCAAGAAGAAGCAGGGCAAGAAGTAGCAGGACGGGTGCGTTGGGCGCGCCCGAGTACGAGGCCCCCAAGGGCAAGCTGGAGGCGAAAGCGATGACTGGACGGAACAAGTGGAGCGAGCTGCGCGACCGGACCTTCTCCAAGGAGGAGATCGCCAAGGTGCGCGCCGAGACGGAGCACGAGGTGCTGGAGATGAACCTCCGGACCCTGCGCGAGCTGACGGGCAAGACGCAGGTGGAGGTGGCGGCCGCAACCGAGATGAGCCAGGGCGAGTTGTCGAAGGTTGAGCGGCGTGACGACCACCTGCTCTCCACCCTTCGGCACTACGTCCAGGCCCTGGGCGGCGAGTTGGAGGTGCGCGCCGTCTTCGGCGACAAGACCGTGCGGCTGAAGGGCGTGTAGCTCAGGCGGCCAAGCCGGGTGGGTCGACCACCACCGGCAAGGCACACCAGCAGAAGATCGGAGCAACTGTGACCGACATCAGCCACAAACCCACGGGGTCATTCCCGCCTGACATCATCATCCCGATCAACAAGATCCGAGTGCCCCACGAAGTGATGGACCAGGCCAAGGTTGATGCCATCGCACGGGACATGAGGGCTGTGGGGCGATGGGATGGCAGGCCCATTGTCGCCATCGAACTCTTGGACGGCACCTACCAATCCTGGACAGGAAGCCACCGGATTCCCGCAGCGAAAGCTGCCGGACTGAGCGAAATTCCCGCCGTGCTGGTCGACCGCGATTGGCTACACAGGATCGGCTTCAGCTACGACGAGGCAACTCGCGGCTGGGAGGGGGCGGATCGCTTCAAGAAGATGCTCGCGGAAGCAGACCTCAAGACTCGCGAGATGATGCAGTTCGAGTGGGACCTTCAAAGGAAGATCCACAGATAAGCCCGCCAGCACCGCCCGAGTCACGAGTGCTGGAAGAACCTCGGCTTGATCGACCCGAAGCCCCGGTACAGCGGGCCGCCGCAGAAGTTCACCGCCCCGGCCTGCGCGATCTGGGCCGCGTCGTACGGGTCGGCGTCGGGCAGCACCACCGCCACGTGCCCGCTGTGGCTGGGGACGGGGTTGGCCCAGACCGCCACCGCGGGCCGGCCCTCCCGCGCGGCCTGGCGCGCCCCCGCCTCGTCGCACTCGGTCCAGCCGTGGGCCGGGCCGTCTTGCTCCAGCCAGCCCACCGTGGCGTTGGCGCTCAGCTCCCGCGCCAGGGGCCCCGGGGACACGGGCTTACCGAGCAGGTCCACCCAGTGGGGGACCTCCGCGCCCAGGGCGCTGGTCACGTCCCACAGGAAGATGTTGCACCAGGTGCGGCCGGCCGAGGGCTGGTAGCGCGGGGAGCGCTCCACGTCGAACTGCTGGGCGACCTGCACCAGCAGCTCCGGGTCGCGCCGGTCGGGGCTGGAGCAGAGCAGCGGCACGCAGGGGCGCCACTGCTCGGGCGGGATGGAGGGGGCAGTGAGCGTGGCGACCATGGTCAGCCCTCCACCGGCTCGTAGGTGGCCTCGAACACGTCGGGCTTGCAGGGGTAGCGCTCGCCCTTCACGCCGGTGATCACCCAGTCGCCCTCCAGCGCCACCATGTCTCCCTCCAGCGTGGTGATGTGGAGGTGTCGGCGGCCCTGGTGCGGGCAGTGGGGGTGCGAGGTCTTCGCGCCGTGGTTGACGATGCCGGGCAACTCCGGGCTGGGGAAACGCACCGCCTCGATGACCACCGGCTTCTTGCGGAACCTGGCCATGCTCAGGCCCCGGCCGGCTTGACCACCACGTGCGGCCCGGGCTCGCCGGGCTGCGCCTGGGTCAGCGGGTTCACCAACCGCTCCGTGGGCGCGGCCGGCAGGGAGCTCGAGGGCAGCGTGGCCACCTGGGCCTCCACCTGGATGCCGAGCTGCTGGGCCAGTTGGTCGTCGGTGAGCCCCAGGGCGCTCTTCACCGCCCCCAGGCCCTGCAGGCGCAGCCAGTCCAGCGCTGCCGTCACCGCGGCGGTCTTGGCGCGCTCGCCGGCGACGGGCGAGAGCTTGCCGTCGGGCCCGCGCAGGGTGGGCGCCACCGCCTGCTCCACGTACAGCACCCCGACGCGCGCGCTCTCCATCAGGGCCAGGGCGTAGTGCCGGGCCCGGCTGGCCTTGGCGTGGAGCACCAGCGCGCGAGCCGCCAGAGTGAACAGGGCCACGGTGAGCGCGGCCGCGGCCGGCCCGACGTAGGGCAGCAGGTAGGGAGCCAGGGCCAGCAGAAAGGCGGGCAGCGCCAGGGCCAGCAGGGCGCCGGGGGTGGCGAAGCCCGCGGTCCGGGGCGTGGGCACCAGCGGGGGCTTGGGCGGCGGGGTGAGCACGATCAGGGCGGCGAGGGCGAGGCAGGTCAGCGGCAGCATGGGCTACTCCTTCGAGCGGGGGGTGAGGTGATCCAGCTTCTCTTCGATGCGATGTACCGCCTCGAGGATGGCGGTGGTCTGCGCCGCGCCGACGGTGACGCGCTTGTCGAGCTCCGCCCGCTGCTTGGCTTCCTCCTCGCGGGAGGCCTCCAGCTTGTCGAGGCGCTTGCCGTGCTCGGCCACGTCGGCCTGCTGCACCTTGTAGGCGCCGTAGCTGCCCAGCAGAGACAGGCCGAGGCCGGCCGCGCTGACGAGGAGCTTCCAGTCTGGGGTGGTGGCGGGGGTGGCCATGGTGGGCTCCGGTCAGGGGTAGCAGGCGCGGATGGCCTGGTTGGTGGCCTTGATCCAGGCGGCGAAATCGGCGTCGTAGGCCCGGCCACCGTCGGGCAGCGCTCGCTCGCCAGTGCGGTTGAAGCAGAACTCCCAGACGTAGTGCCCCAGTTCGTCGGTCAGGGCGGTGTCGGTGAGCACCGGGCGCCAGGCCACCTCCACGCCGCAGAGCGGGGGATAAGGCTGGCAGCCGCCCACCAGCTCCCCGCCCACCGAGCAGCGGAAGGGGTCGCTCTGCCAGTGGACCTCCGCGCACCAGGGCAGCCCGGGGCACACCGCGTCCGCCTGGGCGTGGATCACGTCCAGTGCGTCGAGCGCGTGCGGCAGGCGCGGGTGGCCGTGCCAGAAGATGCGGTTCGCGGCCCGGTGCTCGTCGGGCTGCGGGTCGCGGCTGGCGCAGCACGCGAGGGCGAGGAGAGCGGCGATGGCCTTGGCGCGCGAGAGGGTCACGGGGCGCCTCAGTTGAGGATCTGCCAGCACACCGTGTCGGTGTCGGCGGCGTTCGAGCTCTTGATCTGGAAGCTGGTCCCCGCCGTCACCGTGCCCAGGTAGAGCGTGCCCAAGTTGGTAGTGTTGATGCCCTTGTGGGTGAGTTGCACCACCGAGCTGGCCGTCACCGCGGTGGTGGAGATGGTGACGACACCAGCAGCCAACACCGCTGCGCATCCCGCCACATCGGCGGCGCCGCCAGTGGGCACCACCTCCTTGCCGTTGAAATCGACGGAGCGCTTGCTGACGCCGTTGTTCTGGAAATCGTGGATCAGGCCGGCGGTGCGGGTCGCTTGCCCAGTAGAGATGACGTCAGCGCCCGTCCCGGCGGCAACCTGATTGCCCTGCACAACCACGCCCGTGGAGGATCCGTTCCAGGTGATTTTAGGGGCGATGATGTAGCCGCCGTTGTTGATCGCGAGATAGTTGCCACTGAGCGTCTGGCTGCCGGCGTTGATCATCCAACTGCTGGCTCCGAACGTGATGTTGCCGCTCGACGCGACGCTGAAATAGCTCGTGCCGTTGTTGTTGACCTGGAGCAGGACGCCCGCGGTGCGGGTGATGCCGTTGGTGTCGACGAGCAGGCCGGCCGAAGTGCTGGCCGCTGCAAGCGAGGTGTTGATGCTGAGCGCGCCGCCGGCGGCCAGCAGCGCCGCGGTGGTGCCGTTGAGCGTGAGCTTGCCGGTGCAGTCGAAGCTGGCCCAGGTGGTGCCCGAGCTGTCGTTGATGGGGTGGACGCAGATGGCCGGGCCGTTCACGCTGGTGGCCACGCCTCCGCCGGTGATGAGGCTGGTGGCCACCGCCTCGCGCGGGGCGAGGAGTGCGGCAGGGAGGGCCGCAGCGAAGAGCAGCCCGAAGGATGCGAAGACGAGAACGAAGGCGCGGCGCATGTCACTTCACCTCGGTGACGCGGGTGTCGTTGGGGGAGACCTGGACGGCCGTCGCGGCGATGCACCAGACCGCCACGTTCACGCCCAGGTCGATGGACCACACCCCGCCGTTGGCCGCGATCTGCCTGCCGTTGGTGGTGGCGATGGCGCTGGAGGTGGCCGTGTTCAGCTCGGGCCGGCAGTAAATGGGGTTGGGGCCCAGGTTCTGGATCTCGACCCCCTTGCGGCTGCCGGTGGCGGAGGTCACCTTGGTGCCGCCGGCCACGGTGGTGACCTGCACCGCGGCCGTCGAACCCGAGGCGGTGGCGCCGACCATCACCGACGGGTCGGCGAGGGCGGGAATCGCCAGGGCCAGCAAGAGCAGGACCAGGATGGACATGCGGTTGAACATGGACTTCATCGACTACCTCCGAGGGAGTGGGTTGTGCTGGCGGCCTGTGCCAACTTGAGTGCGCTGGCGGCGGGGAATCCGGCTGGACCGGGACCTGGCGAGCCGGCCGCCGCAGTGGCCGGCGGCGAGTCCGCTGCGGACAGCACCTGCTGAGCGCCCGGCGTCTGCGCGTAGGTGACGGGCTGCCCGAGCAGCACCTGAAGCTGGCTGGCGACCCCGACCGGCAGGGGCTTGCCCTCTTCCTGCAGGTCCGCCAGCGCCGCATGGGCCTCGGCGCGCATCGAGGCCAGGTGCTGGGGGTAGACCTTCTCCAGTGCGTCGACGGCGTCGTGGGTGAGACGGCGCGCCTTGAAGTCCTCTGCGGCCGCGCGCGGGGAGTTGACCACCCGCACCTTGGACTCGAAGCGCCGCATCTCCACCTCCGACGGCACCCACGGGCTCCGGGAGACGAGGGTCTGCGGCCGCGGGTCCTTCGGCAGCTGCGCGGCCAGGTACGAGGCGGCGCCGAGCGCGCCCTGGTGCAGCTTGGCCGCCACGGTGGGCGCGAACCGCCCGAGCTGCGGCATGGCCGAGGACAGCGCCTCCGCGGCGGCGGCCGGGTCCTGCTTCACCTTGCCCAGCGCCTCGGCGTGGCGAAGGAAGGCGTCCTTGAGGGACTCTCCATCCTTGCGGAGCCCACTCTCCACTCCGACTACGGCGGGCGAGGCCTCAGTGACCCCCGAGCGGATGGCGGCCGCCACGCGCCCCGCGGCGTCGGCGGTGCGCTTCACCAGCTTGTGCAGCACCTCCGCATCCCGGGTGTGCCGGTAGATGGGTCCCACCACCGGCAGGTGCTCGGCGACGATGCCCAGCAGGCCGTGGTGCTCCTTCTGCGCCTCGCGGAAGGCCAGCTTGGCCTCGGAGACCTTGGCCCGGTGCTCCGCGAGCTGAGCGGAGCGCATCTGGCCGGAGGTCTTCTCCGCCGCACGGACGGACCGCTCGTACTCCTTCTGCGCGTCGGCCACCGCCTGTCGGCGCTCGGCCAGGTCCTCGCGCAGTTGCTTGGCGTGTGCCCGCACCGCCTGCTTGTGGGCGGAGGCCTGTACAGCGTTCTCGGCCTCCGCTGCGCGCGCGCCGAGGATGGACTCGGCCGCGCTCTGCTCCTTGCCGGTGAGGTCGTCGAGGAAGCTCTGCAGCCCGGTCGCCTTGGCGTTGAGCTTCGGCTCCTTCTCGTACACCGCCTTCTGCAGGTGATCGAGGAGGTCGCGCCGAGCCTGTACCCAGTTGCCCAGGAAGGCGTTGGCGTCGTCGGAGCGCGGCAGGCCGTTGGCGCGGTCCTTCACGTAGGTCGAGACCTTGCGCGCGTCCACCGCCAGGCGCCCCTCGGTGTCGGTGGCGCCCCGGCGCATGAAGGCCTTCTCCAGCCCCTTGCGCGCATCGAAGGCGCGCGAGAAGGCGGCGTTGGTCTCCCGCTGGAAGCCGGCGGCCTCCTTGCCCCAGACCGAAGCGTCCTCCAATGCCGCGCGCCAGCCGTTCACCGCCTCGCGCAGCGGCTGCATGGCCTGCAGTTGCTCGGGGGTCAGCACGCGGTCGTACTTGCCCAGCCGGTCGATCTGCTGCTTGCCCTTGTTGATGGCTAGGAAAATGTCGGACGCGTCCTTCGCCCCGTCGATGCTGGCCTCGGTGCGGTCGACGATCTCCCGGGCCAGGCGCAGCGGCTCGGAGGCGTGCGCAGCTGAGTCGAGGGCCTCGCGGGCTTGGGCGACGAGGCGGTCGCCAGCGACACCGGCCAGGCTGGGGTCGGACCCGCCCAGCATCTCCTTGACCTTGGCCGGGTAGTGCTCCCGGAAGAACTCGCGGTCGTGGGCCTCGCTCTCCTCGTACGCCTTGCGGAGCGAGTCCCGGAAGGAGCGCTCGGCGTCCGCGGTGTCCGGGACGAGCTTGGGCGCCGGAGCGACGGGCGCCTCCCGCGCGGGAAGCCCCGGGACGTCGCGGGGGCCGGCCGGGACCTCCACGCCGGGGATGACGTCAGGCGCCGGCGGGGGCTCGAAGCTGGCTGGCTTGACCTTCTCCGCCAGGGCGTCGAGCGAGGCCTGGGCGCGCTCGAGCGCGCGGGGCAGGTAGCGCTCGCCCAGGCCCAGCGCCCCCTCGATGGAGCCGCCCAGCGCGCCGCCGAGCAGCGCCGCCTGGCCGGTGCCAGCGAGCAGGCTCTCCGCGGTGAGGTCCTTGTTGTGGAGCACGTCCTCGGAGAGGTTCTCCCCGGCCTGGTAGAGCGGCGCCTCCACCGCGCCGCGGGCCGCGCCGCCCAGGGCGCGCCCGAGCAGCCCCTCGCCGAGCGCACCCTGCACCGCCGACTGCGCGGCACCGCCCAGCTCGCCCACTGCCCCCAGGGGAGAGGCCGCGACCCCGGCCCGGGCAGCCCCGAGCAGACCACCCTCGGCCGCGGCCTCTCCCCCGCCCAGCAGCGCCGCCTCCTCCGGCGCCGCCGCCCCGCCCGAGGCCAGGAGCGGCGCCAGCAGGCCCAGCCCCTTGCCCACCGTGGTAGCCGTGCGCTGCTGCTCAGCGAGCCCCTGTAGCTCCTCCGGCGAGAAGGCCCCGCTCTCCACCGCGGCGAGGTCGCTCCCGCCCAGGGTGAGCATGCGCCCGGCGCCCAGCACTCCGGCGGTCAGGGCGTTGCCCAAGCCGGCCCCGTAGCGCTGGTGCTGCTCGACGCTGGTCACATCCTCAGGAGACAGCGGCAGGAAGCCCTGCGCCTGGTACGCCTGCGCCGACTCCACAGGCACGGGCACGATCTGCCCCTGCCGGTCCAGCATGGGCTGGACCTGGGCCGGTGCGGCGGCCGGCGGCGCCGGCGTAGCGGCGGGCTCGGCCACTCAGCGCCTCCCCGCCAGCGCCTGCTGCTGGGCCAGCGTCGGGATGGGGGCCACGTCCGCGAGCGGGTCCTCGCGGATGCCCCGGCCGGACCAGGTGTTGCCCACGTTGGAGCGGATGCCGCGCTCCAGGGTCTTGAAGGTGGAGGCCAGCCGCTCGCCGGGGGTGAAGATCCCGTTGTGCAGCAGGTCGTCCACCTCCTTGCGCTGGGCCTCGCCCATGACGCTGGGTACGCCCTCCAGCCCGTTCCACACCGTGGCCAGCTTGGCCCGGGCCGCGTCGGCCGCGCCGCGCTTCGCCGGGTCGATGGGCGAGGCGAAGCCGTTGGTGGCGTCGGCCAGGACGTGCAGCGCCTCCAGTCCGCCCTTGCCCAGCCGGCGCGAGGTGTCGAGCTCCTTGGCCAGTTCCTTGTCGCCCAGGTTGTACCGGGCGCCGCTGGGACCCATCACCTGCGTCGGCGCCAGAACCCCGTTGGACCCACCCATCTGCGCAGCCTCGGCACGGCTCTTGGAGGCCTCCGCGTAGTTCTTGGCCGTCTCGCTCTTGGTCTTCTCCAGGTCGGCCTGCCCCTTGAGAATCTCGCGCGCGGCCGCACCAGCGTTGGCGCGGACCTGCGCGGCCACCTCGATGGCGTTGGGGTTACGGAAGGCCTCGATCTTGTCGGCGATGGACTCGCCCATCAGCTTCACGGTGAGGGCGGCTGCATCCTGGCGCTTCACGCCGCGGTCCATCAGCTCGCGCACCAGGTTTCCCTGCAGCTCGGCGCCGGTCTTCTTCTGCTCCAGCGACTTCTCCTGCGCGGCCACGTCCTGCTGGATAGACTTGTCGATAGCCGAGAGCTCGTTCTGGCCGGTCAGGCCATTGCCCATGGCGGTGAAGACCCGGCCGATGTTGGCCCAGACCTTCTGCTCGGTGCCCATGTTGCGCCACATGCGCCCCGGGTCGATGCCGGACTTGTAGATGTCCTCGATCATCGCCCGGTGCCGCTCCAGCGCCTGGTCCACTGCGGTCTGGTCCTTCTCGTTCGCGTCGGACGCCTTCCTGGCGGCCTCGCCCGAGAGGCGGGCCTTCTCGTCCAGCGCGCCCTGGATCTTCTGCGTCCGCTCCACCGCCGACTGCTCCAGCCGCGGGTCGGCCAGGGGGTTGGAGAGGGCCGGGGCGGCAGCGACTGGCGCGGCTCCGCGCGCCTTCGGAGCCGGCCGGGCGGGGGCCGCCGGAGCGGCCGGCTCCGAAGGCGGGGTGTACGGTCGCACCGTCTGGGCGCCAGCGAAGTCGGCTGCGGTGAAGGGTGACGCCGGGGCCGTGGCCGCAGACGGCGCGAAGTGCCCGGCCAGGGCCTGGCCCAGCCGGTCTCCCACGACCATGCCCGCGCCCATCATCGGGTTGGCCAGGCTCATGGCCGTGTCAACGGAGGGTTGGGCCGCGCCGGCCAGCCGGCCCAACCCCAGCGCCAGGTGGCCCGAGCCCTGCCCGAGCGAGTTCGCCGTGCCGTGCGCAGCCATCGCCTGCTGCACGTCGGGGTTGTCGATGGTGAGACCCAGGCCTTGGCCCAGTCCGCCGCCGTAGGCCGCGACCGATGGGGCGAGTCCGGCCACGCCGCTGGCCAGCAGGCTGCCCAGGCCCGGCCCCGATGGAGTCGGGTCGGCGGGGGGCGGCGCGCCGTTGCGGTCGGCGAGCTCGTCCTGCATGTCGGCGAGGTTGGTCCTCTCGACGGACATGGCTCACCCACCCCCGCCGGCGCCGCCGGCGATCTGGCCGCCGGCCTGCAGCAGCTTCCCCAGCACCTGCTGCCCGGCCTGCCCGGCCTGCTGCAGGAACTGGTTGCGGGCCTGGTAGTTGGCCCCGTGGCGCTGCTGCTCGGTGTCGGAGATCTGCTGGTTCTGCTGGCTCTGCATCTGGTTCTGCGCGCCCGCGTTCCACTGCGCGCCCTGCTGCTGGAGCTGGCCGACGTCGAGGTCCTGGCCGCGCGCGCCGGCCAGCGTCTGGCCGAGCAGCCCGCGCGCCTGCTGCATCTCCGCCAGCCGCGCCTCCGCGGCCGCCCGCGCGGTCTGCTGGCCCGCGTCGGCCAGCTGCTGCCCTGCCATGTAAGCGCCCAGGGCGGGGTTGAGTCCGCGCTGCGCAGCCATCAGCCCCTGCGCCTGCTTCGCGGCGGCCTCGCCGGCGCTCTGCGCCTGCATCGCCGCGATGCTCGGCCCCTGCCCGCTGGCCTGCTGCTGGAGTTGGCCGATGAGCTGCTGCTGCTGGTCGCGCAGCTGCGCCTGCATGGCCGGGTCGAAGGGCGCCGCCTGCCGCGCGCTGGGGTTGTAGGCGTTGAGCCCGAAGGGCCCGCCGGTCTGGGGGTCGACGCCCAGGAACTGGCCCAGTCCGCCGCGCTGGCCCATGAAGCCCTCGACCTGGTCGCCGGCGCGCATGCCGAGCTGGGCGCCCAAGTAGCCGCCGGCCACCGTGCCCAGTGGGCCCCCCAGGCCAGTGCCCGCGGCCGCGCCGAGGTAGCCGCCCGCCAGTCCGCCCGCCGTCTCGTAGGGGTCGTTGCCGAAGGCCATGGTTCACCTCACCCGATCCGCCGCGTCGCGGGGAGCCTGTTGTCCAGCTGCTTGGGGGACCAGAGCAGTTCCAGGTCCGCCAGCGTGAAGGACGCGCCGCCGGACGGAGACGGGACGTCATAGATGGCGAAGCGCACGCTCTGGCACTTCTGCCGCGCCAGCTGGATCTCCACCTGGTACGAGCCCGGGTCGGTGGTCCCGCCGTAGGTCCCGGTCCCGTAGGGGCTCTGGGTGCCGTAGGCGTTCGACCCCAGCGCGGCCGTCGCGTTGAAGTTGTAGCGACCGACCACCGCGGGGTCGTAGTCGTACGCCACGTCCGCCTGCAGGTTGTGCTTCGACAGATACGAGCCCACGAGTTGCGCGCTGCGCGCGCGGCAGAAGCCCTGTCGTCCGGCAGGGGCCAGCCAGGGGGTGAGCGCGTAGAGCCGGATGGGCTCGCTCACGTCCAGGTAGGCGCCCGGGGTCTCCTGCCGGATGACGCCAGAGGTGGTGACGTAGCAGTAGGAGCCGTTCCAGAGCGCCGCCCCGACGCCCTGGTGGTTGGTGAAGACCCCCCACTGGTCGAAGAGGTAGTCGTACACCAGCGTGGTCCCGGTGTCCGAGAGGAAGCGCACCTGGGAGTAGGCGTCGAGCAGGTGCGCGGCGGTCAGGCTCTGGGTGCCGTAGACCTCCACCGGCATGCCCAGGTAGACCGGCTCCAGCGAGCGGTTGAGCAGGTAGATGCCCTTCGCGCTCTGGAACATCAGCCCGCGCGGGGTCAGAACCACCGAGTCGGGGTTGGTGCAGCCCACATCCGTCGAGAGCGCCTGGGGTGTGCTGTAGTTGCCGTTCAGCCCGGTGGCGTCCGGTCCTGTCCCGCTCATCACGAAGATGCGCGAGCGCTTGAAGATGACCAGCTTCTCGTCCAGCACCGCCAGCGCGGTGATGGGTCCGCCGGCCGGGTCCATCCGCAGGGTCAACAGGGGCGAGAAGGCCACCCCGTAGCCCTCGGCGCTCTGCTTCGAGAGCCACACCGAGTTGCCGTCGTCCAGGCCGGCCACGAACAGCCGGTTCTGGTGGGTGGCGAGCAGCGAGCAGGAGGGCGGCGGGAAGTTGGGCACCTCGCCGCCGGCCGTGTAGAGCGGTTCGTTGGCCAGGAGCGTGCTGTCGTCGGCCGAGTCGGTGTAGCTCACCGAGTCGACGGTGGGGTCGTTGCTGAGCGTGGCCACCCGGTACGCCAGCGACCCGCCGGACGCCGTGCGGAACAGCCCGATCTTCACCGACGTGCCGGGAGACCCTCCCGTCGCCGGCTTGGCGGTGAGCCGCAGCGTGGAGACCGAGACGACGTTGCTGGCGCTGGTGGTCTGGATGATGCCCAGGTCGCCGCTTGTGCTGCCGGGGATATCCTTGGCTCCGCTCAGCGCGGAGATGGGCACGCTGGGCGCGCTGCGGTGGTACTGGCCGCGCGCGTCGAACCACTCATAGATCGCGTAGTACAGCCGGCTGCCCGAGGCGATGGAGCCGCCCACGTTGTAGCGGGTGCCGCCGTTCTGGGTGAGCCCGATGGTGCCGTAGTTGGGCGAGTAGGTGCCCGCGCTCTGGATGCAGGCGATGTCGACGATCTCTGCGGTGGCGGTGGCCGTCCACAGGTTCTTCGCCGAGCGCTGGTAGGAGGAGATGGCCGACTGCACCGCCGAGGCCACCTGCTGCGGCGTGGCCGTCGAGGCGATGTCGACCTCCTGCTGCATGGTCACGCCATCCGGCAGCGCCGGCGCGCTGCCCACCCCGCCGACCTTGAACCAGAACTGCACCTGGGTGTTGGTGGTGATGTTCGGAGTGGAGGTCGAGTCCTTGTAGCTCGACTCCAGCAGGAACCACTGGCCGCTGGAGATCCAGCTCGCCGCCGGGAAGGTGAGGCGCGTCTTCTCCGGCTGGGTGTTCGAGCCCATCTGGGTGACCGAGTAGCCCAGCGAGGTGTCATCCACGGGCGCGGCGATGGGCTGGGTGGTGCCCTGGGTGGTCACCAGCACCACGGAGTCGGTGCCGCTGGTCCCCAGTTTGGCGGTCATCGTGGGCGCGAAGACCGGCAGCGTGACCCCGCTCAGGATGGCGTCGCGGATCCGCTGCGCCACCATCGCCTGGGTGTCGGTGGAGAGCAGCGAGACCTGCTGCGGCAGGCTCCCGGTGTCGGAGACGAGCGGATTCGAGCCGGCGCCGTCCACCGTGAACCAGAGGACGAGCCTCTTGGGGCCGGGGGTCTCCGCGTCGGAGAGGATGAGATAGCTGCCTGGACGCACCCGCGCCCCGGAGTGGATCACGGGCTGCGCGAAGCTATCGTCGGGTGGCGGCGTGATCTGGACGATCTGCGGCACGCTGCCGGTCTTGGGCCACTGGGACACCGACAGGCCGAAGCCGCCGTAGGAGGCGGTGGCCCGCTCGGGGAAGACGTGGAATCCGTGCTCGAAGGTGAAGCTCCCGTCGTAGTCGGAGAGCACCCCGCCGCACAGGTGCAAGTTCTGCCCGAGCTGCGCGCTGCGGAAACGCTCGCTCGAGACGTCGACGACCGCCTTGAAAACGTGCTTGGTGGAGAAGGTCACCGCGCCGGCCGCCGAGACCTGGGCCGTCTTGGAGATGAGCGCCGCGAGGTAGACGCCAGTCGAACTGGAGACCACCGAGGGCAGCTTGGGGTAGCCGGTGAGGCCGGCCGAGGCCGCCCCGCCCGGCTTGACGCTGAAGCACTTGCCCACGATGGTGGGGGAGAGCCCTCCGGGGAACTGGGCGAAGAACACCTGCCCCTGCACCGTCGAGTCATAGACCAGCCCCACCATGGGCGTGCCGTACTGGTCGGCGAAGGCCTTGGTGGCCAGCCCCACCGAGCGGTACACGGTGGCCGGGGTGATGCTGCCCGACAGCGGCCCCACGGTGGCCCGGCGCACGTAGGAGTTGTAGTTGGGGCTGCCTGTGCCCGGTGCCACCTCGTACAGGCAGACGATGCTCGATGCCGTGGCGCTGGTGCGCACCCCGGTGGCGTTCTTGATGGAGGTGGAGACCGACTCGATGCTCACCGTGGCCCGCGCCAGGGTGAGGTCGCGGTTGTACACCGTGGCGTTCATCGAGCCGTTGTTGGCCCACAGGAGGTACGCGTACTGGTCGTTCAGGTTGACCAGCGAGAGGGCCTGCAGTTGGGTGAAGGGCGCGCCAGCGACGCTGGCGGTCTGCCAGTAGCCGGTGGCCACCGTGCCCATCGCCCCGGTGCGCGGGTTGAAGTACTGCAGGTTGATGGCGTTGGTGTTGTCCGCCCAGGTCAGCAGCAGGTTGGTCCCGAAGGCCACCACCGAGTAGTACGGGGTGCTGCTCATCCCGTGGCTGAACAGGGTCGCGGGCGCGGAGAAGGTGGTCGGGGTGGCTGCGTTGGCCCGGACGTAGAGCAGCGAGTCGACCTGCAGGAAGAAGATGTAGAACCACCCGGCGGCGTAGACCACCGTGGGCTTGCTGTAGCCCGTGCCCACCGAGATGACGCCCGAGAGCCGGGCGCCCGTGGCCTCGTCCACCGCGACCGCGTAGACCGCCCCGCCCAGCGCAGTGCTCTCGAAGGCGTAGAGGGTGACGCCGCCGCCCGTAGCGCAGTCGGCGGAAGTCTGGTCGTACTCGTCGGAGTAGACGCCCTCGGTGGTCACCTTCAACGACCGCAGCGCCCCCTTGTTGCGCAGGTTGCCCGTGGCCGAGTCGAAGGTGTTGAGCGACCCGCCGCCAGCGAGGGCGAGCTCGCTGTTGAAGGTGGCCAGCGTGCCCGGGAAGGGGAGCGAGGAGGACTTCGACCATCCGGAGTCGACCAGCTGCTTGTAGCCGTTCCGCTTCTGCAGGGCTCCGGCCTTGGTGAAGACGGCGTTCTCCAGCGCCAGCAGGCGGTCGCCGATGATGCGCTCGTCGCGCTTGGTGTCGAGGCCCTGGCCGAACGGCATCGACAGCACCTGGCGGGGCAGGCCGGTCATCCGATCACCCACCAATTGGTGCCGTCCGACTGCAGGGCGATCCTCCCGTAGAGGGTGTTGATGACCTTGCTGGCCGACCCGTCGATGGTGGAACCGCCCGAGGCGGAGATGGTGATGTTGTTGACCTGGGCGTTGCCGCTCTTGTCCTTGATCACCAGGATGCGCCCGGTGTTGAGCGCCCCGGGGGCAGGTAGGGTCACCGCCACCGCCAGGCTGGCGGTGGTCACCAGCAAGAGGTAGGTGCCGTCGTTGTCTGCCACGGTCAGCGTGGCTGCCGAGGCCGGCGCCAGCACCGTCGTCTTGAGCTGGCTGCCGCGCAGGCCGGCCAGGATGCTGCCGTTGATGGTGGCCGAATACTCCTTGTTGGCCGTGGTGTAGTACAGGCTGGGGTTGGCCCCATCGGTGGAGTAATCCCCGCCGATGCCGCGCGCGGTGGTGACGTTCAGCGCCCCGCTGCCGGTGATCTTGATGAGGTTGCCGATGCCGTCCCGGAAGAAGAGGTCGTTGCCGTCGGTGTAGAGGTCCAACGCGACAGGGCCGGCGTTTTGCACCAGGTTGACCCGCTTGACGCTGGTGAGCCCGTTGCTGTTGCAGCTCAGGTCGGCATTAATATTCAACCCAGCCGGGGTCACCGGGACGCCCTTGCCGCTGCTGTGGTCGTGGGCGTCCACCGCGGTGAGCGCGTTGTTGACCTCGGTGGCCCAGGCCGGGCCGGGCTCGCTGGAGGGGGTCGGCAGCACCAGCTGCATGTTGGGCGTGGTGGAGGTGCTCACGGGGTGTTCCTCCGCACGTCCGAGATGGTCCGGGGCGAGCCGGCGTCGCGGTTCTTGGCCGCGCCGAGGATGCGCCTCTTGAGGCTCTCCTTCTGCGCCATCAGCACGCTGACGTCGCTCTCCTCCTTCTGCAGCGCCTTAATGGCCGCGTCCGTCACCACGTACTCGTCCCAGCCGCTCTGGCCGTCGATGGTGTCGGTGTCGTTGACCAGGGAACTGGGCGCCTGGATGTACCAGAGCGTGGCGCTGCCGGTTCCCGCCGGGATGGGGATGAAGACGATGCTCCCGCCGCGGAGCTGGTAGCGCAGGTCGGTGATGCCCAGCGAGCTCGCGGTGAGCACGTTCTGCCGGTAGAGGTTGCGGTCGGCCCAGTTGAAGCGCTTGAGGCTGAAGGTCTGGCTGCCCAGCACCAGGTCGACGCCCAGCAGCTTGTAGAAGTCGGCCGGCAGCGAGTAGGTGTCCGTCCCGCCGACGAGGGTGATGCTGGTACTGGCCGAGTAGTAGTCCTCGTACGCCGTGGTCAGCAGGTCGTACAGTTCGGTCCACGAGTCCGAGAGCATCTGGTTGAACTCAGCGTCGGTGACGAACTGGCTCGTCACCATGTCCGCCTTGGTGCGGGCGCGGCTGCGCAGGATCGAGAGCTGGACGGTGCGAGCCAAGGCAGCTTCTCCTCACGAACGAGCCGCCCAGGTCGAGCACCTGGGCGGCTCCGGGCGTCAGTCCTCGTCCTCGTCGTCCTCGTCGTCGTACATCTCGCTGGCCTTGCAGATGGCGACCACCGCTCGGGCGGCGGCCTCCTCGTCGTCGGCCTTGATGGCGTCGAGCAGGTCCCGGCCGGCAGCCTTGAGATCCTCCGCCGCGCCGTCCTCGCCGTCGCCGTCGTCCGGCTTGCCCTTGGCCAGGGCGATGACCAGCGCCTTGTGGCTGTCCTTGAGAGCCATGGTCGTGTGCCTCGCTCTCAGGTCACGCTGCTGTTCTTGAACATCACGTTGACCCACACCCGGCTGTTGGGGTCGGCGGCGATGTCGACCGTGGCGGTGCCGCCCGGGTTCATGGTGTAGATGGTGATGGTCTTGGCGGTGAGGTTGATGGGGCCGACCAGCACCCAGTTGCCGGTGGCCGAGGGCTGCTGCAGGTCCGCCGAGATGGACGAGATGGCGGGCCAGAGGTCCTGCAGGGTGACCAGGTAGGTCCCCACGCCGGTGCGGGTGACGCTGGCGATGCGGCGCCCCTTGACCGACGCCGGGTTGGCGGCGGCGTTGGTGTCGAAGTTGAAGTCGACCTCGAACAGGCCGGGGGCCGAGACGTAGGCGGGGTAGCCAGTGACGTTTGCCATGGCGCTCTCCTTGGGAGAGCAGGGCCGACCGCCGAGCCGGGCCGGTCAGCCCCGCCCGGTTAGGCGAGCTGCACGACGCCGTTGAAGCCCGGCGCCCGGCAACCCAGCTGGAGGTAGGCGGCCACGCGCACCTGGAAGCTGTCGGTGCTGGTGTCGCGCAGCATCATCACCCCGTCGTCCTCCACCAGCGCCGGCGCGTCGCCGAGGCTGTAGAGCTTCCAGGTGTCCAGGGTGAGGACGTAGGCCCGGTCGTTGGGGCAGTTCAGGTCGGGGATGACGTCGATGGGCCCCTTGCTGCCCATGATGCGGATCCCGCGGAAGCCCACCTGCGGCATGTCCGCGCTGACCGGGTCGATGTACTGGACCTTGCTGCCCAGCGCCTTCTCCAGCGCGCTCCAGTTGCGGAAGCTCAGGAAGCAGTGGCTGGGCCGGCCGCCGTTCTGCGCGATCTGCGCGGTCAGCTCGACCAGGTTCTCCTCGAGCGGGTAGCCGCGGCCGTCGTAGTAGATGCCCGCCAGGCGCAGGCGGTCGGCGGTGCGGTCCAGGCCGAACAGCGTGCCCTGGTACGAGCCGCTGCCCAGGGTGGCGCTCATCGGCACCCACTGGTCGACCCCGACCAGCTTCACCGAGCCCACCGTGCCGCCGTTCAGCGCGTCGCCCTGCACGAACAGGTAGTCGCTCGCCGCGCAGCCGGTGATGCCCGTGCTCCAGTTGGCCGAGGCGGTCAGCGTGCCGTTGACGCGGTCGACGTTGGTGATGGTCACCGTGCCGGTGCGGATGGCGCCAGTGGAGGTGGCAGCAGCCACCAGCACCTGACCCACCTCGAAGTGGGTCACCTGCGCCGAGCTCCCCGGCACGCCCGACACGAAGTCGGCCAGGGTGATGGTCGCCGTGGCGGTGTTGGAGCCCGAGCTGATCTGCCCGATGACCCCGGTGCCGTCGCCGTACAGGCCGACGCTGATGCGCCGCACCACCGCGTGGATGATGCCGTCGATCTCCACCTTGGAGGCCTTGAGGAACGCGCCCTCCTTGGTCTCCGTCGCCTTCATCGTCTGGCGGTCGATGCTGGCGACGCCGTACTCGGTCGACCGGGTGATGGTGAAGGCCTTGGTCTTGGTCGCCCCGACGTTGGTGATGGCCGTGCCGATGGCCACCGACGCGCCCTGCGGGTTCCCGTAGATCACCGGGATGGGCAGGTTGATGCCGTCGAAGGAGGTGTCCTTCTCCACCAGCGCGAAGAGCGGGTTGTCCGGGTAGACGAGGTTCTTCACCTCGTCGCTGGTGTAGTGCTGCTTGAGGATTGCCGTTGCTGCGTTGATGTCGAACGCCATGGCGCGCTCCGCGTGGAGCCCGGCTCAGGCGTCGATGGCGTTGGGGGTGGGGCTTTCGGGTCGGAATGCAGAAAGCCCGGCCCAGGCTGTGCGCCTGAACCGGGCTTGGTTTTTCCAACGACCCGTGGGTCTGGTTTCAGTTGTACGGGGAGCCTAAACAGGTCCCCGCTATTTTGTCAACAGCCCTGCCAATGGATTGGAGGGATCGATCTCCGAGAGCCGGAAGGTCTGGCCCAGCTTGGCGAAGCCGGGGTGGCCGTGCTCGAAGGAGAGCTCCAGCCGACCGTGGTAGCCCGCCTGCATCAGCACGCGCAGCACCGCGCAGGCCCGCTCGTACTCGGCGTTGAACTGGATGATGGGGTCGGCCATGGGCTCTCTCAGAACACGTACAGGTCGGCCAGGCAGGCGTACTCCGACTCCAGCCAGACGTAGGAGGTGCGAGAGGGCTCGCCCAGGTTGAGGGTAGCCCCCAGGTTGGTTCTCGGGTCCGGCACCTCGCGCAGGTTGGCGAAGCCGATGGTCGAGCGCAGCGCCAGCCACCCGGCGGGGATGGTGCCCAGGCCGTGGTCCACCTTCACCGCCCCCTTCAGCGTCGCGTCCCCGCCCTGGCTCACCAGCTTGTCCCCAGCGGTGATGCCCGGGAACCAGCTCGACCAGTTGATGCTGGCGATGACGAGGCCAAAGCGGGGGTCCACCGAGGCGATGCCGCCTTGGGTGCCGATGGCGCGCGGCGAGTTCTGGCCGGCGCCGGGGCTGCACAGGATGGCGCCCTGGCCCGAGGCGCTCAGCGAGTTGTTCCCGGCCGGCAGGCGCAGCAGCGCCAAGGCATCGGCGGCGCGTGCCAGGTAGAGCTTGGGACCGTTCACCGAGGCGATGGTGCCGATGACCCCCGAGAACTCCACATTGCGGAGCAGCTTGCCGCCCAGGTAGGGGTTGCTGGCGTAGAGGCGGGTGAGGGCCTCGTTGACCTTGGCCTGCCACAGCGCGAAGTCCTGCGCGGTAGGCGGCCGGCCGTTGAGCGGGAGGAGCTGCGCCTGGACCGGGGGTCTAGCCATGGCGGCCCCCGGTCAGTTCGGGCTCAGCAGTGGGACTGGCACTCCACCAGCGCTTCGCCGCAGCCGGCGTCGCAGGGCGGGAAGCAGTGGGACATGCACTGGTCGCAGGCGGTGGGGCCGCCGCCATGGCCGCACAGGCCGCCGCAGTGGTTGGGGTCGTACGAGCAGCCGGTCTGGCAGTGGTCCATGCAGATTCCCTGCTCGCCACCGCACCACTCCAGGCAGGCCGCGTCGGGCTGCCCGGCGTCCTGCGGCCCCGCATCGACCGGGCCAGCATCGGCCGGCCCTGCGTCGTGCGCGCCGGCGTCGCCAGCGCCTGCTGGGCGATGTGCCCCCGCGCAGGCGAGGAAGAGCAGGAGGGCTGGGATAGCGAGGTTTCGCACATGGTAGTCATAGCACGGCGCTACTTGGGCGCGCCGCTCCCTCCCCCGCTGGCCTTGGCCTTCTCGGCGTGCTCCCGGATGATCCGGGCGAACCGCTGGTCGGAGGTCTCCTTGCGCGGCTTGACCTCGGTGCTCCGGCTGCTGTCGCCGTTGGTCAGGGTGGGCGCCGGCGCGGCAGCGGGCTTGCCGGGCGCGGCCAGGGCGGCGGCCGGGGGCTTGGGGGCGAGGCGGGCCTTGACCTTGCCGGTGCCGAGGAGCTTCTCCAGCCGGCCCTCGTGCTGCTTCTCCAGGGCGTCGGCCACCTCGGCGTAGAGCTTGCGCACGCCCTCGGCGTCCCTGGGGGCGCGCTTGGGGTTGGTGGCGACGATGGCTTCGGCCATCTCATAGATGGTCGAGGGCTGCTCGTACAGCCGGGTCAGCTCGTACTTCTCGCCGCCGCCCTCCAGCATCTTGACCACCTCGGTGTGCTGGAGTTGCTGGAAGTAGACCTGCTGGCGCTGGGACTCGAGCTGCTGGCGCTGCTGCTCGGACTTCTTCACCGCCTCGATCTGCTTCTCCAGCTCGGCGACCTTGGGGTCGGTGGTCTGCTCCACCACCACCTTGGTCAGGTCCTCGTACGAGGTGCCCAGCACCTCGGTGAGCAGCCGGGCCACCTCGGCGGGCTTGCCCTTGGCCGCCTCGATGCGCGCGGCCAGTTCCACCGCGGCCTTGTGGCCGGCGCGCTCGCCCTCCAGCGCGGAGCGCTCGGCCTTGAGCTTCTCCTCCCGGGCCTCGGCGGCGCGCTGCCGCTCGGCCCAGCGGGTGATGCGCTCGGACTCGCTCTCCTTCGACTCGGCCTTGGGCTGCTCGCCGGCCGGAGCGCCCTCGGCGGGCGTGGCCGGAGGCGCCTCGCCAGCCGACGCACCCGCGGCCGGCGACGCGGCCGGGGCGGCACCAGCCGGAGCAGGGGCTCCGCCGGGCGCAGAGGCGGGTGCGGTCTCGGCGGCTGGAGACGACGCCGGCGCAGAGGCGGCCGGGGCGCTGGCGGGAGCGGTGGCTTCGGACATGGCTACTCCTTCAGGTCGGTCAGGCTGCCGCAGGCGCCGGCGCGGCCGGCGGCGGCACGTTGGGCAGCAGGTTGCTGGTGGGCTGAGCGTCGGGCCTGGCCATGGGCTGACCGGGCGGGGGCGCGTTGGCGGCGCCGGCCTGGTTGGCCTCGAGGTCCGCGGTCAGCGCGTCGATGAAGGCCTCCAGCGCGCCGAGCTTCGTCGGGCCGGCCCCGTCCATCACCGCCCTCATGTGGGCGCGCTTGGCCAGCTTCAGCGTGGTGGGCTTGTCCATGTACGGGTCCACCGCGGCGGGCTCGCCGGTGCGCAGGGTCTCGTCGATGCGGTAGAGCGCGTACTTGAGCGGCGCATCCTCCAGCCCGGTCACGCTCTTGAGGTCCGGGAAATCGAGCAGCATGCGGCCCTCCTCCGGGGAGAGGAGGTTGGCCTGCATGTACTCCTGGATGGTCGCCAGGCGCCCCTCGGGCGTCTTGGGCAGCATGTTGGTCGGGTAGACCTGCAGCTCGAAGGCCAGGTCGGCCAGCCGCTCGGGGAACGAGAGCCGCTTGAAGAAGCGCGGGCCGGGCGACTTCAGCGTGTAGCCCTCCTCGCCGGCCTCCTTGCGCCGCTTCTCGATGGACGCGGCCAGCTCGATGCACTGCCGCGCCACCTCGAGGTGGAACTCCTCGTACAGCTTCTGCTTGACGCTGAAGCGCTCCGTCTGGAGGTCAGCCTCGGTGCGGATGGCCGCGCCGCTGTTCAGGCCGGGCGACTTGCGAGACTGGGCCCCGGTCTGGCTGATGCCCTCCAGCTCGTAGGCCTTCTGGATCAGCGACTCCATCTGCTGCACCAGGTCCTTGGGGACGCTGGAGGGCACGATGAACTGTGGCGGGGCGCCCGTGTAGCTGATGATGCTGCCGATGTCGTTGTTGATGGTGGCGACGTCGACCTCGGAGCCGTTCTCCACCAGCACCCGGGGCACGCCGTTGAGGTGGAGCGAGAGCTGAATGGTCCGAGCCAGGCGGTTGATCTCCACCTGCAGGCCCACCAGCGACTCGGCGAGGCCGAAGCCCCAGAAGCCGGCCAGCCGCTTCGACCAGCGCAGGAAGACGAAGGGGAAGTTCTTGCGCTCCCACTTCTCGGCGAAGAGCGTGCAGCCGTCGATGACGATGCAGTGCCGTCCGTCCTTGGCGTCGGGGCCGCTGGGCAGGTGCCAGGCCTCCCAGATCTCGACCATCTCTGCGTAGGTGGAGTTGCCATCGTCGCGGCTGATGACCCGGGCCTTGCGGATGGCGTCGGCGTGCTTCGGGAACATCTCCACCAGCACGCCCTTGTCGATTCCTTTGCGCTGCAGCAGCTGCCGGGGCTGGCCGTACTGGCCGTCGAGCTCGTCGACGAAGAGCTCCATGGAGAGGGTGCGCTCGACCTTCACCTCCCCGTCCTGCTCGTACACCTTGACCACGCCCGCGTCGAAGACGCCGGCGTCGGTGAGGATCTGCGGCGCCAGCGAGCGCATGCCGGCGGCGTAGAGGACGGCCTCGACATACTCGTCGAGGTCCTCGGCCTGCTGCCGCTCGTCGAAGCTGCCGCCGTCGGTGAGCACGGTGGCCTTGACGTCGATGGTGGAGAGCTTGGCCACTGCGGTGTCGACGATGCTCTTGATGATGTTGAGCGCGACGCGGGGCAGGCTGGAGATGCTGGGCGGCTCGCCGCCGGCCAGGGCCAGGATGTTGTGCCGCAGCGACTGCTCGAAGGCCTTGCCGCCGTAGAGGCGGGCGAAGTTGAGCAGGTCCTGCTGGCGCCACTGCTGGCGCTGGCGGATGCCCTTGGCGATGGGCAGCACCCGCTCCCACAGGACGGCGTCCTGATGCCTCCACCACTGGAGGTCGATGCTTCCCGGACTGGCGGCGGTGGTGGCCATGGCTTACCCCGAGGCCCCGAAGAGCTCTTCTGCGGTGTACGGCGTGCCCGAGACGCGCTCGGTCTCGCGGTGCGCCAGCGGCCGGGCCGGGGCGGCCGTCGCCTTCGGCTGGTCCGGCTCCAGTTCGAAGCCATCGCGGTGCACCGCGAGCACGCGCAGGCCCTGCTCCCTGGCCCAGAGGAGGAAGGCCTTGGCCTCCTCGACGTTCTTGAACATGGACTGGCTCATCGGCTCCACCAGGAAGCCTCGGCGCGGCGGCGCTGGGCCGCCTTCGCCAGCTTCTGCTCGTGCTGCTTGCCCCAGCTCTCGCTGTTCGGGTCCACCGGCTTGGCCGGCTCGCGCGAGAGGTAGGGCCGGCTCGCCCGGTAGGCGTAGAGGGCCGCGTCGGCCAGGTCGTTGCGCTGGCCGGGGTCCTCCTTCCGCTTGGCGTCGTACTGCAGCACCGCCCACTCCTGGGCGAGCGGGCTCCCCTGCTCCGCCTTGATGAGCCCGCGGCGCATGTCGCCGTTCATCAGCTCGATGAAGGCGGACTTCTCCCGCTTGTCGGCCGGCTCGATGGGTAGGTGGAAGCGCCTCTTGAACTCCTCGGCGATGGCCTTGCCCAGTCCGCCGGTGTCCATGACCACCCGCTCGATGCGGTGGCGGGCCCGGTACTCGCCGACGATCTCCGCCACCGCGGAGGGGATGAGGTGCTGCTCGGCCCGGCTCTCCAGCACGTACCAGACCGGCGAGGTGCGGCTGTAGCAGGCCAGCACGAAGGCGGTGCGGTCGTGCCAGCCCACGTCGAGGCCCAGCACGTAATGCCAGTCCTCATTGGTCTGGAGCGAGTCCGGGCTGAAGTCGTTGTCCTCCGGGTCGTAGGCGTAGACCAGCAGGTCGTCGGAGCGCACCCACAGCCCGCGGAACTCGCGCAGGAAGCCCGGCGTCTGCTCCGTCCAGCCGCGGCGCTCCTTCTCGGCTTCGATCCACTCCCGCGCGTGCGGCATGTGCGGGTTGTCGGCCACCGTCCAGCGGTGCACCTCCCAGCCGGGCGAGCGCAGGTCGAGCTCCGGCCGGGTCACGTCATAGAAGAGGCCGGAGAGCATCGCGGTGGGCGTGCCGGTGAGCACCAGCGCGCCGTCGAGGTCCATCAGCGCCGGCGTGATGACCTCATCGACCAGCGCCTTGAGGATGCTGGCGCGGTAGCTGCCGACCTCGTCGAGGATGACCAGCGGGTACTTCTGGCCTCTGGCCTTCTCGATCTCCGCCTCGTCCTTGGCGCCGCAGAGCCAAAGCTGGCTGCCGTTGGGGCAGTGGATCTCCTGGTTGGAGGCGTCGAAGCGCAAGCCCAGGTCGTACTCGCGATTCACGCGGAGCAGTTCAGGCCACATCAGGCGTCGCGCCACCTTTTGCGTCACGCCGAAGAAGCAGGAGATGGAACCCGGGTGGTCCTTGGCGGCCTTGAGCAGCAGCCGGCTGTCGGCGGTGGTCTTGCCGGCGCGCCGCGAACACACCGCCGCCCGGCGCTTGGCGCCGGAGAGCACGAACGCCCGCTGTTGGGGGAACAGGTCGTCGAGCGGGTCGCGAGGCTCCAACTCGCCCACCTGCTCCAGTGCCTCCACCTCGGCCATGTCGAAGTCGCCCGGGTTCATGCGGCCTCAAAGTCCTCGGGGATGGGCTGCTCTGGCCTCCAATCCGGCCGCAGCCCAGCTGCGAGTTCGTGCAGCAGCGGCGCCAACGCGCCGTTGGTGTAGGCGACGAGCGACTCTGTGCCGGCCCTCATCCGCTCCAGTCGCCGACTCAGGTCCTCGACCCGGGACTGCAACACCCGGAGTCGCTCGGCCTTCTGCTGCCGGTCTTCGGGCGGTCGAAGCCTCTGGGCTGCTGCCTCAATGCAGGCAGAGCAGAGCACGTTGCCGTCGAGGCACCAGCGGACGATGGCTTCCTCGCCGGCAAAGTAGAGCGCACGCACCCCCCTCTTTCCGACCTTGCGGCCGCAGAAGGAGTGCTCACCAGCCTCGACGACGGGAGCGCTACATAGGTGCATCGTCTCGCACCCCTCTGGCAGCGAGGCGCTCATGCCTGCGCCTGCGTGGAGAGCACGAACCGCCCGAAGGCCACCGACTCGTCGGCCACCACCAGCACCTGGCGGTCCTGCCAGATGACGAAGTCGAGGAACTTCATCGTCGGCGCGGCCAGCCACAGCACCGGCTGGCAGCCCTCGTCGAAGTCGTGCGCGACGTACTCGCCCTGCGAGACCTCGACCAGGTCCCAGTCGTCCGGGTGAAGCCGGCAGAGGCGGGGCACCGCCCGCGCACGCACGAACTCCTTGGCGGCCTCGTCGATCTGCTCGACCAGGTGCAGACCCATGGCGCCCAGCTCCGCCACGCTGCGGAACTGGCCTCGCCACAGGATGCTGTCTGGCTGGTCGAGTGCGGGCACGGCGAGCTACTCCGCCGGGGTGAAGTCGAGGAGGTAGGACTTGCCCAGTTCCAGCGCGTCGACGGCGGCCGGGTTGGTGATGCTCATCTTCAGCTCGCCGCAGGGCGTGGCCTCGGACCAACTCTTGTTGTCCTCGCTGTTGCTGCTGACGGGGGACAGGATCACCTCAGTCAGTTTGGCCGGCTCGTACTTGCCGTCCTTCATGGCGTAGCCCATGTAGTCGCGCTTCGACTGCACCTGGAACTTCGCCCGCACCACCGGCCCGTGCTGCGTCTTCTCACCGTCCGCCATTGCATCCTCCTTGTCCAAATCGCGTCGGGACCGCCCGACCATCCGGCACATCTACTTCCCGCCCTTGCCTCCCTGCTGCTGCCCGCCCTGGGCCGGCTTCGTCGGCGTCACCTCGTCCGCGGCCGGGATGAAGCTGGCGACGTTGGTCAGGGGGACGTAGACCGGCCGCCAGGCCTTGCCGTCGAGCGAGGCGGTCTTGTGCAGCACGAGGTACGGGCCCTCGATGCGCATCTCGACGCCACTGCGCGTCCCGAGCTGAGAGACGGCCTTCGGCTGGCCGGCCTCGGGGATGTAGATGTCGCCCACGAACTTCACGCTCTCGACCTTCATGCGCTCTCCGAGTGGCAGGGTGCCGGGCAGAGGTGCTCGCGGACGATGGCCGGCACGCGCTTGCCCGGCTTGATGTGGCTGGGCCGCTCCGCGACCACGGTGAAGATGCTCTTTGGCGAGCCGGGCTTTCCGCCGCAGGCCTGGCAGCGTGCGCTGGCGGGGGCGGCTCGCTTGGGGTCGGCGCCGCTCATCACTTCGGTTCCTTCGAGGCCTGCTCCGCCTCCCAGGCCCGGTGTTGCTTGTCGCGCTCGGCGATGAAGATGTCGGCCAGCCTGAAGGCCTCGGAGCAGGCGACCTCGGGGTGCGACCGGAAGACGGGCATCGACGCCATGGCGGCCGCGAATTCCAGCGCCACCTCGTCGCGCCCGGCCTGCACGCCATAGCTGAAGGGGCCGTACTTGTCCGACATCAGTGCGTCTCCTTGCCCTCGGCGGGCGATGGCTCTTCGGAGGGCGCGGGCGCGGTGACGACGTAGCCGCGCTTGCGCAGCGCCGCGATGGCGCGCTCCAGCAGCTCCGCCTCTGGCTGGACGCCGGCCGACTCGGTGAGCGGGGAGGTGCCCAGGTTGCGGTCCAGGGCCGAGTTGAGGGCCCCGAGGGCGACCCGCTCGTTCTCGGAGTTGATGAGCTCGCCCAGGCGCTTCACCGCGGGCATGGTCAGCGCCTTCAGCGCCTCGCGCACCTCCGGCGAGACCGGAGTGCGGCCGCCCGGGTTGCCGCTGACGCCCTTGGCGAAGGGCCTGCCGATGACCTTGCCGTCGCCCATCGGCTAATTGGATAGCCAAACTTCTAATGCATTGGCAAGTTCCCTACCCAACCGGAGGCCGGCCGAGTGCCGCGGCGCGCATCGCCCGGCGCATGGCGTCCTCGCGGGTGCGGCAGGGTCTGGAGGCGACCGACCCAGCGCAGCTCCAGCGCCAGGGCCCGCTCCGGGGCTCGCGCCAGACCTCCAGCCGGTGGCCAGAGGCGATGCGGGACCAGCGGTCTGCCTGCTCCACCCAGCCGGCGGTGCCGGGCGGGTCCAGGCCGGCCAGAGCGCCGGGTCTCGCGAGCCTGAAGCTCACTGCTTCTCCCAACCGCACGCGGGACAGGTCAGTGGGGTGCGCAGTGACCAGACGTGGCCGGACTCGCAGCGGAAGCTGGCCTCGCGCCGGTTCGAGTCGTGGAGGTGCAGTTGGCCCTTGTCGTCGACCTGGGCGAACCAGCCCTTGGTGGTCTGGTACTCGTCGCAGTAGGTGCAGCGCTTGCCGCAGCGCGGGCATGGGGTGCGTGCTGCGATGGCCTCAAGCTCGGCCTGATGGACTGCCTCTACTTGCTTCGAGGCGGCCTCCACCTCCGGCGTCCAACTGGTCGGCTTCACCCCGCGTCCTCCTCGGACTCCAGCTCTGCCACCAGGGCGAGGTAGGCGCTCACCGGCCCGAACATCACCAGCCGGCGCCCCTCATAGATGTAGACCACACCGTCCTCTTCCTCGGCCCGGACCTCACCCTGGCCGGTGAAGATGCGGCCGCCGTCCTGGGCGATCTTCTCGGCGCAGGCGATGATGGCTTGGTCCCGCTCTCGCCTGGCTGGAGCAGAGTCCCTCCGCCCTCCGTGGCGCCTCCGCGGGCTGCGCTGGCGGGTGGGGTAGGTCATAGGTACCTCCGCCATGCTCCGACCTCTTCATCCCAAGTCCATCCCGCCAGAGCGAGAGCCCGAAGGTTCCCTGCGCTCAGGTCGTCCGGGGAGAGCCCATGGCCAGCCCAGATCGTGTCGTGTTCGGCCGTCACCGCCTGTCGCTGGCCCTTCTGGTGATCGGCGAAGATTGTGAGGGCCGTCAGGAAGTCGACGTAGATGCTCATCGCCCCGGCTCCCGGCCCAGCAGGGCCACCAGCTCGCAGTCGGAGCGATGAGACTCGCCCAGCTCGATGAAGTTCCGGCAGCTCAGGCAGATGCGGTGCCCCTTCCTGGATAGGTCGAGGGAGTGCCGCTCGATGAAGGCCCCCAGCCGCTCCGCTTGCTTCTCGGCGAGCTCGGCCTGCCGCTGCCAGCTGGCCACCGCCTGGCCTGCGGTGGCGTTGGCGCGCTGCTGAGCGGCAAGGTCGGCCTGGGCGGAGGCGAGCGCGGCGCGCAGCCTGGCCACCTCCTCGGAGGAATACTCCACCGCACCCTGGAACAGCCCCTTGGTGCTCTCCAGTTCCCGGCGCAGCGGCCCCAACTCGCCCTGGGCCGTCGCCAGTTCCGCCTCGACCTGCTTCCGCGCCAGTCTGGCCTCGGTCACATGCTCGGAGGCCTCGCGCACCACCTTACTCAACCTCCGCACCTCGGCCACCAGCCGGGGCACGTCCTCGCGGGCGGCGGCGATGAACTGGGCAGTGGGCATGTCCGGCGGGTAGCACCCGGAGTCGGTGACCACCACGCTGCCGGCGGGGCACCTGATGCCCCAGCACTCGGTGGTGCCGGGGTCGATCTGCAGTTCGATCTCGTCGGGCGGGTCGGCAGTCCATGGGCCTGGCGTGGCCTTCTCCGCCCGCGCCTCGATGTCGGACAACTCCTGGTCGGTGAGCGGGGTCATGCGACGCTCCTTGGCTGGACCGGGCCCCATGCGGCCTCGGGGTGGACGAAGACCAGGCCGAGACGCCATGCGCGCTGGTAGAGCCGCTCGCAGTTGCCGCAGCGACGCCAGAGCCAGCGGTCCCAAGGCCATGGGTAGCGGCCCGGTGAGGCCAGTTGGCGGCACATGCTGCCGGGCCGGAGCGGGTCCTTCAGGTGCGTCACCGCCCAGGGCTTCTTGCCGCGCTGCGGTGTGCCAGTCTGTGCCATGGGTACCTCCTTGGGGTCGATGCGGTGTTCGCGCCGGACGGCGCTGCAGAGCGACTCGCTCTCGCTCATCGGGTCTTCGGCTTTCGGTAGCCCGGCCGGCGCGGCGCGGGGTGGTAGGCGACGCGGTGGTGGGGCATCGCCTCCCTTGGGCGCAGCATCGGAGCTCGCCCCTCGGGTGCTCGTTCGGCGGCCACCTCGCGGGAGCGGGCCTGCTGAAAGCCCCACTGGCACATCTGCTCCTCGCGCCGCCGTCGCTCCGCAGCCTCGTGAGCCGACCTGGCGCACATCCGCTCCCACCGTTGCCAGTCGGGATGAACCATGGGCTGGACACCGTGCATCAGCCCCTCCCTCCTCGCGGGACCCGCCGCCCCGACCGCTGACGCGCGGGCGATGGCGCGGCTGGCGGAGCGGGAGCTGGTGCTGGTGGGACAGGGGAGAGCCTCGCGCCGGCGGCGTTACCGAGCGTCGCGACCTCCTCCGGCGTCATGCCCCGGCCGACGTGCCGCGAGGTCTCCAGCCGCTTGCGCAGCGCCTCGGTGCCCGTCTCCAGCTTCTGCAGGTCCTCGTCCTTCAGGAATCTCATGCGATGCTCCTCCACTGTTCGGCCGCTGTTCTCAGCGGTCGAATCAAGGGGTTAGGTGTGGCAAAGGGCGCAGTTGCAGCCCGGCTCGGGGGCGTCGGTGACGCACTCGCAGACCGCGCAGGGGCGGGCCCGGCCGGGGTTGATGCCGACGGCGAGGAGGGCCTCGCGCACGGTGCGGACGGTGGCGACCTGGCCGCGCCAGCTGAGGGCCCAGGTCCTCTGATTGGGCCGGAGCTGGGCGGTGGCGTCCTTATCGGCGTCGGCCTTGACCTCCAGCAGGAAGTTCCTCGGCTCTCCGGCGACCCTGCGACCGACCAGCAGGTCGGGCACGCCATCGCCCATGCCGGCGAGGCTCTGGACGCTGCAGTCCCAGGCTCGAAGGACGGCGACGATCTCGCGGTGGTTGAGGTCGAGCCCGTGGGCGCGGCGGCTCATGCGGACCTCCTGCGCTGGAGCCAGGCGTGCCAGGCGTCGGCCGCCTCGGCCTGCATGTGGGCGAAGTCGTCCCCTTCGGGGTGCTCCCGCGCGTAGTCGGCGCCGAAGTCGCGGGCGCAGGCGTAGCAGGCGGTGTCGCCGTGGAGTGGCCCGCGCATCAGGTCCGAGGTGCAGCCGCAAGATGCGCAATTAGTTCCAGGAGACGATGCGGAGCCCGGTTGCTGCGGCCGGTTGCCCTTCGCCCGCCGTGCCGCGCTGGCGTACTTGGGCCACCGGGCCACGAACAGCGGGAACGGGCAGGCCGGGTCGCGCGAGCGGGCGTGCTCGTCGCACAGGAAGGCCTCGTAGGCGTCCACCAGCGCGACGGCGTGCCTGGCGGTGGCCTCGGCTGCGATGGCGCTCAGACGGGCGTTCAGAGCGGCTGGGCCACCGGCCAGTTCCACATCGGGGAGCGCGTCCGGAAGCGCTCGGTCTCGGCGCTGGCGCAGGTCCTCGCGCAGGGTCTGCCAAGCGGACAGCTTGGGCTCCCGGCGCGCCTTGGCGGCCTGGACCGGTGCCGGGGCCACTTTGGCGCCGGCCACCGCCTCCGCGCCGTCGTGGATGCCGGCCAAGCCGAGCTGGCGCTGCTTGGTTTCCTGGGCGGGCTTCTGAGGCGCGGTCTCGGCGGGCTCCTGCGCCAGGGTGGGCGAGGCATCGCTCGTCGCGCCAGGAGTCGCCAGGGGCGCGGCTGGGGCATCCGGAACGCGTTGGGTCGGACCAGACGCGACGGCGGCGTGCCGTTGGCGCCCGCCGCCCTCTTGCGAAGCAAGAGGATCTACTTCTCCTCTCCTCTCCCTCTCGCCCTCGACCGTCGCGCGACCGTCGCGCGATGGTCGCGCGACGGTCGAGGTATGGTCCTTAGAGCGTCTCGCGGCCCTCTCCTCCTCCCGACGTTCGGCTGCCTTCTTCCGGTCGCGCTCAACCTTGGCGGCGTGGGCGCCGTTGTGGTCTGCCCAATCGTGAACGACGAGGTCGTCACCGTCGCGGTCGACAAAGCCCACCTCCAGGGCGGCGGCCGCGAAACGACCAGGCTCCCCATCCCACCCAGCTCCAGCCTCCAGCACCAAGTCGGCGTCGGGGCCCTTGATGCGGCCATCGGGCGCCGCCTCTCCGCACCAAAGGAAGAGGTCGACCACTAGCCGATAGGCGCGCGGATCCTTCAGGCGTATGCCTAGGCGCATGCTCTTCGGGTGGGTCCGGATGTTGGTCCGGACCTGTATCCAGGGGAGACCCATCGCCCTACCCCACCTCTCCGGCCTGAGCGGCGACCTCGGCGCCGGCGGCGTCCTCCGCGCCCAGGCCTTCGTCGAACTCCTCCGGCTCGGCCTGGGCCGGTGCCAGCGGCTCCGGGAACATGCTGAGTTGGCGGTCGCCGCGCGCGGCCATGCGGAGGTTGCCCACCGCCTGCCGCCAGTAGCTCTCCTTCAGCTCGGTCATTAGGCCCCGGCGCCCCATCTGTCGAGCCACGTAGGGCACCGAGCCGATGCCACCAAAGGGGTCGAAGACGACATCGCCGGTGTTGCTCCAGAGCCGCACGCAGCGTCGGATGGGCTCCAACTGCAGAGGGCATATGTGGCGCTCGTCCTTATCCTCGCGGGCCGAGCGGAACTGCAGGGTGTCGGAGGGGTCGATGTCCATCCAGACCGGGCTGGCCATCTTCTGCCAGTCCTTGACCGGGAACTCCGCGGCCGTGTGCGCGATGGGCTCGCGGTTCTCCCCCGGCGCGCGCATCGTCACCATGTAGTCGGGGATGCCCTGTCGGCTCATCGCCGA
Source organism: uncultured Ktedonobacterales bacterium (assembly GCA_964416775.1). Lineage (GTDB taxonomy): Bacteria > Chloroflexota > Ktedonobacteria > Ktedonobacterales > JADMIN01 > CAYQFU01. Next base: position 45,151 of record CAYQFU010000012.1, read on the forward strand.
GTCCTTCTTGAGCTGCTTCCACAGGAGGCCGAGCGCCTTGGTGCGCTGCATGGCAGTGACCGGGTCCTTCCAGATGCAGACCTCGGAGTGGAAGATCCACCCGTGCTTCTGGAAGAGCCGGATGAGGTCGCCCCGGAAGTCGGACAGCCCGATGTGGCCGGTCATCTGCTTGGAGACCGGCAGCAACATGCAGTGCAGGCTGATGGACCGGCCCGGCATGGTCACCCGGAGGAGCTCGGGCACCAGGAAATCGAGGTGCCGCTGGAACTCCTCAGCCGAGCGGACATTGCCGATGTCCCGCGGCGTCGCCGAGTAGGTGTAAAGCGACTGGAAAGGAAAGGATGTGACAGTGAGACCAACCGAGTGGTCGGGTATGCCATTTATGACGTCGCAGACGTCGCCGTGGTAGGCGGCCCAACCCTCGCCCATCTCCTGGTTCAGCACGCGCACGTCCATCGGGGCCCGCTCCTTCTCGCTGGTGGGGTTCACGCCGCGCTCCGGAGCCACGCCGGCAGTTGCATCGGCTTCTCGGGGCGGTAGTCGATGACTTGGCGGGCAGTGGCCTTGAGGCTCTCGCTGGAGATGGCGCTCATGTGCCGCACCATCTCGTCGACCATGCGCGCGGCGTCGGCCTCCTTGCGCTGGAGGTTCTTCACCACCGCGCCCTCCAACTCGGAAGTCACGATCCAGCAGTGGACCGTGCGCTTCTGGCCGAAGCGCCAGCAGCGCCGGATGGCCTGGTAGAAGGCCTCGAAGCTGTCGCTGAGGCCCACGAAGGCGACCCTGCTGCAGTGCTGGAAATTCAGGCCCCACCCAAAGATGCGGGCCTTGCTAATCAGAACGCGCCTAGACCTGCTGAGCAGCCTTCCGCAAGTACAGCGCAGCTCGCTCAAGCCGCTCGGCGTCATCGGAGAACTTGCCTCGGGACTGCTCTTTCGTCCGCATGGGCACTCCAGCTTGCCGGCGAACCACAGCGCGGCGTTCTCCTTGAACTCTTTATCGTCTGTGCCCGACACCTGAACGCTGCCGGGTATTTCCTTCTCCAATGCATCTCCCTCGTCGTTGTAGTCGCACCAGAGCAGCCAGGGCTCCGAGCTGGCCAAGACGAGCTCGGCGACGGCGCGCACGCGCTCGTCGCTGGAGGCCTTGCGCGCGGCGCGGCGCTCCTCGAGCGTCTGGGCCTCCAGCGCGAAGAGCAGCCCGGCCTTCTGCGCCTGCCGGTGGTCGCCCTTCACCGTCGCCTGGTGCATCTCCAGAGGCGGCAGGACGAAGCCCTCGTCGGAGTAGCCCAGGTCGCTGGGTCTGCGGAGCATCACCGCCCACGAGCAGAGCCACCGCCAGAACTCCGTCTCCGCGTGGCCCTTCAGCCGCCACTTCGAGGTCTCCCCCCCGTCGTGGACGAAGAAGGTGGAGAGCATCTCCATCCGGCTCATCACGCCCAGGAACTCGGCGTGGTTGCCGATCTCCATGAAGTCGTTGGGCGCCGGCGTCGCGGAGCAGGCGAGCTTGTAGCGGGTGTCCCGGAAGGCGCCGACGATCGCGTTGCGCGTGGTCCCGTCGTACGCCTTGAGGATGCTGCTCTCGTCCAGCACGACGCCGGCGAAGTGACGCGCATCGAAGTGCGAGAGCATCTCGTAGTTGGTGATGTTCACGCCGGGGCGCACGTCGGCCTGCGTGCGGCAGAGGCGAACGTCGACGCCGATGGCCGCGCCCTCGGCCACGGTCTGGGGGCCCACCGCCAGCGGCGCCAAGATGAGGACGTCGCCACCAGCGTGGCGGGCCACCTCGGCCGCCCACTGCGTCTGGACGCGGCTCTTCCCCAGTCCGCAGTCGGCCCAGTCCGCCGCCCGGCCCAGCCGACAGGCCCACCGAGTGATGTCGCGCTGGTCCGGGCGCAGCGACGGGTGCAACGAGACCGGCTCAAAGCCAACGGGCTCCACTCGGTGGCACTTCGACTCGATGAACCTGTCGTAGTCGCTCAAGCCCTGGGGCGCGGCCAGTTCGGGGGTGGGACTGGCCGCGCCCGCATGAACTGCGCCTACCGCGCGTTGGGCCGGGCCTTCCCGGTCAGCAGCTTGTTCAGGTAGCTCGGCGTCAGGCCGTACTTGTCCGCCAGGGCTCGCTGCGACAGCTTGCCCTTCGCGTACTCCTTCTTGATGGCCACCACCTTCGAGTCGCTCAGCTTCTGCGGCATGAGTCACTTCCTCCGTTGGTGCTGCGTTGAGGGCGAGGGAACCCCGCCCATCCTTCCTAATCCTCTTGCTGGTGCTCATCGCGAGGCTCCGGTGGAGGTAGACGGTGTCGGCCGGCTATAGGAAGGCTTGGGGTGCGCGGCGTAGCCGGCGGTGACCAGATGCACGCCGTGGGTGCGCGCGTAGCTGACCGAGTCGTAAAAGCCGCGGCGGTGGCCATCGATCCAGAGGCGATAGCCAGCGTCCTCGGCGGTCACGCGCAGGTCATGCCCGCGGTAGCGCCGGGCCCAGGCGTTCCGGGCGAAGCTCCAGCCGCGGATGTTGTGCTTGCGCTGCCTCAGGCCGGGCGTGCTGTCGCAGTGGAAGGGGCAGAGGCCCTGGGTGAACTGCTTCCGGCCGCATCCGGGGACGGTGCAGCGGGGTTGGTAGTCCCTTCGGGCGATGGCGCTCATCTCAGGCCACCTCCGAGAACAGCGTGAGCTGCTGGGCATCGTGCCGAGCCAGCGAATGCAGGTCGGCCATCAGCCGCCCGTGCCACCGCAGCGCCCAGCGGATGCAGTTGGCGCACGACTTGTGCCTGCACCCGTCTAGGGGGGGGGCTGCGGCGGGCGGAGAAGGACCAGGCCAGCGAGTCGCTGCTGACCAGGCTCTTCCAGACCTTGCGTAGGCCCAGCACCTTGAAGCCGAAGCCGTGGAGGCGCAGACCGTTGCGCCGAAGCGCGCCGATGATGCGCTCGGCGTCGACCGTGCCCTGCCGGCGGCAGACGGACCCCAGGCCCACCACCGACAGCGCGCGCAGGTTGTGCCCGCGGGCCTCGTACATCTCCAAGTGGCGCAGGTAGTCGGCCGGGGCCCAGCCTTGCAGCACTGGCACCCACGGCAGTTCGGGTGCCAGCTCGCGGAGGCACTCGTAGCTCTCCACCGTGCGGCGCTGGTGCTCAGCGACGTCGAGGCCGGTCTTCTTGAGAATCCAGGGCTCGCACATCCAGTCCTGGATGGCGGCCCAGTCGAGGTTGCCGATCTCAGCGGCGAAGCGGCGCACCTCGCCCACGTACTGCTCGGGCGGCGTGTGCCACCGACCGTTCATGCTCAATTCGGTGAAGCCGCCCGAGTCGAGGGCCCAGCGGCAGGCCGCGCGCGGGAGCCGACGCCGGGAGGCCAGCCGGCGTCGAGAAACAAAGAGCGGCGGGACGTCGGGGCGCTCCAACCACCCCGGCATGTGGGTGCCCAGGTAGACGGTCAGCACGCTAGGAGACCTCCCAGCGCAACTTCAGCTGCGTGGGGTGCGTGTCCACCCGGGGCCGGTCGCGGCGGGACCAGCTGCCCCCCCCCTGCACTTCCGATGCACCGCCAGCCGGCGGCTACCAGGGAGCGCCCGCCCTCCTCGGGCAGGGTGAAGGTGATGAGCTTGCGGTAGCCCATCGCTCGAGCCGCCCGCCAAGCTGCGGCGTAGAGGGCCGAGCAGGCGTTGGGGCAACCATCGGTGGCGACGCGGTTCACCTCCAGCGTCCAGCCGTCGGAGGAGTGGCGGGCCACGGGGCGCCCGACGATGGCCACGCCGTGCACCTCGCCGAGTTCGTCGGCGACGGCCACGCTGAACTTGTGACCCTTGCTGGGCTTGTGGTGCCGGTGGTGCTGGCTGACGAAGGCTCGTGCCTCGCGCAGTTCGCACGGCACCACAGTGAGTTTGGGCCGGGCGACGTAGAGCAGCAGCATCGCTGCGGCGTAGAAGCCGCAGACGAAGGCCGACAGCAGGGCGCAGCGGGCGGGGCTCATTCAGAGTCCTCCCCCGACGCAGGCGCTTCGCACACCCCCCACCGAGCACAACCAGTCGGCCGCCTCACCAACTGAAATTGCCGCCCCCCCCGGTCGGTTGTGGCCCAGCGCATCACCTCGCGGATGCCCACCGGCTCCACGCTGGGGCCGGCTTCGTCCACGGGGACACCGGCCTTGATCAGGCGGCGCTTCTCGGCCCGGCGGTCGCGCGTGAACATCGTGGCGCCGAGTTGGGCTTCCCACGCCTCGATCTCGTCCACCCGCTCCGGTTGGAGGCGGTCGACCAGCGCCAGCTCGCTCTTGCTGGCGTTCACGCAGGGGAAGCAGCCGACCCGCTCTGCGCCCTGGTGGTAGAGCGGGTGCATCGGGATGGCGGCGCGCCGGTGCTCGCCGGCCACGTCGGCCACCGTCCAACCGAGGATGGGGCGCCACACCTCGCAGTCGTAAAAGTCCGACCACTCCCACTCGACCATCGCTGCCCGCTTCGCGCTCTCTTCGCGCCGGACCCCAATGGCCACCACCACGTCGCAGCCGGCCTCGTCCCGGAAACTGTCGAGCCAGCGCCTAGCCGGTTTGAGCTTCAACTCCTCGGTACACCACCGCCTCACCCGGGATGGGAAGCACCCACGGACGGGAATCAGGTCGGCGAAGCCCTTCTCCGGGCGAAGGCGGTGGATCTCGCCGATGCGCGCCTCCAGCAGGTTGAGGTGTGCGGCGTGCCCCTTCCACTCCCAGAGGGTGTCCGTGTAGAGCGCCAACGGCTCGAGGCCGAGCTGGCGCAACAGCAGCCACATGGCCACCGAGTCCTTGCCGCCGCTGACCATCGCCACCACCCGGCGCCCGGCCAGGCGCTCCAGCAGCACGGCCCTGTCGACGGGCGACCTCATCGCCCTCCCCCAACCGCGGAGGCATGGCCGCTCGCCGGTCCCGAGCCCAGGTTGCCGCTGGCGGCGTCCGTGGCCAGATCCTGGCCCAGGGCGAGCTGAACGCTCTGCACCACCGGCTTGCGGTAGGGCCGGCGCTGGCGGTGGCAGTTCTCCTTGTGCGTCTCAGGGATGAGGTGCTGGGGGTTGATGCAGCTGCGCACCTCGCAGCGGTGCGAGACCTCAGTGCCGGGCGGCAGATCGCCGTGCGCGAGCCGGTAGGCCACCTGATGCCCGTAGAGCACCACCTGCTGGAACTTGAGGCAGGCGTAACCACCGCGCTTGCCGGTGCTGACGGCACCCATCCACAGCCAGCAACCCGTCTCGCTGACGGGGTGGCTGTTGGCCCAGAACCTCTCGGCCGGAAAGGCGGAGAGGTCGACGCGATCGAGGGAGCGCATCATCGCGCGCTCCGACGTTGCTGAGTGTGGCGGCTGGAGACCTTCGCGCCGCCCGGGACCTCGAATCCGTTCTGCCAGAGCACCAAGTGCTCGGCGGGTATGTCGAGGGCCTTAGCTATCTCGTCGAGGCCGGGTCTCTCGATGCGCCGCTTGCCCCTGACGAATTCGGAGATGGAGGAACGCGGAACGCCGGTCTTTTCGCTCAGCGTCTTCTGGTCCCACTTCTTCTCAGCCAGGCGCGGGACTATGGGGCATTCGCCGATTCTCGATTCGGTACTTGCCATGCTGTCAGTTTACGAATCGCGAACTGGAAGTCAAGCCTCTGGAAAGCGTTTCCCCGTCAGAGGCGTTGACCATCCACGTCCGATTCGCCTATCGCTAACCGCATGGCACCTGCCCAAGGCAAAGAGGCGAAGGCCCTGCACGACAAACAGGTCGGGCGCCGCATTCACGCCGCGATCACTGCTCGCAAGCTTCAGCAGAAGGATGTGGCTGCGAAGGCCGGGCTATCGAGGTCCACGGTCTCGGAAGCCATCAGCGGCAAGCGGGGCTTGGACATCCCCCAGGTCGACAAGATCGCCAAGGCCATCACTGAGCTGTCGGGCCGGCCGTGCGCGCGCGGCGATCTGCTGCCGCCGGACGAGATCGCGCATGTAGCAGCTGAGACAGGCTCAAGTCGCGGAAATATGGAGGTCGGAGCGAGAGCGGGAAGCGATGTCAGCCTCGCCGCAGGTGGCAAAGCTAGCCTGCATCCGAAGGTGGGGGAGTTCCTGGCGGGGCACGCGCATGAGTTCACAGAGGGGCAGATCGCATTTCTCCGAGACGGCTTTAACTTCGGGCCCGACGCAGTGCTCGACGACCAATTCTTCTATGACCTCATCCGTGCGCACACCGCGCGGATGGAAAGAAAGGCTCGACGCAAGGGCGGCAGCAACTGATGCCGCAAGGCGGGTTCGGGGCCTGCGTTACGACTTCCCCGACGTGATCAGCGTGGTCGAACTGGCTCAGCGGATTGGGTATACGCTTGAGGTCGATCCAGCCACCCCCAAGGGCTTCAGGGGCAAGGCGCCTGACCGCGATGGGTCTATCTGGCTGGGTGTTGAGCGCGACTCGCGCACGTTCAACAACACCATCGGCCACGAGATCGGCCACAACCACGTCTCTCCGCAGCCGCATTGGCTGCTCGAGGAGACCTGCGAAGACTTCTCGGCTTGTCTCCAGATGCCCCCGGAAGCCTTCTTGCGATCGGCTCTCTTCCTGGGCGGCGACATCCTCAAGTTGGCCAAGGTCTGGGTGCATAGCCCTCAGCACCAGATAGCCAAACGGCTGACGCACGTCATGCCCAACGTTGTCTCTGGCGAGTGGACGGAGTTCCGGCCGGATTGGTTGGCAGGGGACCATGAATACGTTGCTCGCAATGATGTTCGGCAGTCCGAAGAGGAAGCGCTCTCCGGCGCCTACACGCTCCACTACCCCTATTGCGAGGTGGAAGCGCGAAACATGCTGACTCGCGCCTGGTGCATCCAGTCGGGGCAGGTGCGTCGCGGTTTCACCGTCAGCATAGTGACTGACTGAGCAAGACACGGGTTGACCAGCCCCACAGCGCTGGAGGCTCCATCCGCAGAGGGTGGACGCTTCGCGCTGGCGCTCCAACTGCTGCCGCCTGAGAGATGATCGCTGCCGCCTGGCAGCGGGCCTCAGGCCGCAATCGCGTGCCCTGGCTCGAAGAGCCATCCCCAGGAATTCTTGAGCCTCCCCGGCCGGCGTCGGATCAATGTGCGAATTTCTTGATTCGCGAACTCTTGACTTCGGTTCGCGTTTAGCTAACTATGGTTCTGCCAGCACGAACTGGGTTGGCGCGCTGGGTGGCCGGGGAACCGGAAGGGCGAGGCGGGGACGGAAGCCGCGGGTGACCGCGGGCAGCGCTGAAGACGGGGCGAAGAGCAGCGACCGCAGTCCGAGACCGGAGGCGTCATGGCAGCTCAGAGCGGCATCCCGCGCGAGCAGGGCAGCTAGCGAAGCAGGACGCAGTTCCACAGCGGCACACGGGAGC
>CAYQFU010000013.1:0-19152 GCA_964416775.1 uncultured Ktedonobacterales bacterium
CTCACTCGGCCGGCCGTCCGGATGAGCGCAGCAGCTCAGACAGCTGGCAACAGATGACCGCACCTATCTGGAGCAGCCTTCAGCCTCTCTGTTATCCGAAAGGACGACGTGCGCCATGACGACATATGCCCTCTATCTCGAATCTGGCCCGCGCCGCCGCAAGACCATGGTGCATGTGCTCGATCTGCTCGGCTGCGTCGCCGTCGGACCAACGACCGAGGCGGCGCTCGCGGCCACTCCGGACGCGATCTGCGCCTTCCTCCGTTTCCTGCGCCGCCACGGGGAGTCGGCCGCTGTCGACGAGCCGTTCGAGACGCAAGTTGCCCAGCACATCACCGAAGGCGATTGGCTGGGCAATGGCTCGCCGTACGTCATGTTCGGCCCGGACTTCGAGCCGGTGACGGACGTGGAGATCGAGCGCTACCCACGCCACTTCGCCTGGCTGTGTGAAGAGCTGGCGACCTGGGCGGCGTCCCAGTCAGACGCGCAGCTGGACGCGACACCCGAGGCGGGCGGGCGAGCGGCGCGGGCCATCCTCCTGCACGTGCTCGGCCCCAACTATCTGGCGAGCGCGTTGGGCGGCGCGCCGGGTTTCTCAGCTGTGCACGCGGCTGCCGAACGCGGCGAGCTTGGCCTGCCAGATGCGTTGCGGCGCGCCGCGCGGATGGTGGCCGATCGCGTCCAGACCACCACGCCGGAAGAGCGTGCCGCCGTACGCGAGCTGCCCAGCGGACCGAGAACGCTGCGCAAGGCCCTGCGACGCGCGCTGGAGCATGATTGGGAGCACCTGGCCGAGCTTGCGCGACGCCCAGGTGGACCCGTCCTCTGACGTACGCGGGCTGTATGGCGCTGCCATACGCGTCGTCCCCCCTCTCGCCGGAGCGGGAAGGGGGGACAATGGGAAATGGGACGGAGCAGGAGATCAGGAGGCTTTGCGCGCCCGCTGATACTCGGCGCTCAATTGGACGATCAGCTGCTTCGCCTGCTCGTAGGTCAATCCGGCCTCCGGCTCTGCCTTGCCCAGTGCAACGCACAACTTGCGGATGCTGGCAACCTGCTGCTCCGAGGCGGGTGGCTGGCCAGCGTCGTGGGCCACCGGCGCCGAACCTGTCGCTGGCTGGCTCGCCGTGGCGGGCGCTGCGACTGGCCGGCGTGGCGCCTGGCTCACCGCCGCGGGCTCGCGGATCGTTGTCTCGGGGCGCGGCCGTGCGGGCGCTGTCCGGCGCTCCAGCGGGCTGTCTACTACTCGCTCGCCTTCGTCTAGCTCGGGAGCCATGCCTGTGCCGTACCCCAGACCCAGGAGCGCACGGCCCAGCGACTTCGTGCTGGCCTTCTCGATGTAGTCCGGAAAGTCCTTCGCGCTCTCGCTGCCGTACATCTCGCATTCGTTGCCCAGCACGTCACGCACGTAGGTTTTGAAGTGTGCCCAGCCCGTCTCCCGGTCCAGATCCACGCACTCCGTCCGCACGACGTAGGATGTCGTGGCCAGACCCCCGGCGATCAATGCACGCTGATCGCGGATGAACCACAACAGCCGGTGCTGGACGTTGAGGTAGTCTCGGCCCTTGAGATTCAACAAGTGATCGTTGGGATTGTAATCCTGTGCGATCAGCCAGTTGGAGGGAAAGCGCCGTACCTCTGTATTCGACTCGCTCATGCTGTATCTCTCCTTTGTTGGGGAGCGCAGGCGACCTTTCGCCGCACTCGTCCCGTGTCACCGTTGCACTAGAACATTCTTTCTTGGCCTGTCAGAAGCGGTGAGTGTTGTGCGCGGCGCCAGGAGATGGGTCCAGGTGTCCACTTGACCAGCGCGGACGACGGTATTAGAATATTTGTTCTTCCACATCATAGCATGCGGCGTCCTGGGGCGCAAGTATCAGCGCGGTCGCTGCGTGACGGCTGGCCGGCCGCGGTTGAGTGCTCGACCTTCGCGGCTCTGGCGCCCACCTGGCGCCGACGTGTACAATAGGTGGGTCCTTGCGCGACCTTCCCAGTCAATTCCCTGTCAATTCAACCGCGGCGCGCCGCCCCTGTCCGCGGGTCCGTGCCGCCCGCTCGAAGAGGAGCCTACGTTCGTGTCAGACGCCTCTACCTCGGGGATTCCATTGCCCTCCGCTCTGCGCCGCATCGAAGGCGGCATTACCGCTCCGCGCGGCTTTCGCGCCGGCTCAACCTATTGCGGCATCAAGACCGACACGTCCAGCCGCGATTTCGCGATGCTGGTGGCTGATGCCCCGTGCGTCGCCGCCGCCACGTTCACGACCAGTCGCACCCCGGCCCACCCCGTGCAGGTCTGCAAAGAGCACCTGGCGGCATCTGGCGGCCGCATACAGGCCGTGGTCGTCAACAGCGCCAACGCCAACTGCTCCAACGGACCGCAGGGGCTGGCGGATGCGCGCCGCACCACCGAGCTGGTGGGACAGCGACTCGGCATTGATCCCACGCTCGTGATGGTCTCGTCCACTGGCATCATCGGACGCCCCCTCCCAATGGACAAGATCGAGCGCGGCGTTACCCAGGTGGAGGTCAGCCCCACGGGAGGTGATGACTTCTCGGGCGCCATCATCACCACCGACACGCGCACCAAAATCGTCGCCGTCGAGTTCGAGCTGGACGGCAAAACGGTGCGCATGGGCGGCACGACCAAAGGCGCCGGGATGATCTACCCGAACATGGCTACGATGCTTTGCTACATCACCACCGATGCGGCGGTCGAGCCCGAGTTTCTGAGCGAGACGCTCCGCTCCGCCGTGGCTGACTCGTTCAACATGGTCTGCGTAGACGGCGACATGTCCACCAACGATACCGTGCTCTGCCTGACCAGTGGCGTCGCGGGCAACACCCCAGCTACCGCCGGGACCCACGACGGCAACGTCTTCGCCGACGCCCTGAGCTACGTCACCGCCTACCTGGCCCGTGAGATGGCGCGGGATGGCGAGGGCGCGACCAAGCTGATGACGGTTGTCGTGCGTGGCGCCGCCTCCGATGCCGATGCACGGCGCGCCGCCCGCGCCGTGACGGCTTCGCCGCTGTGGCAGTGCGCGGTAGCCGGGGGCGACGCCAACTGGGGACGCGTCGTCGCCGCGCTGGGTGCCTCAGGCGCCGAGCTGGATCACGACCGGCTGGAGATCAGCGTCAACGGCCTGCGGCTTGTCGAGCGCGGCCACGCCGCCGCTTATGATCCCGCCGACGCCAAGCGCGTGATGGCCGAGAGCGGCATCGATGTGGACGTCGATCTCCATCTCGGCCACTATCAGGCAACGGCATGGGGCTGCGACCTGACACACGGGTACATTGACGAGAACACGACGTATTTCCGCTAGTTCCGAGAAGGAGACCACCATGACGACCACCACTCCGCCTACCAGCCAGGCCCCGACGCAGGAGCGAGACTGGGCCGCTCTCGAGCAGAAGTATTACCAGCGGACGTTCACGCGCAACCTCGTGATGGAGCGCGGCGAGGGCGTGCGTGTGTGGGACAGCCATGGGCGCGAGTATCTGGATCTCGTGGCGGGCATTGCCGTGAACGTGCTGGGACATACGCATCCAGCGGTCGTCCAGGCCATCGTCGACCAGGCGCAGCGGCTGATTCACGTGTCGAATCTGTACGTCAACGAGCGCCAGGTGGAGTTGGCGGAGCAGCTCTATCACCTCAGTGGCGGCATGCGTTCCTTCTTCTCGAACAGTGGCGCCGAAGCCAACGAAGGTGCGATCAAGCTCGCGCGCAAATTTGGCCGGCTCCATCGTGACGGCGCCTACGAGATCATCAGCATGGAGCGCTCGTTCCACGGACGCACGCTCGCCACGACGTCGGCCACGGGCCAGAAGAAGTATCAGGATACCTGGCTGCCGTTGGCCGATGGGTTCAAACAGGTGCCGTTCAACGACCTGGAAGCTGTCAAGGCCGCTACTAGCGCCAAGACCATCGGCATTCTGGTCGAGTCGGTGCAGGGCGAGGGCGGCATTCATCCGGCCTCGACGGAATACATGCAGGGCCTGCGCCAGTGGTGTGATGAGCAGAACCTCGTGCTCATCTGCGATGAGGTGCAGGCGGGCATGGGCCGCACTGGCCGCTTCTTTGGCTGGGAGCACATGGGCATCCAGCCGGACATCACGACCATGGCCAAGGGTCTCGCCGGCGGCGTGCCCATCGGTGCGATGCTCGCCGCGCCGCGGCTGGACATCTTCGAGCCGGGTGATCACGGCACAACATTTGGTGGCAATCCCATTGCCTGTGCGGCTGGTCTCGCTACGGTTCGCACCATCGTCGAGCAGCACTTGCTGGACAACGCTCGCGAAATGGGCGAATACCTGAACGGGCAGCTGCTGGCGCTCAAGGACAAGTACTCCTTCATTACCGAGGTGCGCGGGCTGGGGCTGATGCGGGCCTTCGACCTCGCGCAGCCCAACGCGCAGCAGATCATGGATCGCGCGATGGCCCACGGGCTGCTGATCACCAACGCAGGCCCTTCCACCATCCGCATCATTCCGCCGCTGATTCTCACGCAGGCGGACCTTGACGAGGCGATGACCGTGCTCGACCAATCATTGGCCGAGCTCTAACTGGTGGAGGGGGCGTGCGGCGAGATGCCGACCGCTCCCACACCGCGCTCCGCGAGCGCATAACAACCAGGCGAGGAGACGGAGATGGCAGACGACGCGCAGACAGCCGGCGGGGCCGGGATGAACGGCCGTACATCTGGGGGCTCTCAGGCCGCGAAGCAGTATTCCGAAGAGGGCAACCGGGCCGCCGAGAAAGGCAACTTCGAGGCCGCTGAAGAAGCGTTCGAGCATGCTGTCGCCGCTGATCCTGGTGACGCGCGCTCGCGCTACAATCTGGCGCTGGCGCGGCAAAACCTCGGTGATCCTGAGGGCGCCATCGCGTCGTACATGCGCGCTATCCAGCTCGATCCCACCTTGATCGAGGCGTACATCAACCTCGGGAATCTCTACGGCGAGCTGGGGTTGGAGGAGCAGGCGCTGGAGGTCTTCCAGCGGGCGCTCGAGCTGGACAGCGGCAACGACGAGCTCTTCAACAACGTAGGGGATGCCTACCGCAACCTCGGCTTTTACGAGGATGCCATCCTGGCCTATCGCCAGGCTCAGATCATCAATCCAGATAACACCCGCGCTGCCGAAAATCTGCGCGAGGCCCGTGATCGCGTCAACGAGCAGGCGGAGGCCATCGGCGAGCTAGAACGCCGTGTAGACGAGGACCCGCGCGACCTGACGCGCTACACCGAGCTGGCGGATGCCTATCTCGAAGCGCACCGCGAGCAGGACGCGCTGAATCTGGCGCGGCAGATGATCGGCGTCGAGCCGCAGAGTCCGGTGTCGTACGAGACACTCGCCGTCGTCTACGAGGTCATGGGCAAGGCGGATGAAGCCGCGGAAGCCTGGCAGCGGGTGGTGGAGCTCAGTCCCGACGACGGCGAGGCGTGGGAGCATCTGGGAACCTGGCGCGACGAGCAGGGTCGCGTAGACGACTCCGTGGCGGCGTACCAGCGGGCCGCGGCGCTCAGCAAAGGCTCGCCGAGCGCGCAGTTCAGCCTCGCCGAGGTGCTACGCGACGCCGAGCGGTACGACGAGGCGGTGGCTGCCTATCAGCAGATCGTGGATCAGTATCAACATGCGAGCGGCAGCGAAGAGGAGGTGCTGGGCGATGCCTATGCTGGGCTGGCCGAGGCGCTCAACCTCGCCGGCCGCTACGACGACGCCCTGAACGTCACGTCTACGTTCCTGCAGCGCTTCCCCGACGATCCCCGCGCGCTGTATGAGCAGGCGTCTGCTTATGATGCGCTCGGGCGGCACGAGGAGGCCATCGAGTCGTACGAAGCTGCCCTGGAGGGCGATCCGCTCAACCACACCATTTGCAACGACCTGGCGGATACCTATCTCAGTGTCGGGCGCGTCGCCGAGGCAGTGGATATGGCCCAGAACGCCGTCGCGCTCAATCCCGACTTCGCGGTCGGATATGAAACACTGGGGGCCGCCTTGGCCCAGGCCGGCCGCCAGGAGGAAGCCCAGGCCGCCCTCGAGCGCGCTCAGGAGATTCGCGCTGAGGAAGAAGAGGAAGAAGACGAGGACTAGCGCGACGCCGTCGCGGGTGAGGAGAGGGTTGGTCCTTGCGGCTAACCCTCTCGCCGTTGTGTCCGCCGGGAGTCTACCAAAGGGACACGCGAGGAGGTCGTCATGCTCGATGCCGCACGCAGGCTGCGCCTGGGTGAAGCGACGGTTTCCCTCCTCAATGCTGGCGACTCCCTGTGGTCTCTGGCCGAAACGCTCGCTGTCCCCGAGAGTGCATGGCGACCTCGATACGCCGCTCTCTTCGAGCGGCCGCTGCTCTTTCCCAGTTATGCGGTGCACATCGCCTTGCCTGGCGCCTCGATCCTCATAGACGCCGGTCGTTACAGCTTTCCTCCTGACTCGCCGCAGCGCCCGCCGCTCTACACTCCACCGCCCGATCTCGACGCGCAGCTCGCCGCGCTTGGGATCGCCGCCAGCGACGTGACGCACCTCGTCGTCACCCATCTGCACGCCGACCACTACGACGCCACAACCGTCGCGTGCGGCGAGACGTATGTGCCGCGCTTCCCCAATGCCCGCTGTTTCATCGGGCGTGCCGATTGGCAGGGCGAGGAGGTGCAGCGCGGACTCGACGATCCGCTTTCGCTCGAAGCATGTACGCTCGGCGTGCTGTGGCGCGCCGGGCTTGTGGAGCTGGTCGAAGGCGACCGCGATCTGGTATCTGGTGTGCGCATCATCGCGGCCCCTGGCGAGAGTCCCGGCCATCAGATCGTGCGTGTCCACTTCCCCGACCAGACCCTCTATTGTATTGGCGACCTCTACCACCACCCGATCGAGGTGGAGCGGCCGGAGTGGATGTGTGAATGGTGCGATCCGGTCGCGATGGACGCTAGCCGGCGTGCGCTCACCAGGGCCGCCCTGGCCGAGGACGCTTTGCTCGTCGCCGCGCACATCGGCGACATAGGCCGGCTCCAACGCACACTTTCGGGCGTACTGTGGACGAGTATGTGACGATGTGGGTCCGCCGCGCGCTGGAGCATAATGGGAACGTTTGGGCCGCTCCGCCCGCTCGCGGAGCGGCTGGCCGGCATGAGCACGCAGCGTGTGGGATAATAACAGGATGAGCAGTGCGCCGGTTAGGTGGTCCCACCCATGCGGACAGAGCAAGAGTGTTCGCCGGATCAGGGACCCACAGGGGCGGTCCGAGTGCCGGCGGCTCGCCACACCCACCTGACCGAAGAGGAGCAGCCGCTATATGGCAGATCAGACAACAGAGACCACAGAGGACGTAGAGACGACCTCACCTACGACACCAAATCAGTCCATCGAGGCTTCGAGCGAGACCGCGAGCGACTCTAGCGGGTTCGCCGCACTGGGGCTAGGAGCCGAGGCGCTGCGCGCTGTCGAAGACCTGGGCTACGGCGCGCCAACGCCCATCCAGCAGCAAACGATTCAGCTTTTACTGGATGGACGCGATGTGATCGCCCAGGCCCCGACCGGCACAGGCAAGACGGCGGCATATGGATTGCCCATTGTGGAGCGGCTCGACGTCTTCGAGCTGCGGCCGCAGGCACTCATTGTCGTACCGACGCGCGAGTTGTGCGTTCAGGTCTCCGAGGCGGTGCACGCTCTCGGGAAGTATCGCGAGGTCGTAACCCTCCCCATCTACGGCGGCGCCCCCTACGAGCGCCAGTTCCGAGCGCTCGCGCGGGGCGTTCAAGTCGTCGTCGGCACGCCCGGTCGTCTGTTGGACCACCTGAGGCGCGAGACGCTCGATCTCTCGCACGTCCGCTTCGTGGTGCTGGATGAAGCCGACGAGATGCTGGACATGGGGTTCATCGAGGACATCGAGGCCATTTTGCAGGCGCTGCCCGAGGAGCGCCAGAGTGGACTGTTCTCCGCCACCATTCCGCCACGTGTGGCCCGGCTGGCCGAAAGGTATCTGCGCGATCCCCACCGAGTCAGCGTCGCGGCGAAGGAGGCCGTGGCGCCGCGCGTGCGCCAGGTCTACTACGAGGTGTCCTGGCAGGAGAAGGCCGAAGCGTTGGCGCGCATTCTGGATTTCGAGCAGCCGGAGTCCGCCATTGTCTTCGTGCGCACGCGACGCGATGCCGACGACGTGGCCGAGCGCCTCAATGGGCTGGGCTACCTGGCGCAGCCGATCCACGGCGACCTCAACCAGGCGCAGCGCGAGCGCGCCCTCGCCCGTTTCCGCGCGGGGCGCACGCAGCTGCTTGTGGCCACGGACGTGGCGGCACGGGGCCTGGACATCCCTGACGTGAGTCACGTGATCAATTACGATTTGCCGGAAGATGCGGACGCCTACGTGCACCGTATCGGCCGCACGGGCCGAGCCGGGCGCTCGGGCGAGGCGCTGACGCTCGTCACGCCGCGGGAGCGGCGCACCCTCACGATCATCGAGCGATTGATCCACCGACGGCTGCAGCGGTTGCGCCTGCCCACCGAGGCCGACGTGGCATCGCGCCGGCGCGCGGCCTTCCGCGACGAGCTGCTCACGATCCTCGACGCCGGCCAGCTCGACCCGTATCTCTCGATGGTGGAGGATCTCGCCGAGACCCGCGACCCCGCGGAGCTGGCCGCCGCCGCCTTCAAGCTGGCCGCGCTGGCGCGCGAGGCGAGCATGCCGCGTGCAGCCCGACTTGATGGTGCCGTCACGCGTCCTACGGTGGCGCCCAGCCCCGAGCCAGCACAGCAAGCCGCTCCTCCACTGCGCGAGGAGACGGTCGCCCAGCCGCCGGAGCGCGAGCGCCGCACCGCCCGCCCGACTCGTCCGTCGCGAGGGGAGCGCGAAGAACGCCCTGAGCGCCCTGAGCGCCCTGAACGCCCTGAGCCTGCTGAACGCCCTGAGCGACGGCCTTATGGCGAGCGTGGACGCGGCGCTTCCGGCGGCGAGCCTGATGGGCAAGCACCGGAGCGCAGCATGGCCCGGCTTTTCCTGCGGGTGGGCCGGCGCGACAGCATCCGCCCAGCCGATCTGGTGGGAGCCGTGGCCAACGAGGCGAACATCCCGGGGGACGCCGTCGGCGACATCGACATCTATGACACCTTCTCATTCCTGGAGGTGCCAGCATCTGAGGCGGACCGTGTGCTGCGCGCGCTTAGCCGCACGACTATCCGCGGGCGTGAGCCACAGGCCACGTTGGCCCGCCCCGTCGAGGACGGAGGCCGGCGCGACGAGACGCTGCGCCCATCGCGCCCCTCGCGGATGCCGTTGCCCCCATCGCGACAACCGTTCGCTCCGCGCCGAGGCTCCGGACGCTTTGCGGGTCGCCCGCCGGTGGGTCGCGGTGCGCCGAGCCGCAAGGGGCGGGACCGGAAGTAGCGCGTGACGCGCATGCGCCGCGCAACAGCCCCCGCCAATAGACGACGAGAGGGCCGGCGCTCATACGAGGCTGGCCCTCGGCTACCTGGCGATCAGAGGAGAGGGTTCTGGTCGCGCTGGCGGGGTCGGTTGCACTCCCGCTCAATGCGGCAGCGCGGGGTTCGTCCCGGGGTCCATCCGCAGCGTGCCGGACGGCTGGCCATCTGGAGCGGACACCTGTGGGGCGGGCGTTGCCGCGGGATGGGCGCCGCCTGCACGTCGAGTCAGCCGGGTCATGCGCGCGAAGAAGCCGCCGGCAATGCCAAGGAAGGCAAGATAGGCGACGGCCTGGAGCGCTGTCGGCGTCTCCGCGTAGCCGATGAACGCGTGCAGCAGGTCGCCCAGCGGGCTATTTTCGCTCAGCCAGCGGCTCGTGTCCCACAGATGCGTCGTCCCTAGTGGCAGCCAGCCGAGAGCCTGCATATTCTGCACCGCGTCGCCCAGCAGCCCCGCCGCGAACAGCAGCAGCAACAGGCCCATCACGCGGAAGAAGCGGCGGTAGTCGAGCCGGTAGCCCAGGCGATAGACGGCGATCGCCAGCCCGATGGAGCTGGCCAGCCCCAATCCCGCACCGACCAACAGCGATATGGCGTTGTCCTTGAGCGCGAACGCCAGCATGAACACTGCTGATTCCACCGCTTCTCGTCCAACCGTGGTGAAGGCCAGGGCACCCAGCGCCAGAGCCGAGCCGCCGGCCGCCGCCGCCTTGGCCGTCAGCTCCTGTTTCAGCGAGCGGCTGTGCCGCTGCATCCAGAACGTCATCCCGGTCAGCAGCACCACGGCCACCAAATAGGCTCCCGTCTCGAAAATCGTCTGGAAGGTTGAGCCGTTATACTCGCGCAGTGTCAGGTACAAGATGACACCGCCCGCCGCGGACGCCGCCAGGGCCAACCACGTTCCCGTCCAGATGGCTTTTACCTGATTGCGCGGCTGCCCGAGCTGTCGCAGCGCCGCCAGTAGGATCGTCACGATCATGCTGGCTTCCAGGCCCTCGCGCAGGAAGAGTACGTAGGCGGGAATCATCCTGTGGCCTCCAGTGGGTACAACGTGACAGGTCGCTTCAGGTAGGTTAGGATCACCTAATATCCGAGTGCCGCAGTCAGATATTATCTCGGGTCGCCGCTGCGCGTCAAGTGTGCTACCGTCAAGTGAAGCAGCCTCAAAGCCGCTTCAGCTGGCTGCCATGCACGTCATGGTCCACACACGCCGATCGAGGAGCCCAGCATGGACATCTCAACTCCCGAACAGGAGACCGCGCGTATCTCGTTCACGACCGCCGGAGCGCTGCGCGGTGCCCGCAAAGCGCTGCCTCTGGTGGTGAGCGTCTTCGCCGTAGGCGTCGTTTTCGGCGTGCTGGCCCGCCAGGCCGGCCTATCGCCCGCGGAGTCGCTGCTCATGAGCGCGCTGGTGTTCGCAGGCGCCTCCCAGTTCGTTGCCCTTAGCCTGTGGACCACGCCGCTGCCGGTGGCCGTGATCGTCTTGACGACCCTCGTCGTCAACCTGCGGCACCTGTTGATGGGCGCTTCCCTCCGGCCGTGGTTCTCGCGGCTCTCTCCGTTCAAGGCGTACGGCTCGGCCTTTTTCATGGTCGACGAGAGCTGGGCGCTCACGATGGGCGACCTCACGTCTGGCGGACGCGACACGGCATTCCTGCTGGGCAGCGGCGCAGCGCTCTTTGGCTCCTGGGTTAGCGCCACGCTCGTGGGCGTCACCGCCGGAGCCGTGCTGCGCGATCCAGCGCAGTGGGGCCTGGACTTCGCCATTACGGCGGCCTTCATCGCCCTGCTCGTCGGAATGTGGAAAGGCCGGTCAGATCTCCTGCCCTGGACCGCTGCCGCGGTGGTCGCGCTGGCGGCGAGCCACTGGCTGCCGGGCAAGTGGTACATCCTGCTCGGCGCCATCGCCGGCAGCGTGATGGGAGTTGTGCGCCGTGAGCCATGACACGCTGTCTCTCGTTGCCATCCTCGGCATGGGCCTTGTCACCTACGCCTCCCGCGCCGGTGGACTCTGGCTCATGGCGCGCGTTCCCGATTCGCCGCGCCTGCAGGCCTGGCTGCGCCACATTCCAGGCGCCATCCTCGTCTCTCTGATTGCTCCCGCCGCGCTCGCCTCCGGGCCAGCCGAGGCGCTCGCCGCTCTCGGCACGGCGCTGGTGGCGGCGCGCACGCGCAACTTGCTGCTATCGCTGCTCGTGGGTGTCGCGCTGGTGTGGGCGCTGCGCCGGCTGCTGTGATCTGACGTCGGCCTCGTCCGTTGCCTCGCGCGGCGCACGCTCCCATCCTATCTCCTGCCCGCAGGTGTCGAGCTCAACACTTTAACCCATTCGTTCCGTCCTATACACCGACAGTGGTGTGTGAGGGTGTTGCGACGCAAATGGCGGAAGGATGCGGGCATGGAGCAGTGGAGAGCTACGGCGCCTCCGGTAGGGGGTGCATCGGCGGGGGGCGAGCCATCCTCACCGCGCCAGGATGACCAGTTCGCGACCTTGATTGGCCCGCACATGGGGGCTGTGCTGCGGCTGGCAGCGGCACTCGTGGGGCCAGCCGATGCCGAGGACGCCGCACAGGAAGCGCTGCTCCACGGGCTGCGGTCGTGGCCGGGCATGCGTGACACGGGCGCGTTGCGCACCTGGCTGCTGCGCATCACGTACAACGTCTGCACGGATTGGCTGCGCGGCCGATTCGGGACGCGGCGCGCACGCACGCAGACGCTGGAGGACAGCGCCATAGGTGGATTCGCGTCGCTCGACGCCGATCCAGGAGCGAGCGCGCACGCCGCGCGACTGGACCTGCGGCAGGCCATCAATCACCTCGATGCCGAGCTGCGTCAGGTGGTCGTGCTGCGCTACTACGTCGGACTGGACGCGACCGAGATCGGCACCGCCCTGGACTTGTCTCCCTCCACCGTGCGCTCACATCTGCACCGAGCACGCGCGCTGCTGCGTCAGGACCTGGGCATGGCCGATGAGCCGCCAGCCGGCGCACACGAGAAAGGCGGCGAAGCATGACGCATTTCCCTGATGACCCACGCCCAGAGGATGCCCGCGACGAGGCACGTGAGACGCCTGATACGTTCGCGGCCAGTGAGCGCAGTGGCGACGCGTTGGACCAGCTGCTCGCCGCGGACGTTGCCGCCTGGCGCGCACGTGTGCCCGCCGCCGAGCAGTTCGCCGAGCGCATGGATGGGCTGCTGCGCGAGCCGTCCGGCGCCCACGGACACATGATGAATTTGCAAGTTCCTCAAGGCGCAACTGTTGCCTCGCGTCCGCTAGAACCACTCCGTCCGGCGAGCCCGCACGTGCGGCGTGGGCTGGCGGCCGTGATGGCGCTGGTGGCTGTGGTGGCGCTGCTGGTGGGGATGTTCCAGATCGTGGCGCTACGACGCGGCGCCCCGAGCATCTCCTCGACTCCAGGCCAGGGGCCGCTGCTGCCGTTCGCGTCACCCAATCTGTCGCCGATCACGACGCAGACCGCGCAGCAATGTGACCCCACCCGGATTCCGCCAGGTGTGCCCGGCGCGCATGTGGTGTTGAGCGACATCGCAATGGTCTCGGCGACGGAAGGCTGGGCGGTGGGAGAGCTGGACCACTATGCGGTTCAGGGTCAGGCTGCCCCAAGTGACAGCGTCCTCATGCACCTGAGCCAGGGCCAATGGACGCAGGCGACGCCGGTGTTCCACAACGCCTCGCTGAGCAATCTGGCGATGCTTTCGCCTGACGACGGCTGGGCGGTCGGTACGTACGCCGCCGGGGATACCGCGTTCGGCAATCCTCGCGTGTTCCCGCTCGTGTTGCATTACACGGGGGGCGCCTGGCACCAGGTACAGGTGCCCGCGCACCTGCCAGGTTACGATGTGCCCGCCACGGCGCCTTCGGGCAGTGCGGCCGCCGAAGGCGAGGGTTGGATCACGCGCATCAAGATCAGCATGGTCAGTGCCGACGACGGCTGGCTCTGGCTGGACGTCAACGCCAGCCGCGATCCGGCGAACCATGCCGCCAGAAGCGACATGCGCATCCTCCACTACCACGCGGGCACGTGGTCCCTGGTGCCGCTGCCCCCCATCAGCCTCACCACCGACTTCTGGAATATGGCGGCCGCCGCGCCTGGTGACGCCTGGTTCGTCGGCACGGACTATCAGAATGTCACCCCCGTGCTGGCGCACTACGCCGCTGGCCGGTGGAGCGTGATCCGTGAAACCTTCGCCGGGCAGCTCATGTCCATCGGCATGAGCTCGGCGACGAATGGGTGGGCCACGGGCGAAGATGGCGGCATTTCCCTGCTGATGCATTACGATGGCACGACCTGGAGCCGCCGCCCTCTGCCGCCCTTGCTGCAGACGCCGCCCAGTAGCATAGCCGATGTCTTCATCACTCGCGACGGTCAGGTGTGGGTTGTGGGCCTCGTGTCATCGGGACAGAGCTACCAGACCATCATCGAGGAGTACTACAACGGTGCCTGGGGTACGGCGCAGTGGCCCTATTCCGACGTCTCGGTAAGGGGCATTGCTCCGGCGGGCTCGCATGACCTCTGGTTTATCGGCGCCATCGGGTATGCGTGGGGATGCGCGCCCGCCGACGTGAGGGGGGTCTCGCTGGGTGTGCTTGCGCACTACCAGAATGGCACGTGGAGCGAGCAGCACCTGCCGTGATGTCTCCGGTCTCCATCTCCAGTCCCCGCCTGTGATGCACTCCATAGACGCTCCTTGACCGCTTCTGCTACGCTGGATTGGCGAGGAGCGGTCGCAGAGGACGATAGAGGAGGAGCGTCGTGGGGGACAGAAAAGGCGTAGCGGGATCAACGGCGAGGCGGGCGGGCACGTTCGGCGAGAGGGCGAGCGGCGCAGGTTGGCACGCGCTACTCGTGGTGGCGCTCGGTCTGGTGCTGCTCTGTCTGTCGTCTGGACCGCCCGCCTCGGCCTTCGCGGCCGCCCGACAGCCGTCGCGCTCGTGTGGCGGTGGCCAGACTTCTGGTCCCGTCGTGGCGAGCACGGGGAACGCGCGGCTGACGCTGAACACGGCGCGTGGTGTCGTCGGCAGCAAGATCGTCGCACGCGGCGTTGGGTGGCCGGCCGGTGTCCAGGTGCTGGTGGATATCGAGCAGAATAGGCAGCTCATCACGGAAGCCCAGGCCGTGCCGCAGCCGGTCGCCGCTAACGGCACCTTCGAGGCGCCCGCCATCGGCGCCCCGGGGCAGGGCTGTGTGTTTCAGCCAGCGCCTGGCACGGTGGTTCAGGTTGTCGCTCGCTCTCTGGACAACCACACGGCAGCCAGTGCGGCCTTCACCTACGTGGCCGAGCCTCCCGTGCTCGCGCCTTCGTGGACGGGCACGACCATTCCCGCCACCGCGGTCTCGGTGTCCGCCACGGGCCTGGGCTGGGGCGCCGGTACGCTGGTCTCCCTTTGGGCGCCGATTGCTTCCCCCGGCGCGAGCCCGCCGGATCCCTGGCTACCTCCGGCGGGTCTGCCCATCGCCCAGGTGCGCGCTGATGGGGTCGGCGCGTTCACCGCCAGTGTCCCGTTGGCCGTGCCGGCGGGAGGGCTGCGCCCAGGTACCTCGATCAATCTGGCTGCCAGCGCCAGCACCCCGCTCTATGGAGACGTTCTCGTCAATATGCCTGCGCAGTTCGCGGTGGGATTGAGTGTCATGCCGGCGCTCTCCTTGGATAGCTCACAAGGGCTGGCCGGCGCGGCGTTGACCATCGCGGGCGACCACTGGTGGCCGGGCGATACGGTCCAGATCGCCTACTGTCGCGGCATCACCACTTATTGCAACCCCTACGTGATGCAGCAGCTCGGCACAGCCGTAGTTGATGTCCACGGGCACTTCTCCGCCCGTGTCGCACTGCCCAACAACGCGCGCGTCGGACCCATCAGCGTCGAGGTATATGTGGGCGATCAGGCTGTCAGCCCATATCTGATGACACAGGCCTTCGAAGTTGAGGCCCCATCCCTGCCCTGGAACAAGGTGCATCCACGGCTGGCCCACTACCTGCCCCTGCTGGCCGTGACGCTGCTGGCGCTCGCGGTCGTCGCCGCCATCCTGTGGCGGCCTGCCGTGCGCCGCTGGCGCGCTTCGGTCGGCCACAATGGGTAGCGCCGGCGCCTCCCAGGACCCTGTCCCGCGGTACGGCCGCTACGTGGTCGTCCCTGCCGGGATTCCGTCTCCGTTGTGATGGGGAGGGGCCACTAGTGTGCGAGCTGCTCGAGCACGCTCGCCAGCTCGTCTATGTCGCTCAGGTGAGTGCGCAGATAGTCGTGCAGCACGTCGAGATCCACTGCCTCTGGCTCACGCAGCAGCGCCTCGCGCTGGTTCACCAGCAGCTCCAGCCGGTATGCCAGCTCACGGGGCATCAAGTGTTGCGCCGCTACGGCGCTCAGCAGCTCGTGATGTGCCTCCGGCCGGCGCAGGCCCAGGGACGCGACTATCGCACCGCACGCCTGCAGACACGTCTCGATGACTATCAGCAGATAGCGCTCGGCCAGACCGTGCCGGTGATAATCCGACTTGAACTCCTCAGCCGAGACGCCCTCCAGCTCGCGCAGCACCCCCAGCGCTTCGCGCAGACGCTGCGCGAGCCGCGCTATCAGCTCCTTGTCCAGTGGGGCAGTCCCACCATGCAGCCGCTGCGCCAGCGCCTGCGTCTGCATCTCGTCCATGCGCTTGAAGTCCAGGTACTGCATCACCGCCCGCGTCTCGAACGCGATGCGCCGCTTCTCGTCGCGCGAGTAGAGGATCTGCCCGTACTTGATCACTTGAAGCTGGAGCAGCAGTGACGCCTGGTTCAGGATCATCACGTCGATGGTGTCGCTCTCCATGCGCCGGGCGAGCTCAGCCAGAAAATAGAGCTGATAGTCGAGGAAGCGATCCCGCTCGATCTGGTCAGGCAGGAGGATCGCGATGTCCACATCGCTCAGTTGGCCGAACACCGCCCGGCCGGCCAGCGAGCCCGAGAGATAGGCCGCGTCAACCGGATTCTGTGTGAAGAGCTGATTGAGCTGTGCCTGTTTCTCAAAGAGATTCATGACTGACACCTACCCATCACTGATTCCTGCCGCGAGGGAGGCTCGATGGTTGGACGACGGGTAGTGGCCCGATACGACTCCGTGCGCCACCACGTGATGGTATCAACGCGCCAGCGCCTCCAGTCGGCGCGCCTCCAGCGCCGCCACCATCGAGCCGAAGACCAGCAACCCATCTTCGCCGCCGAGAACAGCCTCCGCACAACGCTCTGGATGCGGCATCATCGCTGCGACGTTGCCCTCCGCGTTGACGATGCCCGCGATGTTGTGGCGTGCTCCGTTCGGATTGGCGTCCGCAGTAACACTCCCATCGGCCGTGGAGTATCGAAACAACACGCCACCTCGTGCCTCCAGCGCCGCCAGCGTGGCATCGTCCGCGAAGTAGTTGCCCTCGCCGTGCGAGATGGGGACACGCAGCACCTGGCCCGGCCGGCAGGCACGCGTGAACGACGTGGTCGCGTTTTCCACTCGCAGATGCGTCCACTGGCAGCGGAACTCCAGGCTCGCGTTGCGCAGCATGGCGCCCGGCAGCATCCCGGCTTCCACCAGAATCTGGAACCCGTTGCAGATGCCCAGCACCAACCCCCCGCGCTCGGCGAATTCCCGCACGGCGCCCATCACCGGTGCGAAGCGGGCAATCGCGCCGGCGCGCAGGTAGTCGCCGTAGCTGAAGCCGCCAGGTAGCACGATGGCGTCGCAGCCATGCAGGTGCGTATCCTCATGCCAGATGGCGGTCGCCTCGTGCCCCATGACCGGCCCCAGCACGTGCAGACAGTCCTTATCGCTCCAGGTGCCCGGGAACACCACTACACCGAACTTCATGAGCTATCCTTCCACCCATTCTTCGCCGTCCTCGGCGACCTCTTTCTTCCAGATCGGTACGGTGGCTTTGAGCGCGTCAATGGCATAGCGGCAGGCGTCGAACGCCTCGGCGCGGTGGGGACAGGCGACTGCCACCACCACGCTCACCTCGCCGATCTCGAGCCGGCCGATGCGATGGACCATCGCCACACGGTCGGTATGCCAGCGGCGCTCCACCTCCTCCGCGATCCTGGCCATCTCCTGTTCGGCCATCTCGGGATACGCGTCGTACTCGAGATAGCGCACGCGTTTGCCGCGCGCGTGGTCGCGCACGGTGCCCTCGAAGGTGACGATGCCGCCTGCGCCCGCATGCCACACCCCCTGCACAATCGCGTCGATGGCGGGCCGGTCCAGCGGTTCACGGGTGATCTGGATCAGAGTCGCCATAGCGTGCCTCCCCCTAGCGGCGGCACGAAGACGATCTCGTCGCCTTCGGCCAGCTTCGCCTCTGGCGTGACATAGGCGCGATTGACCGCTGCCACACAGCGCGGCAACAGCGCTGCCAGCGCGGGGTAGCGCTCCTCGATCGTCGCGCGCGCGGCCGCAACGTCCGCATCATCCGGCAGCATCAGCGTTTCGCCATCGCGTCCCACGGTCTCGCGCAGTGCCGCGAAGTACCGTATCTGTACATGCATTGGGTATGCCAGCCCGCCTTTCCACACGTCCAGCCGCGGGCACGGGCGCTAAGACCCATCGCCGCTGCTCCATTATACTGCCGCGCCGGGCAAAGGTGGGATGGACGGCCAGAAAGGGGGCTCGGTGGACGTCAGGAGCATGCGAACGGGCCGGCACAGGGGTGTTCGCGCCCCATGCGCCGGCCCGCCGCGAGCAAGCCAGGGCTAGAAAAAGCTGATCTCGTCGGCGAGGAAGCGTGTCCACGCCAGGACCACGCCCAGGCCCCCGACGAGCGTGAAGAAGGCCACTGGACCGCCGAACTCTTCGCTGCCGCGGAAGTTGAAGAAGATGGCCAATGAGAGCCAGAGGATCGTTGCCGAGATGACCATGCTCAACTTCGTGTTCTCGGTACCAGAGGACCAGAAGACTTGCACGCCCAGCCACAACAGGAAAATCGCCGCGACGATGCCCCAGTGGATCGCGCCGGCTTGCACGACGTCGAACGGAGTGGCTGGGCCGGCCAGATAGTCCGTGGAGAGGCCGGGCACCACGAGCGCCAGCACCAGCAGAATGGAGAGCGCCGCGCTGGTGAGCGGCTTGCCGATGCGCGTGGGGGGCATACCTGAGTTCCTTTCCTATGCCCCGCGGAGATCGCCTCGCGGGGAAGCCGCGGATGGCATGGCGGGCAGCGTGCCCAGCCATCCGAGCCGATGCATGTGGAGATAATGGCCGCGCCCACCGGCTTGCAGCCGAGAGACGCCAGGCGAGCGTTCCCAGCCGTTCACGCGGTAACGCCGCACGGAGAGTGGCTGTGGCGTTGGGCTCCGCGCGCACCCGCGCGGAGCGGCACACTCATCCATTTTAGCGGAGTTAGCCCGGCTTTGCAACCAGGTATGCGCCCACCACGCGCGCCCAGACCACGTCCTGATGGGTCCATCGTGGTACCGCGCGGCCTATTATTTCAAGGCATCGAGTAGACTCTTGTAGCGAGCGCGATCATAGGACTGATGATCGTGCAGCATGGTCCAGATCTCCGAGATCAGGGCCGAAGCAATCATCTCGATCGCTGTCTCGCGCGGATAGCCTGCCGCCGTGAGCCGCTTCAGTGTTTGACGCGTCTCGGGTGGATCGCCGATTTGGAGCTGCCGCTCGACCACGCCGATGAGTTCTCTGCGAAGCACGTGATTCGTCATGTCGACGTACTCCTTACTCGACGCCGTCCCAGCCAGTCCGTATGCGCCGGTCCCGC
>CAYQFU010000013.1:19252-48995 GCA_964416775.1 uncultured Ktedonobacterales bacterium
ACGCCGATGGCCGAACGAGCATGTGCTCCCACTTCCGGACCGTATAGCTCCAGGATCAGATCCGAAAAGCCATTGATGACCTGAGGCGTCTGTGTGAATCCGGGCGCCGCATTCACCATACCGAATACGCGCAGCCAGGCTACCACTCGGTCCAGATCACCCAGTTCGCGCTGCAGGGCACCCAGAATGGTGAGTGCCGTCAGCCGCGCAGCCGCATACCCCTGCTCCAGCGTCAGGTCGCCGCCTACCTTGCCGAGGGGTTCCGCGAGCGTGCCATCCGCATGCTGAGGGCCGTGGCCCGAGAGGTAGGCGCGATTGCCGCGCACGCGCACCGGTGCGAACGGCAGCCGCATCTCCGCGGGCGCCTTCATGGCTTGCGGAAGCGCCAATCCGAGTGCCTCCAGCTTCGCTTCGATCCGCATCTTCATCCTCCCTTTTTGCCTTCCAGACCGCTCTTGGCCCGAGAGATGCACGCTGCGCACACGTTCCGGCCGCGCCTTGCCAGTTAACCACATGGCGCGCGTATGCCGCCCGGGCCGCGTGACGTCAACGAGCAGTGGGGACACCGTCACCTGGATATACGTCGTGCGCCAGAGTGCTGGGGTGTTCGGACCTGAGACAGTGCGTGGCACACCAGGTGCGATTTTGCGGTAGGGAGGGGATGAGCCCCGAGGTCACAAGCGTGATATTTGCTCGCCCGGGCTCCGTACCGGCGCCAATGTTAGCTGGGATGCCGCACCATGCTCGCAACACCCACCCTGACCCCAGACGTCGCCACCACCATCGCCTCAACGGGATACGCTGCGGCACAGCAGGCCGCGGCAGCGGGAGGAAGGCTCGATCAGCTCGATCAATTGGCACGTATGAACCCGATCCTGATCAGCACGTTCCTCATGACGTTGGGCGCGCTGTGTGGTCTAGGGCTTGTGTTGTTCGCCTTCACCTACCAACTGACGCGCAACCGGCACGTGCGCATGCCACGCCCCGCCACTCGGCGACGTCTGGTCCTCGCCGTACTGCACTCCATCCGGCCGGCTGAGTTCGCCGTATGGCGGCGGCGTAACGATCCGGCTGCTGATATGCCGTGCGCATGGGGCACGACGTCCGCTCAAGGATCGGAGGCCTGGCGCCCGCTCGACGAGGATATACCGGGTGTGGGCCGCGTGGAGTGGGACCCGCGCACGCTGCGCACCTTTGCCGGCGCGCCTGACGTGCTGTACCGGCTCGCGTTTCACCGATGGCGCTACCAGCAAGGTCGCCTGAGCGAATTCAAGACGCAGCGGCCGATGGGGGCGCGCGATTCGTCGGAAACGAGTGACTTGCCGAGCGGTTCGCCTGTGCGGCGCTCGCCCTCCGCGGGCGAGGCCTGAGCGCGCACATCCCCCAATGGTACGGTTCACACGTTACGCGTAGCCGCGCTCGTGTGCCGCCCGTCTGTGATGGTGTTGACCACACGCGTGGCTCCTCAAGATGTTGAGCGCGGACGGCACCGCACCACCGACGTGGCGTTATGCGCATGAGCCAGAGGACACTGGCGGAGCGGCGTGGTGCCGAGATATAATGAGGGCGGGGGATGTGGTGGAAACGCCGCATTCTCACCCATGAACCGCTAATCGTACTTCCACCCTCGCGGATGCCGCGCTCTTGTCGCCGCTGCACAGGCTTTGAGGCACGACTCCGCTCTCTACGCACCGCATTTCCGGATGCGAGGCAGAGGGGATATGAGGAAGACGGGCGGGCGGGAGGTAGCGCAACCGTCAGCACGGCCCAGGACTTGCTGCATAGAGGGGTAGGGTGAGGGCTGGTATCCTGGCCTACGGCGCTCGTCTCTTGACAGGGTGCGGTAAGCTCATAGCATAGATACCTGGCGCACCCGGAGCCCGCATCGGTCGTACGCCTGCTCACTGGGAAGCGAAGCGCGGTTCGGCTCCACATTACAGTACTTCAACCTTTTGCCACTGCACCTGAGCGCTGTCTCCCTTCGGATTTACCAGGCTGGGGCATGCCGTCGCCGAGCGGAGACACTAGCGAGCGTCCGTTGAGAGTCCGCGTATCCTGATCGGGAGATGAGCGGCGTCTCGACCCGGCCTGCCTCTGTATGGCGCTGTGCGCCATCACCAGATCGCTGATTCGCGGCATGAATGCTCCGCGTGCATGCACACCCAGGAGGATCCGGGAGGATCCAGAGGACTGATGAGGATCAGGTGGGCGCCGCCGATAATGCGGACGCCAGGCGTGTCGGAATGCACGCGGGTCCTGCCGCGTGAAGGTGCACCGGGTAGCCCTGGTTTGAGTCGCCAGCGTGGCGCAGCGGGATGAGGAAGCACCTGACGTTGAGCGTACCGTACTGGCAACACTGCTGGCGGCCGCGCCCAGATCAGATGTCCCATTGAGCCACTTTGTTCAGGATGTTCGAGCGTTTGACATCACGGCCGCCGCAGTGTGGCATCCCTCCGGCGCCTCTGCCGGGCCGGACCGCCGCCGATGAGAGCGCTCAGTATGTAGCAGGCTGCGCGTGGGCGCGCCATCCATTGCTCAGGAGGCCTATGTGCCGGAAGACCAGATGCAATCCCTAACTCCCGTAACGCGCCGTGCTTCGCGGCGCCGCAATGCCGGAGGAGCCGAGAACACTTCACTCGCCCCAGCGCAGGATCAGCCCGCTACCACTACGCCTACGGCCGGCGCGGATGCCGCACCTGATGTCTCGACCGCGCCCACCCCGCGTCGCCGCCGCACGCGTGCCGCTGCGGCGAAGTCTGACGCGAGCGCCAGCGCCTCGGTTGCCGCCGCGGAGCACATGAATGGCGCGACCCCCGCCTCCGAGGTCTCGCCGTCTGATGAAGCGCCTCCCGCGGGCAAAAAGCGCGCTTCCAGCCGCTCGCGCAGCGCGCGCAAGACCGCCGCGGCCGCGGCCACTCCTGAGACCGCCGACGTCACTTCCGCCGAGCCGGTGGCCGCTAGCGGCCCTGCGGCTGGCGAGGCGCCCGCGCATCCGGAGTCCGCACCCGCCACGGCACCTGAGCAGACCGCACTTCCGGCACCCTCATATTTGCCTGCGCTCCCCGCCGCGCATGCGCCGGCAGAACCAATTGCCGGCTCTTCCAACGGCGCCGGGCCCGCTCCACAGGCACCTCTGGAGGAGCCGTCGCGCCCGCCGTTGGGCGGGGAGCGGTCGGGCTGGGGTGAAGCGGGAGAGAACCCGACGCAGCAAGGCCAGCCTCCCTCCTGGCGCGATGGCGCTCAGCGTGGGCTGCGCCCCTTCGGTCGGCAGGGTGGGTATCCCGCCGGTCAGACACCACAGCAGCAGGGACAGGCGGCGGGGCAGCCCACCACGGGTCAGCCGGGGCAGCCGCGCCACATGCGGTTTGACCGGCCCGCCGGGCAGCAGCATGGTGGACCCACACAGCGGCCCGGCAGCCAGCAGCGCCCGCTCCCCGATCAACAAGGTGGGCGCGGCCGGCAGGGTCAGGGCGAGCACCAGCGCGATCGGCGACCTGTTCAGACGCCCGGTCACGGCGCCGGCGGGCGCCCGCTGCCGCCACAGCGCGGTCAGGGCGGTCATCCCGGCGCGCCCGCTCGCGGCGGCGCCGGCGACCGCGGCTCGCGTGGGGGCCCGGGGCATCCTGGCCCGGGCGGCGGCTACGGCCAACCCGGATACATCGTACCTGGGTATGGCGTCCCTGGTTACGGCCAGCAGAACCCATACGGCGGACGCGGCGACCGGATGCAGCGCCAGGGACAGCGCATGCGCGCGCCGGTCCCGCCCGTTCCAGTCGTGCCCCTCCACACCGTCGAGGTGCAGGGTGTCCTCTGGGTTCGTGGCAACTCGGCCGAGCTGCTCGACGAACACGCCACGCTGGCGCCCGTTGCCACCATGTCCATGGGCGATGTGCAGCGCATGGGGCTGCGGCCAGGCGACGTGATTCGCGCCCGTGCGGAGGAGCGCGGCACACGGCGGCAGGTGATCGGCGTCGAGGCGATCAACAATCGGCCGCCGGAGGAGGCGCGCGAGCGCCCCATCTTCGAGCAGCTGACTGCTATCTCGCCGCGCCGCCGCATCACCCTGGAGCGCGGCCCCCGACCGCTCTCCGCGCGCATCATCGACCTGTTCGCTCCGCTCGGCTTTGGTGGCCGCGCACTGGTAGTCGCACCGCCGAAGACCGGCAAGACTACCTTCCTGCGTGAGACCGCCGAATCGGTGCTGGCCAATTATCCTGACGTGCTCGTCATGGCGTGTCTCGTTGGCGAGCGGCCCGAGGAGGTTACTGACCTGCGCAGCGCACTGGAGCCGCGTGGGGGACTCGTGTACGCCGCGAGCTTCGACGAAGTGCAGGAGCGTCACGCCTGGCTCGTCCAGGTGACCATCGAGCGCGCCAAGCGCGTCGCGGAGGCCGGGGGCAACGTCGTCGTTCTGCTGGACTCGCTCACGCGATTGGCCCGCGCCGAGAACCTCACCGGACGCAGCCTGGGCCGCACCCTCTCGGGCGGCATCGACGCTCAGGCGCTGGATACCGGGCGCCGTGCGTTCGGTGCGGCCAGAGCGCTCGAAGAAGGCGGCAGCCTCACCATCATGGCTACCTGTCTCGTGGATACCGGCAGCCGGCAGGACGACGTGGTATACGAAGAGTTCAAGGGCACCGGCAACATGGAGATTTACCTCTCGCGTGAGCTGGCACAGCGCCGCCTCTTCCCTGCCGTAGATGCCGTGAAGTCGAGCACTCGTAAGGAAGAGCTGCTGCTCAGCCCCGAAGAGCTGCGCGCTGCCACGGCGCTGCGCCGTCGTCTGGCGGATATGCCCCTCCAGCAGGCGACAACGCAGCTGCTCAGTGTCCTCGAGCGCACGCCCTCCAATGCTGCCTTGCTGCAGGCCATCGAGCAGAGCGGCTGGAGCGGCAGCATGCGGTAGCCCGTGCGGGCCTCTCATGGCGGTCTTGCGACAGGCTTTCCGGGAGGGGTACCCAATCCGCTGGCGTGCATGGGTTCGCAGTGCTATAGTCAGCGTCAGGGCGCCCACGCGGCGCCCGGAGAGCTGGCGTGCGCATCGCATGGCGGATGCTCAGGCGTCCGCCATTTGCCTTGCGTGCGGCAATGGGCATCCAGATCAGGAGGAACCTGGTGATCGCAACCCGAGGGCCGGTGCGCGCGCTGATACGTTCGGTCATGCATGCTGCGACGCATGGCGCTCGGGGAGATAGACGCCGGATGTGGTCGATGCTGGCGCTGACGCTCGTGGTGGCAAGTGGTGTATTGGCGGGATGCACCAGGTACCATGGCCCCCTCACCAACCTGGGCACAGTTGACGAGTATCCCGCCACCTACTGGCATCCCACTCCCGCTGCCGACCAGGTGCGCACAGGTCTAGGCATCTATTACCTCGCCGACCACCACCTGATCCTGGTTCATATTCAAATCCCCGATAACGCGACGACGTCACTCGGCCCCGGCGCCGTGCGGGGGGCCGTCGGTGTGTGGTGGGTCGCGCTCGACGACCGCGTCCCGGGCGGAGACGGTCGTCTCGTTTGGCAGCCGAGTTGTGTGCAGTTCAAGACCACCGGCAAGGGCGCCGGCTTCGACGTCGTAGGCGATTATCTGAATGGTCCTGCCACCGCCAGCTTGAGCCGGTATCCGCTATCATTCAACCCGGACGACAGCTCTGTCAGTGTCGCGCTCGATCCGGCCGATGAGATCAGCATGCCGCGTGGCGGGAACGGCACTCCGCCGCCGTACCTGCCGCCCGATCCGGGCGTGCACTGCACGTTGTCGTGATCGCGCGCTGTGGGCACGCGCCAGATATGCCACCTGGCAGATGAGCGCGAGCAATCGCCGTCGTGCGGTATGATGAATGGTAGATAATGGGTGATGCAGGCCGACGATGGCCGCAAGACTCTACGACGATGAAGAGGAGAATGCACATATGGCTGCTACGACGCCGTTGGAACGCTGGGTGGAGCAGTCCGCGGCCATGACACGTCCCGACCGGATCGTGTGGTGTGACGGCTCTGAGGCCGAGTACCAGCGGCTGATCGAGGACATGCTGGCTGACGGAACGCTGGTCGCTATGAACGAGCGTGCGTACCCCAACAGCTACCTGCACCGCAGCGATCCGAACGACGTGGCCCGCACCGAGCATCTGACATTCATCTGCTCCCGCAAGAAAGTGGACGCCGGACCGAACAATAACTGGATGGCGCCGGCCGAGGCCAAGGAGCGCGTGGGCAAGCTCTTCGAGGGCAGCATGCGCGGGCGCACGATGTACGTCATTCCCTATCTGATGGGCGTGCCCGGGTCACCCCACGCCAAGGTCGGCGTCGAGCTCACCGACAGCGCGTACGTCGCCGCCAGTATGCGCATCATGACCCGCATGGGCAAGGTCGCGCTCGATCATCTCGGCGCGTCCGAAGACTTCGTGCCCGGCCTGCATTCGATCGGCGATCTGAGCCCCGACCGCCGCTTCATCCTCCACTTCCCTGAGGAGCGGCTGGTATGGAGCATCGGCTCGGGCTATGGCGGCAATGCCTTGCTTGGCAAAAAGTGTCTCTCCTTGCGACTGGCCAGTTGGATGGCCCGCGACGAGGGCTGGATGGCCGAGCACATGATGATCCTCGGCCTCGAAGATCCCTCGGGCGAGGTCACCTACATGGCCGGCGCATTCCCCAGCGCCTGTGGCAAGACCAACCTGGCCATGCTCGTCTCACCGCTCGCCGACCAGGGTTACAAAGTATGGACCGTCGGCGACGACATCTGCTGGATGCGCATCGGCAATGACGGGCGGCTATGGGCCGTCAATCCAGAGAACGGCTTCTTCGGCGTGGCGCCTGGCACCAACAACTACACCAACCCCAACGCCATGGCCTCGCTCTCGCGCAACAGCATCTTCACCAACGTCGGCCGCACGCCGGACGGCCTGCCCTGGTGGGAAGGCATCAACCCCGACGAGAAGACGCCGCCTCCCGGCACGATCGACTGGCTTGGCCACGAGTGGAAGCCTGGCGATGGACCGGCAGCACATCCCAACTCCCGCTTCACATCGCCCGCGGCACAGTGTCCCTCGATCTCGCCGCACTGGCAGGATCCCCAGGGTGTGCCAATATCCGCGATCATGTTCGGTGGCCGGCGCGCCCGTGTAGCTCCGCTCGTCTACCAGTCGCGCGACTGGGAGCACGGCGTTTTCGTCGGCGCCAGCATGGCATCTGAGACCACGGCCGCTTCCACCGGCCAGGTGGGCATGGTCCGGCGCGATCCAATGGCCATGCTGCCCTTTTGTGGCTACAACATGGCCGACTACTGGCAGCACTGGCTGGAAATGGGCCAACGCACGCCCAATCCGCCCGCGATCTTCCATGTCAATTGGTTCCGCAAGGACAATGAAGGCAACTTCCTCTGGCCCGGATACGGCCAAAACGTGCGTGTGCTGCGCTGGATGCTCGACCGGGTGCGCGGCAAGGCCGATGCCCGCGAGACACCTATTGGCATGGTGCCCACCCCCGAGTCGCTCGACCTGGATGGCCTGGACCTCAAGCCCAGCACCGTCGAGTCGCTGTTGAGTGTGCACCCTGCCGACTGGATTCAGGATTGGCAGCATCTCGGCAAGTTCCTGGCTCCGTTCGGTGACCGGCTGCCCACGCCCATCCGCGAGCAGTACGAGTCGCTCGGCCAGCGGCTGGGTGTGACCTCCAGCCAGGTGGCCCGCCACTGAGTGAGCGGGGGATCGAACATGCCATAGGGCGGCCGGCATCTGGCGCGTGAGCGCTGAGATGCCGGCCGTCTCGTCTTTGGCCGAGGCGCAGCCATGATCGATACCAGATCTGGATGCCCCGCTCGCCCATGGTCAGGGCACATGGAGATGCGCCCTCCTCCGGTGGACACCTGCTCTTCGTAGCGGCGCATGGAGATGCGCCCTCGTCCGGTTGTGGACGCCCGTCGGTCGAAGGCGCAACACTTCAACCAGATTCCGAATGATGCCCTCAGGCGAGTCCGAGCGAGCGGTCCGAACGGCGGCACGCAACCGGCAAGAGAGAACCCTGTCCCGAGATCCGAGTCGCGCCGAGTGATTGGTCCCGCGTAATGAGTCCCGTGTGATGAGTCCCATGTGGGGGGTCAGGTGACATCGGTTGGGAATGGCCGGAGGGAGCGCCGGCTGATCGTCTCGTTGCACGATGTGGCGCCGCCGTTCGAGCATGAGATCCGCGCGCAGCTCGAAGCGCTGGCCGCCATGGGGGTGCACCGCTGCGTCCTGAAAGTGGTGCCCAACTGGCACGGCCGGTATCCGCTCGACGAAGCGGCGGGGCTGGCGGAGCTGCTGCGTGCGCAGGTGGCCGGTGGCAGCGAGCTGGTGCTGCACGGGTATGAACACAGGCCCCGCGGACCAATGCGCGGGCCCGCGCTCGCGCGGTTGCGGGGGACGCTCTTTGCCGCGGACGCGGCGGAGTTCCTCACGTTGACCGCCTCGCAGGCATCGCGAGTGGTCGTGGATGGCGTCGAGACGCTGGCGCGGGCAGGTCTGCCGCGGCCCGTCTACTTCTGCGCGCCCGGGTGGCTGCTCTCGGCCGAAGGTGCGGAGGGACTTGCCGCGGCAGGCATGCGCTACATCATTTCCATGTTCTCTGTGCGCGATCTCGCCACCGGGTCTAGCCGCTGGCTGCCGGGCTTCGGCTACATGGGAGCGTCACCCGCGCACGAAGCGGGCGTCCAGCTGCTCAACATGGCGGTACGCCCCGTGGCACTGGCGCGGGCAAGGGTGGCGCGGGTGTACCTGCACCCACAGCGAGGATCGCGCGCTTCGGGTATGCGCCGGACGCTCGACGTCGTACGTACCATGGTGCAGCAGGAGGGCTGGCAGGTGTCAACCTTCGCGGAGGTGTTCGGTCATGGCTGAGACCATTGCTCGGGCACTCCAGGACTCACCGCGCGATGAGGAGCGACCACGAGAAGCGACGCCAGCCACACTGGAGCGGGTGTCGGTCGTGATTCCGGCGCACGACGAGGCCGAGTATATTCGCGCGGCGCTGGCCTCGGTGGCGGCGCAAGAGTATCCTTCCGACCGGCTGGAGTGTGTGGTGGTGGACAATGCCTCGGCGGATGGGACCGCAGCCCTGGCCTGGGCATTCGCGGCGGAGTGTGCGGGACTTGCGGTCGTTGTGGTGCGGGAGCCAGAGCTGGGTGTGGGGCGCGCCAAGAATCGCGGAGCGCGTGCGGCGCGGGGAGATGTGCTGATCTTCCTCGACGCGGACTCTCGCATGGAGCCAACGCTGGTGCGCGCTGTGGTGGCACGGCGGCGGGCAGGGCACCTGGCGGGGAGCATTCGCGTCGTCGCTGACTCCGAGCACCCGCTGGAGCGGGGCTTCTTCGCGCTGACGGAGGTGGGGAAGGTGCTCTTCGGCATCCGCGCGCAGATGCTGTTCTGCGAGCGCGAGCTGTTTCTGACGCTTGGAGGATTTCGGCCGGACCTGCGATTGGCCGAGGATGTGGAGTTCCTGCGACGGGTAGCCGCGCATGCGCGAGCGCACGGGCTGGCCGACGTCTGCCACGTGCGCGGCAGCGCCATCGCGACGTCCACACGCCGCCTGCGGGCGCTGCCACTCCACTTGAACGTGGTGGTGCTGTTCGTGCGCTGGCTGCTCGCCTTCGCGGGAATAGGACGCCGGCGGCGATACTGATCGGCCGCCACCTACATCCCAAGCCCCCGCCGAAAGTCGCGCACCTGGTCGTAGAGCTGATAGACGGAGATCAACTGGCCCTCCGGGCCGCGGGCGAGGAACGTACGTCCAGCCCCCATGTCGCTGATGCCGGAGACGATCTCGATGCCTTTGGCCTGCCACTCGGCGAGCGCGGCATCCAGATCCTCGACTTCGAGGCCCAGCTGGAAGCCTCCCTGTTGGCTCGGGGCGCCGCCAGGGAAATTCGCATCGTTCACCAGGGCGATAGGGGTCCCCCACGCCGGCTTGAGGAAGACGAAGCCGGTGCCAGTGAGCTCGGGCACGACAGGGATGCCCAGCGTATCGGCATAGAAGGACTTCGCGGCTTCCACGTCGCGGTAATACAGCGTCAAGAGGCCGAATTTGTAGGTCATGGCCATTGTGCGCTCCTCCTCAGCAGTACATGGTGTGTTGGGCATTGTACGACAGTCGCTGATGAGCCGGACGCCGGCCTATGCACGGCACTCGAACGCGCCGTCAGATGTCATGCGGACGATGTAGAGCCGGTCGAATCCTTCCAACGGCGAGGGTGGGACGAGGCGTTTGGCGGTGGCGTAGATGGCGACGTCGGGCACGCGCTCGCGTCCGGTGCGCTGGCTGTTACGCTTGCGGCTTTCGGCGACGGATGACTCGAAGTAGTACCCGACGATCTCCGCACCATGGGCACGGCCCAGGCGTAGCAATTCAGCGCGATCTTCCACCGTGGGATTGGTGTTGTCCACCGCGACGGATCGGCCCGCCCGCAGCGCCGCCTCGATCAGCTGTGTTTGGCGCTGGCCCTTATGTCGGACGGCACGCATGCGGTCCTTGCTGATGTGTTCGTGCGTTGCGGCGAGACAGCGGCGATAGAACGTCGTCTTGCCGGAAGCTTGCAAGCCCGTGAAGATCGCGAGCTCCATCGCCGCCTCCATTCAGTTTCCGCTGAGGTCGCGGCCTGGCCGCAGCTCTTTGGCGTACGAGTCGTGCTGGCGCACGACACGCATACCGGCGCGCTCGTAGAGGCGGGTCGCGCCGGTCGGGCTTGAGGCGTCCACGTTCAGCCCGATCCGGTACGTGCCGCGCCGATAGAACGCGCGGAAGGCGTGCCGCAGCAGCGCGAGGCCCAGGCCGCGCTTGCGCCAGGGGCGGCGCACGCCAAGCGTGCTCACCCAGCCTTCCGCGGGATCCTCCGTCGTCTTCGGCTCGCATAGCGCGATGCCCGCGATCTGCTCCCCATCCAGAGCCAGGAACCAGAGCGCTGGGTCATGCTGCTCGGGATCATCGGAGGTCTGCCAGTCGAGCCAGGTCTCGAACGGGATCGGGTGGTGGTCGTAGTGATCTTTGAACGCCTCCTCGTCGGCTTCGAAGACAGCTCGCTCCTCGCGGCCCGGGATCATCGCGCGGATGGTGATGCCCGCGGGAATCTCGGGCGCGGCCGGTTCGTGGTCGAGCGTAATGCCCATGCGCCAGAAGCTGCGCACGTGCACATATCCCTGGCGCTCGAAGAGCCGCCGGGCGGCCGTGTTGGCGCTCTCGGTCCTGGCGGTGAGCACGACGCGCGCGTCGCTGGGAGCGCGCGCCATGAGCTCGCGAGCGCGTGTCTCGGCCAGTCGTAGCAGCGCGGCCCCGATACCTCGCCCGTGGTAGGCGGGCTGTACGCGGCCATCGCAGTAGAGATGAGCGTACGGCTCGGGACTCCACACGTCCATGTAGCCCACCACCTGCTCCTCAGGCGTCTCGATGATCCAGGCATCGCGCTGGAGATCGAAGCCTGGAAGGCGCCACATCTTGAGCGTCTCGGCTGGAGTGGTGATGGCGGCGCCGATCTCGTCCAGGGCGCACGTGTTGTAGAGCTCACTCACGGCGTCGGCGTCGTCCACGATGGGCGCGCGGATGACGAGCTCGTCGGGAAGGGTAGTCGCGTACATAAGTAGATCCTTTCGGAGGTACGATCAGCCGGTGACCTGAGCGATTGCGCTCGCGCTGGTATCCCGCTGCCAGGATTCGTAGATGTCGGCGATGACGTCGTCTATCGGAGCCCGGTGCGTCTCCACGTCGAGCACCTCTACCTGCGCCGACGCTTGCTCTAGCAAGGTGGCGATGCGCACGCGCGCGGCGTCAAAGACGAATTCGTGGCGGCTGCCGTCGCTGTTGACGAGTGATGCGCCCTCCAGCACGGGAGCCGGCCCGGCGGCCGTCTCGATGAGCAGGCGGCGGCGGTCGGCATACGTGCGGCGCAGGCGGTCGAAGTCGCCGTCATAGGCGATGCTGCCGCGGTGCACCATCACGACACGACCGGCGAGTTGCTCCAGATCGGACATATCGTGGCTGGTGACCATGACGGTGACGTGCTTCTCGCGGTTGAGGTCGGTAACGAAGCGCAGCATGTCGCGCTTGGCCAGCACATCCAGGCCAAGCGTCGGCTCGTCGAGGAACAGGATTTCCGGCTCGTGGAGGAGAGCCATACCCAGGTCCGCGCGCATGCGCTGCCCCAGGCTCAGCTCGCGGGCCAGGCTCTTGAAGAACTCGTCGAGACCGAGCAGCTCACGAACGAGACCAAGCATACGCTCATAGCGCTCGCAGGGGATGTCCCACACGACACGCTTCCAGTCGTAGCTGGCGGCGATAGGCTGATCCCACCACAGCTCCGTTCGCTGGCCGAAGACGACGCCGATGTGACTGACGTAGCGCACGCGGTCGCGCACGGGGTCGAGCCCAAACACGCGTACACTGCCAGCGTCGGGGGCGAGCAGGCCAGAGAGCAGCTTGACGGTGGTGCTCTTGCCGGCGCCGTTGGGACCCGCATAAGCGACGATCTCGCCACGGTTCACCGTCAAGTCAATGCCTTTGAGCGCCTCGATCGTGCGGATCGGCGCGCGCAGCAGATTGCGGAAGACGCTGCCCAGCTCGGCCGAGCGCTGCTTCTGCCGGTAGACCTTGCAGACGCCGGAAAGCTCAACTACGGTGTCCGAGGGCGAGGTAGCGTTGTGAGCCTGTGCGACCATAGTGCACCAATCCTCTACGAAATGCCCAGGTGGCCAGCCCACAGAAGGCGACCGCGGCCAGGGGCGTGACATACGGCGCGAGCGCGGCGTGGTCAAGACCCAGCAGCGCGCGGGAAGGATACCAGGCGAGGAGCCCGACCGGCACAGCGGTCAGCAGGCCGCCAAGCAACACGGGGGCCACGCCGTCGAGCGGGAACGGAGACAGCTGGCTGAGCATTCTCCAGGTGGAAGTGTTGATTTCCTCGGCGGCGCGCGGCGCCCAGAAGGCCAGACTGGCCCAGAGGTACGAGTAGGCCAGCGCGATGGCCGCGGAGGCCGTGACGTTGAGCGCAAGCAGTCCCAGCCAGCCGGGCGTAACAGCCTGCCCAAGCTGCGCCGTGGCCCAGACCAGCACCGCGACCGCTGGCACCAGCGTCAGCCCGCCGGAGAACGGGGCAAACCCGTCGGTCAGCAGCGCCATCCAGATGGGCTGGGGCTGAATGAGGATGTGGTCGAGCTGCCCGCGGCCAATGCGCCGGCTGACAAAGGCCAGATTGAAGTTGAAGAAGATGGAAGGGAGTGTCTGGACGAGCAGGCCATAGCCCAGCATGAAGATGACCTCGTGTCTGGTCCACTGCCCAATGCGGTCAAATCGCTCGACCAACAGGAAGGTGCTCGTGACGCCGGCCACGTTGACGACGGTGTCCGAGAGGAAGAAGATGAGCAGCGACTGGAGGTCGCGCATCATCCACAGCAGGTCCATCGTGGCGTAGAGCCGCCAGAGGGCGAGCAGCCGCCGCATCGCGCCCGACCGGGCCCCTGTCTTCGTGCTATCCACCATATCCCACCACCTTTTCACGATTGGCATGCCAGAGCCAGAGCGCCAGCGGCCAGAGCACGACGGACCAGCCAGCCTGCACGAGCAGGAGCAACGTGGCGTTGCCTGTCCCGGTGTAGATCTGCAAGGGTGCCGACGCCATAGACGAGAACGGTAGCCACGCGAAGACATTCCCGATGCCCCAGGGCAGCAGCGCCAGCGGCAGGAGCGAGCCGGAAAGCACCACTGTGACTGCGGCACGCATGCGCTCGACAACCCATACGGCCTGCTCCAGAGCGACGATGAGCCCGGCGAACAGGAACTCGAGCGCGAGCCCGACAGAGATGGCGAGCGGCAGACTGAGCGCGAAGCGCGCGAGCGCACCAGGGCTGGCAGGTAGTGCATTCACGCCCAGCAGCGGCGCTACGAGCAGCAGCGGCAGCGAGAACACACAGAGGCCGACAGCCCAGCGACCGAACATGTCGGCGGCGTAGTGCTCCACCATGCTCATGGGCAGGAGGAGGCGCGTGGCGATAGACCCCTGCCAGAGATCGCTGGTTAGCTCCGTTCTGCAGATAAGCTGCTCATTGAATACCTCCGCGATCAAGGTATAGGTGAGCACCGCGCCGAGCGTCATGCCGGAGACGGCGCCGTGGGTGGGCAGGACGGTGCGCCAGATGGCGAGCAGCACCACCACGCGCACGAGGCGCACGAGATAATCAATGAGGAAGAGGCGGCTCTCGCCGACGGCGCTGGTCGCGGCCATGACGGCGGTCTTGCCGTAGCGGCGGCCGGCGCTGAACGAGAACGACATGGACATGATGTGCCTCTCCCGCGATATGAGGTTGGCAGTGGGGCGATCGCATGGACGCCCCACTGGCCCGAACGATGAGCGTACGTGGGCACTGGATGAGCAGCCCACGGGACGTGGTTACGACGGAGATTGAGCGAGCGGATAGAGCGTCTTCTCGAACGTGTCGTAGCGCACACGCACGTGCATGCCGGCGCGCTCGTAGAGTCGCGTGGCGCCGGTGGGATTCTGCGAGTCCACGCCGAGACCGACGACAGGTATGCCGCGCTGATAGAACGCCCCGAATGCGTGGTGCAGCAGAGCCAATCCGAGGCCCTGCCGGCGCCACGGTCGCCGGACGGACAGATTGCGTACCCAGCCGCTCTCCAGACGGGTGATGCACATCGCGGCGCCGGCGATCTCCTCTCCAGCGACTGCCAGGAAGCACAGCGTCGGGTCGACACCGTGGTGGCGATGTGCCCAGTCCTCGTACGAGACGGGCACGTGGCCCCAATGGTCCGCGAAGGCCGCTTCGACGGCGGCGTAAAGCCGCCGGTCGTCCCGCCCCGGCACGACTGTGCGCACGCCGAGGCCAGCTGGCCAGTCCGGTGCGGGTGGCGGCTCGCGCAGCTCGATCTCCATGCGCCAGAACTGTCGAACCGGCTCGAAGCCCTCGCCGGTGAACAGCTGGTGGGCGTGCGTGCTGGCGCCGTCCACCGTTGCGCGCACGGTGACCGGCTCGGTCACCCTTGCCTGCGCCCACGCTTCGGCGGTGCGCACGAGATAGGTGCCGATGCCCTGGCCTAGCGCGTCTGGATGGACGTAGCCATCCAGCTCGATGAGCGTCGCGTCCGCGCTGGTTAGCCCTTCCTCATAGCCGACGACGCGCCCGGACGTATCCTCCGCGATCCACGCGTCGCGCGCCAGGTTGAAGCGCGGACTATCCCAGTCGCTGAGGACTGCGCTGGCGGTGCGATCAGGTACGTCGCCGACGGCGAGCGCGCACGCGTTGATCAGGTCCGCCAGGGCCCCAGCATCGTCGCGTGTCGGCGCGCGAATACACACGCCAAGGGGAAGTATCGCTATCATGGTGTGTCGTCTCCTGTTTGTGGTGTTAGCGAGTGGCAGACTGCTCGGGCAGCGCGATCACGCGCGGCAGTGGGCTGGTGAACTCGGTTGCCAGACAGTCCATGTACACGACGTCGTAGATGCTATCCATTGCGCTTCAGCCGGCCAGTGCGCTTGGCAAACCGCTCGCCCGCGCTGAAGATCGCCAGGCCAAGTGGCAGGCTCACCACGCCGCAGATCAGCAGCGGCCAGACGTCGCCCCACAGGGGGCCGAGACCCTGGCCCTGGATGATGGCGCGGCGCAGTCCATCGAGCACGTAGGTGGCTGGCGAGAACCATGAGAGCGGCTGCAGCCAGCCAGGCAGCACGGAGATGGGGTAGTAGACGCCCGACACGAGCAGCATCACGGCGCGGATGATGTAGGTCATCTGGGCGCCGCGCTCGGTGTAGAGCAGCGGCAGGACCGCGCCCATCGTCCCCAGGCCGATGAACGAGATGCTGCCCACCAGCAGGATCACCGCGCCCGCGCCCCAGTTCACATGGCCGATGTCGAGGTGGAAGAAGAGGCTGACCACCACCAACTGCACCACGGTGAGCACGAGACCGTGGACGATGGCGAAGATGCACATGCCGAACATGTGCGTCAGCCGCGAGACAGGCGCCATGAAGGTGTACTCGATGGTGCCCTCCCAGCGCTCGATGGTCACGGTTTCGGTCACGTTGTCGAAGACCACGCTCACGAAGCTCCAGATGGCCGTGCCGATGACGAGGTACATGACCGCCTCGTTGATCTGGGCCTGTGTGAAGTGGACGTTCGGGATCGTCTTCTGCATCGCGGCGGCGATGAAGGTGACGCTGAGCGCGTTGACGACGTTGTAGGTAATCCAGACCAGCTCCCACCAGGCGTAGCGCTTGGTGAGATACCAGTTGCGCTCGATGAAGGCGAGGCCTTTGGCGGCTTCGCTGCCAAGCTGGCGCGCGGCCTCGCGGGTATCCATGCGCGGGCCGCGATGGCGTATGGTTTCGATCACGGTAGCCTCTCCTCTCTGTGGGTCACTGCGTGCCAGACGCAGCGTGCAGCCCTAATTCGCGTCCTCGTCTTCGTCTTCGGGCTCGTCCTGCTCCCAATCGCGGCCGGTGAAGGCCATGAACGCTTCGGTCAGC
The DNA here is from genome assembly GCA_964416775.1 of uncultured Ktedonobacterales bacterium. GTDB lineage: Bacteria > Chloroflexota > Ktedonobacteria > Ktedonobacterales > JADMIN01 > CAYQFU01. Next base: position 35,750 of record CAYQFU010000013.1, read on the forward strand.
GTCGCCGGCCGGTTCAACTCCAGCCGCTCACCGACGGCCCGCTTGAGCCCCTCTGGCGTGTCCTGGGCGACGATGCGGCCGCCATCGATGATGGCAATGCGGTCGCACAGGGCATCGGCTTCATCCATGTCGTGCGTGGTGAGCAAGATGGTCGCGTCGTGCGTGTCGCGCAGCTCTAGCACGAAGCGCTGCACGTCCTGCTTCGAGCGTGGGTCCAGGCCCGTGGTTGGCTCATCGAGCAGCAGCAGGATGGGCGACGTGAGGAACGCCCGGCCGATGGCGACTTTCTGCTGCATGCCGCGCGACATGTGCTCCAGCGGGCGGTTGATGCGATCGGAGCGTATTCCCAGGCGCAGCAGCACGGCGTTGATTTGCTCGCGCGCCTGGCCCATCGGCAGGCCGTAGAGCCGCGCTGAATAGAGCAGGTTTTCCATTGGGCTGAGCTTGCGGAAGAAGGCCGCCTCGACACTGACGCGGTTGATCAGCCGCTGCACGGCGCGCTCCTCATGCACGACATCGTGGCCGAAGACGTGGACAGAACCTTCATCCGGAATAAGCAGCGTGGAGAGGAGGCGGATCAGGGTGGACTTGCCCGAGCCATTGGAGCCGAGCACGCCGAAGATCTCGCGCCGGTGAATGGTGAGCGTCACGTCCTCGACGGCACGCACGACGTGCCGCTTGTTGGCAGCATCCGCCGGTTTGAACCGGCGACGCAGCCATACCAGGCGTGCGTCATCTTTGGCAAAGCGCTTGGAGACGTGGCTTACTTCGAGGGCAGGATGGGCGTCGAGTCGGGCGAGCTCCGCCTCCGAGAGTGCGCTCGTCAGGTGCGGCATACGCGACTCGGGTGCGGGATGGGTGTCGGGGGCGCGATCACTACTGAGAGTCGCCAAGAGAATCCTCCCCTCGGGGCACGCCGAGTCGGGCCTGAGCGGGGACCCGGCAAGAGACAACAAAAAGGACCATGGGCTGCGTCATCATCGCTGCCCATGGTCCTTCGGGAACCGGTCCCGCGCGTTCGGCTATCGAGACGTCAAGTCCTGAGAACGCGCCAGGTGAAGGAAATGGGCGCACTGCGGCCACTGAAGGCAGCGCCGATAGGCGCTACGCGCAGCCGGGCGACGGGCACAACGATGCCCGGGCTGCTGTGGGTGATGCCGCAGTAGCTTGTCATCGTCGCCATCTCCTTCACTCCGGTCCCACCAGATCGCAGGACCGCCTTGACGAGTATAGGGCAGTTGCCATAGGTGTGTCAAGGGCCTGGCAAGCGACCAGGACCAACGCCCGCCGTTCAGTTCAGGCGGTCTACAGATCCGCGGTGTGCCGGTGCTCGATGCCTTTGATGCGGCAGAGAAGGCGCACGCGGGCGAAAAAGAGGCGCGGGTCGAGGGGCTTGACGACATAATCGTCGGCTCCGGCCTGGAAGCCTGCCACCTTGTCCTGGATCGAATCACGCCCCGTCAGGAGCATGATCGGCAGGCGCACGCCATCGGGCAATGAGCGCACGTATTCGCAGAGGGTGAGCCCGCTTTCCGCGGGCAGGTCCACCTCGCTCACGACGAGGTCGGGGAGATGTTCTCCCAGGGCCCGGACCGCCTCTTCCATGGAGGCCGCGAAGCGCACGTCGAACCCATCACCCAGGGCAACCTGCACGTGTGAGCGCGCCGTCGTGTTGGCATCCACGACGAGCACATGCAGCGCTTCATCTCGTCCGGCACTGCGTACCAGAGGCTCTGCCGCCACACTCAGCTCACTTCCTACGAACGCTCCCAGGGCCGCGCGTACTTCCGGGCCAGGGAAAGCAGACGACTATTGCTCTTGAGCGGCGCCATCGGCTAGCTGCTTGAGACGTTGCTCGCGCTCCTGCGGCGTTACCATGAGCACGCGGTCGAGGGCGGCGCAGAGCACGCTAGGTTTGAAGGGCTTGGTGAGGTACTCATCGGCACCGGAAAGGAAGCCCGTCAGCTCCTTGTCGGGGCTGGCCAACGCGGTGAGGATGATGAGTGGAGTCTGGCTGGAGCTATTGTCCCCGCGCAGGCAGCGCACGAACTGGAACCCGTCCATTTTGGGCATCATGACATCTACGATGACGCAGTCAGGATGCTCTTTGTAATACTGTTCCAGCCCCTGCGCGCCATCGTAGGCGACGACGACGGCGTACTTTCCTTGCAACTCGATGGCGTGCCGAACAAGCTCTACAATCACTGGGCTGTCGTCAATGACCAGCACCTTTTTGTGGGTTGTCGCCTGGGTACCCGCACCCTGTGGGACGTCCACGTCGCCGTGCACTTCCACCACGCACCCCCACCTCATCCACCGCGTATATTACGCGCGCCACGACGCCGCTCTGCTCACGTACTGCGATTCTACCATAGGCCGTCTGCCAATCCAACTACCCATTTGTGCCATTTCAGGCCGCTCTACAGGCGGCTCCGGCCCGCACTTTGCGATGTGATACACTCGGGTCATCATTGTGCCGGTGACCCGCCCGAAGGTCCTAGACGTTGAGTTGGCACCAGCGTGTCACGGTACCCATCCCGAGCGGCTGCGTGTGGGGGGAGCAGGTGTATGTCAGATTCCGCATCAGGCCAGAGCGCGGCTGGTGGCGCCGCGATGGCCGCGATGGCCGCGCTCAGCGCGACGCGGCAGGATCGCTATTCGCGCCAGACACTCTTCGCGGGCATCGGGCCAGCGGGTCAGGATCGGCTGCGCGCGGCGACAGTGGCGATTGTGGGCTGCGGCGCGCTGGGGACGGTGCTGGCGAACAATCTCGCGCGGGCGGGGGTGGGCCGGTTGCGCATCGCGGACCGGGACTACATCGAGGTCAATAACCTGCAGCGGCAGATTCTCTTCGACGAGGAGGACATCGCGCGGGGATTGCCCAAGGCGGTGGCGGCGGCGGAGAAGCTGCGCCGGGTCAACAGCGAGGTCGCCGTCGAAGCGTTGGTGCAGGACGTCACCGCGGACAATGTGGAAGCGCTCATGGCCGGCGCGGACCTGGTGATGGACGGGACGGACAACTTCGAGACGCGCTATTTGCTCAACGACGCGAGTGTGCGGGAACGCGTGCCGTGGATCTACAGTGGGGTGATCGCGTCGTACGGCGTGACGATGAACGTGCTGCCAGGGGACACCGCGTGTCTGCGCTGTGTGTTTCCTGAGCGGCCGCTGCCGGGTACGACGCCGACCTGTGACACGGCGGGGGTGCTCAACGGCATCGTCGGCGCGGTGGCGGGCATGGCGTCCACGGAGGCGCTCAAGATCCTCGTGGGCAGCGATCGCGTCGTGCGCGGGATGACCTGGATCGATCTCTGGGAGAACACATTCGACCGGCTGGAAGTGCCGCGGCAGCCGGATTGTCCTACCTGCGGGCGCGGCGAATACGAGTACCTGGAAGCGGAGGACGTGTCGCAGGGCACGACGCTGTGCGGCCGGAACGCGGTGCAGGTGAGGGGGATGCGCGGGCCGGAAGGGCAGGAGGCGCGGCTGGACCTGGCGGCGCTGGCGGAGCGGCTGCGGCCGGTGGGCGAGGTGGCGCAGAATGACTTTCTGCTGCGGTTGCGCGTGGACGGCTACGAGGTGACCGTGTTTCCAGACGCGCGAGCGATCGTGAAGGGAACGGACGATCCTGCTGTCGCGCGCTCGGTATACGCGCGCTACGTGGGCGCGTGAGTGAGGTCACGGGAACGCATAGCGCAAATCCCCCCGGCGGCCGCCGGGGGGATTACTCTGTCTGCCAATCGAAATCGAAGGCATGAAGGCTTACAGCGACTCGCGCAATGACTGGGTGACGCTGGCGCTGCGCAGCTTGGCCAGCGCGACCATCTCGAGCTGGCGGACGCGCTCACGCGAGATGCCGAGCTCCTTGCCCACTTCGAGGAGGGTGCGGCTGCGACCGTCACCGATGCCGTAGCGCAGGATGATGACCGACCGCTCGCGTTGGGTGAGCTGCGAAAGCGCGCGGTGCAGCTCCTCGCCGAGCAGGTGCTGGGAGGCGATATCCGCCGGCGCCTGGATGCCCGGATCTTCGAGCGTATCGGAGAGCGAGAGGCGGTTGTCCACATCGGCGGGGGCGTCGAGCGAGATGGGTTGCTCGGTCACGTGCAGCAGGTCGTCCACCTCTTCGAGGGGCATACCAGCCGCGCCGGCGATCTGCTCGGGCAGCGGATCGCCGCCGTTCTCCTGCGAGAGCTGGGAGGCGATACGTCGCACCTTGCGCAGGCGGGTGGCCACGTGCTCGGGCAGGTGAATCAGCCGGGACTGCTCGCCAGCGGCGCGGCTGATGGCCTGGCGAATCCACCAGGTGGCATAGGTGCCAAAGTGGCAGCCGCGCCGCCAATCGAACTTCTCGGCCGCGCGCATCAGGCCGAGATTCCCTTCCTGGATGAGGTCGATCAATGGGACGCCGGAGTTGGTGTAGCGGCGGGCGATGGCGATGACCAGGCGCAAATTGGCCTCGATCAGCCGGCGCCGCGCCCGCCCATCACCGGCGGCCGAGCGCTTGGCGAGCGTAAGCTCTTCATCGTGGGAGAGCAGCGAGAGCCCGCGAATGTCGTGCAGATAACTCTGGAACGCGTCTTCACTGCCGTCGGCGCCGCCATAGGAGCCGGCTCCTTTGCCGTACAGCGCGTCTTCCTCCGCCGCGCTCAACTCGGCAAGCTCGGCGTCCGTTGGCTCCGGTACGTCGTCCAGTGAGTCCACCCGAACTTCGAGCGTACTCACACTGGCTTCGATCTCAACCTGGGCCGACTCAACTGACTCATCCGGCTCAAACGCCTGCCGCAACAGCCGCTCAGCAGTGTCGAGCATTTCCGGTCGCGTGGCAGTCATCTCGCGCACTCCTAACCTCGGGTCTCGCAGCGGACCCGAGCCGCGCCTACTCTCACCCCGCGCCGCGAGGCGCCGCGTGAGGGGAAGAACGAACGCGCCCATGCACACGATTTGTCCATTCTTCCCGAAGTATACCCAGGACCATATGCTACCGCATCAGGTATTCACCTGACTTTCGGGAGCAAAAAATCTGACACCGCACCTGCTCTGACAGAGGCTGATCCTGTCCCCATGTACAGTTCCTCCTCGGCCTACTATACTACCGGATCACGCTCAGCGACAGTGATCCTTCTCACAGAGGACATTCAGCCTAGGCGTAGTAGCCTCCTCACCTAGTATTACGACCGAAGCTACACACTAGTTTCGCGCCGACTCGTGTTGCGCGGCGACTCGTGCAAACATTGCACAATGTTAGCGTGTGCGACCTGTTCACAGCGCTTCAGCCTCACAGCGCTTCAGCCCGGGAGTATCATGCATAGCGTCTGCGCGCGATACGTCTTCTCAACGGTACGGGCGCGCCGCACGCAAGCGCCTGCACCATGCCGTGGCACGGATTGGGCCAGCGTCGGATACGAGAACGACCCGCCTTAGCTCTGAACGCGCAAAGAGGCGCATGGTATCCATTCTTCGCCTCACGTCGAGATGCGGAAACGGTGCTGACGTGAGGAGAGGCGCGCTGGTGCGGCGGCGGACGGCTCGGTGTTCGAGATGCGAGCCGCACGTACGCGGCGGGCGAGCCCACCTGAAACACCATCGCTGATCCTCCGCCTGGCGCCTGTCGTGGCGAGGTCTGGCTTCTTGCGGGCGGAATTGTAGCTGGGGTTGACTTTTGCCCGTTTCGCTATGTATAGTTCTACGGCTGCGGAGTGAATAGCCTCCGCACGGGTCGCCTACGTCGCGCCGCCTCCCCACGCGATACCCGCGGCGTTCCCCCGCGCCTCTGGGCGCATGAACGGTGGATGTATTGGGGATAGGGAGCGCGACGAATGAAAGGGACTGTATGAGTACCGATGGCACTCCGGCCGCGGCACTGCGCGAGCGCGGAGCCCTGGCAGGCAGCTACTTGAGCTGGTACATCGCGTGTTTCCAGTCGGGAGACAGCTAGCGACTTCGTGGTCGCAGAAGGGACGTGCAGTTGTTTGGACCTCACCTGATCATTGACGGCACCCGTTGCGACACTCAGAAGCTGGGTGATCGCATTCTGATCGAGCAGCTCCTCAGCGACTATCCCGCCGCCATCGGCATGACCAAAATCGGCGGCCCCTATATGTTCGAGTACCAGGCTCCAGACCCGGCATACTCGGGCGTCTCCGGCATCGTAGTGATCGCGGAGAGCCACATCGCCATCCACACTTTCCCCGCCCTCGACTACTTTACGATGGACATCTTCTCGTGCAAGAACTTTGACCACGAGAAGGCCATTCAGTACATCAAGGATGCCCTCGACGTCCGCGAGATGGATCGTATGCTCGTGCAGCGCGGCCTCTCCTTCCGCGGACCCCACCATGGCGCCAACGGCGCCAACGACGAGCTGATCGCCGCCGCGGAGGCGCGGTTGGCCGCGGGCATCGTGAGCACGGAGACGGTGTCGCTGGAAGAGCCAGCGGCGCGCGCGGAGCTATTGGCCCGCCGCACCGATGCGCTCGCGCACACACCGGTGGCAGGCGACGCGACTGCTGGCGGGCAGATGATTTGGCCGCAGTACGGGGTGACGCCTGATGTAGGCACCTATGGACCGAGTGCGCCGCAGCCGGACGCGAAGGGCGTCACGGGCGCAGCGGACCATCCCACGCAAGAGCAGGACGGGGACAATAGAACGGGCGGGGCGTCGAGCGCGCGCGGTGGAGCGCGAGTGCTCGCACTGAGTGGCGCGCACGACGTGTCAGTGGACGGATCGGGTACGTCGCCGCATGCGATGGAGCCGGTGCAGGTGAACCCGACAGCCTCGATCAGTGGGCTGCTGGACAAGCTCGGGGGAATCGGCCTGGGCGGCCGGGCGCTGAGCAGAGCGCTGGGTGAGTGGGAGCGACTGGCACGCGATCCGGCGTGCTCGCTGGCGCTGACGCTCTCCGCGCCGGTGGTGGCGGCTGGCCTGCGCGAGCTGCTGGTGTATGCCGTGGAGCACCGGTACGTCGATGTGGTGGTGGCGACCGGCGAGGACCTGTTCGCCGATCTGCACGAAGCCCTGGGACACAATCATTACGCCGATGGTGATGCGATCGCTTCGACGGAGGCCGATCGGGGCCACACCATGGCCTTCATCACGCGCTTCGCCGCGTCGCTGGCAACGGATGGCGACCGCATCGTCGGAAGCGGGCGAGAGTTCATGCGCGCGCTGGGAGAGGCGCTTCCGCGCCGCGCGCCGCGCAAGGGGCTGCTGCAGGCAGCGGCCTCGGCGGGCATGCCGATCTACGCACCCGACCTGCTGGCGGGGCCGTTTGGAGCGGCGATGCTGGCGGCACGGGCGGACGGTGTGGACCTGCGGCTCGATCCGCTGGAAGACCTGACGGGGCTGGCACGTGACCTGAGCACGCGGCCGCACGTGGCAAGCATCTACGTGGGACGCGGGCTGCCCGAGGCGTTCGTAGCCCAGGCGCGCGATGTCGCGGGTGCCGCGGCTGGCACGCCGGCGGGCGCGGTGTACGTGGGTGTGGCACAGGGGCAGACGCCAGCAGGAGATGGAGTCGTGGCCGTGGATGTGGAGCCGGCGCTGGCGCTGCCACTGCTGGTGAGCGGACTGGCGCAGCGCATTCCCGGCACGCGCGGGCTGCGCGCGCACCCACGCAAGGTCCGAACCGAGCGCGAAGAGGAAGCAATCCTCGCATAACGGGGTCGGGATGGCTGACCCGCCAGGCAATGACCACACAGGCCCGTCTCGACATGAGACGGGCCTGTTGGCGTGCTGGCCTGCTGGCGTGCTGGCGAGGTGAGTCTGAGGTCTCTTGGGGGCGCGTGCGAGACGCTGGCGGACCGCCCTATGAAACGGAGGGGCGGTGGCGGTGGGCGCCAGGATCAATGCGCCGCTCTCCAATCTGGACGGCGCCGCACGTGTCGCAGGCGCGCACGATCTGGCGCCCACCGCGGGCGCGAACGGTTCCGGCGACGCGGAGGGCGCCGTCCAGGCAATACGGACAGGGCGTGACGGGCACGACATCCAGATCGGTAATGGGGCGGAAGCTGGCGCGCAACATGACGCGCAAGAGCGGATCGTCCATCACGCGAAGCAGGGCCTCGGCGGCCTCGCGTCCGTGTTCCAGGCACAGGCGAGCGCGCCGGTTCGCCTCATCCGCGACTTCGTCCGCCCTGTCATCGGCTTCGAGCTGTGGCAGCCGCAGCTCGTCGGCGTTCGGAAACGGCTCGGGCCAGGTCCCCATGCGGCCTTCTCTCCTCGCGGTTGCGTCCAATTGGCAGCGTTTGCACCGTCCTTCCTTGCACTGCTCGTGCCAGTCCGTGCAGGCTAGCGCCCAAGGGTCGCCGCGGGAAGGTCGTGCAGCGCGTGGTCGAGGGCCCAAAAGCCGTGGGTGCCCAGCGCTGGCGAGGGGCGTACAGAGGATGATCACGACCAGGTCGGATGGGAGCGTGGGGGCGCTCACCTGTGCACGGGGAGGAATGCGGCTGCCCTTACGGACAGGCGCGGGCATGGGCATGGGCATGGGCATGGGCAGGTCACGGACAAAAAAAGCCTGCCGGAGAGTCCGGCAGGCGTATGAGGGCGCGAGCGATCAAGCGGACCACTCGTCGAGGACGCCGTGCTCGATCAGCCAGCGAGTGAAGCGGAGACGGCGCATCTCAGCTTCTGCGGCGCGAGATTCGGCGGAGTGGGCGGCGCGGTCCGAGATGAGGACGAGGCGGCGCACTTCGTCGGGGGTGAAGCCCTGGGACTCCAGGTCTTCCTCTGAGGGGGGCACAGTTTCATCGTCGACAGCAGCTGAAGTGTCTTCCGCGGGGGCGCCGGCAGCCATCTCCGCGGCGTCGTCCAAGAACTGTAGCTCCTGGTCTCCGAGGCTGTCGTCGCGGCTGTCGTCGCGCTCCACTGGGTCGTAGTTGTCCGGATTGTCCGGACTGTGTTTCCGTGCCATGACGCACCTCCGGTCGGCGATCCATGCCAAACATCCGCGCGACTCTGCGTCTACCGGCGCCCTCGCCGACTATGGTCTCATTCTTTATAACGACTAACGTAACGGAAAAGTTGTATCGCGGCGTGATAAAAGTCTCCGCGGACCGCGTGGTGGACGTCCGGTCACTTCCATAGCGTTACCTTGTGGGGTATAACAACGGTGATGCCGAGTCGATGCGCATCGCGTAGCGGTGTGTCGGACGAGTTCGGACGAGTTCGGACGAGTTCGGACGAGTTGAAGTGCGATCCCGTGACGTGCTACACTTAGTGAAGTATTAGGTGTGCGCCGACTTGGCGCGCTGCCATGGACACACCTGGAGGCAGATTTATGGCTGGGGTAAACACAACGCCAACGAGCGCGACCGCGCAGACGCCGTCCGGATACGCGCATCCTGAGGTGCTCGTGGACACTGAATGGGCCGCGCAGCATCTCAACGATCCCAACGTGCGCATCGTCGAGGCGGACGAAGACCCACTGCTGTACGAAGTTGGGCATCTTCCCAACGCCGTGAAGCTCGACTGGCACACGGACGTCCAGCATCCCCTGCGGCGCGACTTTGTGGATCGCGAGGGATTCGAGGCGCTGATGCGGCGCTATGGCATTTCCAACGATACCACCGTAGTCTTCTACGGGGACAAGAACAACTGGTACGCCGCCTACAGCTACTGGCTCTTCAAGCTCTACGGTCACGAGCAAGCGCGGCTCATGAACGGTGGGCGCACCAAGTGGGAGGCGGAGGGCCGCCAGTACACGAAGGATGTGCCGGAGTTCGCGCCAACCGAGTACCACGCCAAGGAACCCAACCTGAGCATTCGCGCCTTCCGCAACCAGGTGGAGCAGGGGCTGGGGCAGCCGGGACGAGCGCTGGTGGACGTACGCTCGCCCGACGAATACACCGGCAAGCTGGTGCATATGATCAACTACCCGCAGGAGGGCGCTTCGCGCGGAGGGCACATTCCGGGCGCGCAGAACATCCCCTGGGCCACGGCCGCCAACTCGGACGGCACCTTCAAGTCGTCGGAGGAGCTGCGCGACATCTACGGCGGGAAGGGCGTGACGCCGGACAAGGACGTGGTGGCCTACTGCCGCATTGGGGAGCGCTCGGCGCACACGTGGTTCGTGCTGACGCAGCTGCTGGGCTATCCCAACGTGCGTAACTACGACGGCTCGTGGACGGAGTGGGGCAATCTGGTGAATGCCCCGATCGAGAAATAGCGTACACCACCATGTGAGAGCGGCGGCGAGAGTGGAGCGCCGTGCACCCCAAGCCAGTTGGGAAGCACGGTCGGCCTGTTCTCCCGCCGCATCGCCGCACCCTGATAGCCCTGATAGCCCTGATAGCCCTGATAGCCCTATCGCAGGAAGAGAGTAGAGACTGTGAGCATTGACCGCCAGGAGATGATCGAGTTCCTGGTAGATCATTATGAGCATCCGCGCAACCGCGGCGAGATGCCCGACGCCGACATTCACCTCGAAGGCGGCAATCCGGGCTGCTCCGATCACGTCGTGATGTATGCGAAGGTGGACCCGGAGGGCCACGTCGAGCGCGTGTCGTTCGAGGGCACGGGCTGCACAATCAGTATGGCTGCCGCTTCGTACGTGACCGAGATGGTACAGGGGATGACGCTGGAAGAGGTCGAGAACCTCAGCTTTGAAACGCTGATCGACGACCTGGGGCGTGAGGTCGTGATGGCTCGGCCTACCTGCGCCACGGTCGCGCTGGGCACCCTCAAGAAGGGGGTCCACGAGCTGCATATGCAACGGCGCGCCTCCCAGCCGTAGGGCGATGCGATCACACGGCACCGCGCCCGGGAGCACGAGCTGGCGCTCCCTGGGCGCCTGGCGAGCGTGCGCCGATCCGCACCCTCACTCATTGAATTTGATGTATTTGAAGGCCTCGGCATATTGCATGTCATGTCCGCACTTGCGCGCGGCGGCGGCATTCTCGCTGGCCCAGTGACGCACGCCCTCGGCGGGGTCCCAATCGCGCAGCTGGCTCTTGTGCTCGCGCAGGGCGGCGATCTTCACGTCGAGGAAGTCGGTGATGTCTACCCAGCGATCGGGGGTCTGGGTACCGGAGATATAGATCTCGCGCACGTTGTGGGGGGCCAGCCCTTCGGCGGCGAGCTCCGGGAAGGCGAGGCGCGTGCTGGCGACGGGCATGATGGCCGCGAGGGTGGCCTCGCCGGCGGCGCGATGGTCGGGATGATTGATGTAGCCCTGGCCGGACCAGCGCACAGTTGGGTCCTGGCAGAGCATGACATCGGGCTTGATCATGCGAATGACCCGGGCGATGTCGCGGCGCAGCTCGAGCGTCGGCTCCAGGCGCGAGTCCATGTAATGCAGGAAGATGACGTCGTTGCGCACGCCAAGCGCACGGGCGGCGGCCCGAGCCTCGCGCTGCCGCACCTGGGCCAGCTGCTCGCTGGTGATCTCGGTATCGCCGGCATCGCCGACCTGGCCATCGGTCACGAGGCAGTAGTGGATGTCGCGTCCTTCGCTGGCCCAACGGGCGACTGTGGCGCCGCAACTGAACTCACCATCGTCGGGATGGGCCATGACGATGAGCACGCGTGGGGGCGTCTGGGTGGTGTCGTGTGTGTCGCTCACGTGTTGTCCTCTCTCACTTCAGGAACGTTAGGCAGTAGGGGTCGCGCGTGGGGATGGCGCCGCGGGCGGCCGGATTGACGAGCGGGGGACGGGGCGGTCGGGAAGGGGCGGCTGGGCGTCGCGGTCCGCGGGCGGATGGAGGAGTGCAGCCGGCGACTCGTCTAGCGCGGCGCGCAAGGTGCTCAGCCGGGCGAGGGCCTGCGAGAGCAGCGCCTGGTGATCGGGGGCGTTGAGCCAGCGGCTGACGCCAGAGGGATGAGGCAGCGGCAGCACGTGGGCACCGTTGCGCTCCACACTCGTGCCGATCACGTCTTCGAGGCGATGGGGGCCCAGGAAGGCCGCGATGGCCATGCCGCCGACCGCCAGAATGATGCGCGGGCGAATCAGCTCCAGCTCGCGCAGCAGGTAGGGCCGGCAGAGGGCCAGCTCGGCGGGGGAGGGTTTGCGGTCGCCACCACCGCGCGGATTCGGGCCGGGGTCGCAGCGGGTGAGCGCGGAGATGTAGACGCGCTGGCGGAAGTCCTCGGGGGCGAAGCCGGCGCGCACGAGCCAGTCCCGCAGGATCCTCCCGCCTGGCCCGCTGAAGGGCAGGCCGCGCTCGATCGAGAGGTGCCCTGGCGCCTGGCCGATCAGCATCACGCGGTCGGTGACGCGGCCACGATAGCCCGCCACCGAGTCGGCTCGCTGCAGGTGGCCGGCTTCCACACAGAGACGGCAGGCGCGCATGGTCTGGTTGAGCGCCTCGAGGGCGCTGGCGCGCTGCTCATCCGGCAGAGGGTGCGGCTCGGGAGGGAGCGGCACCAGGAGTGGAAGCTGGGGCGTAGGAATGGCTGGACTTCCTTTCGGCGTCAAAGGCGGTTCCGGGTGAGCGCTGGCGGCGCGAACCGCGCATGGTGAGTCGTTGGCGGCGAAGGCGGCGGCGTGGGTGGCGGCGCGAGCTGCCGAGAGCGACCGATAGGGGTTATGGAGGGGTGGCGGTGCTGGGGCCGAGCTCGAGCTCGTTTTCGTAGAGCTGGCCATACTGGCCCCGGTAGTAGAGGAGCGGCGCCTCATCGGTGCTGCCAAGGGCCTCCACGCGACCGAGGAAGATACTATGGTCGCCGCCCGGGTAGACGGCGACCAGGCGACAATCCACAAAGGCTACACAGTCGTCGAAGACGGGTGCGCCAGTGGCCTCTTCATGGGCGGTGACGCCGCAGAAGTCGCTGAACTTGGCATCGCTCTGGCTGGCGAAGCAGCGGGAGATGTCGGCCTGAGCGCTGGAGAGGATATTCACGGCGAAGATGCCGGATTCGCTGATGAGGTCGTGCGCGTAGTTGCGGTGCTCGATGCAGACGAGGACGAGTGGGGGCTCGAGGGAGACGGAGCAGAAGGCGTTGACGGTAATGCCGGCGCGCCGGATGCCCTGACAGGTAGTGACAACGGTAACGCCGCTGGCGAAACGACCCATGACCTTGCGAAACGTGGTGGGGTCTACAGGTGTGGCGGGCTCAACGCTCATGAACGACTCTCTATGCTCTCTCGAATACGCGCGAGGCGTGTGGCGCTGGATACTATCACGATACTATCACGAGGGAAGTATAGTTTCCAATCTCAAGCGAACTATTGATTGGTTTATACGGCGAGCCGTATTGGATGAACTACGCACCCTCTACTCCCTTGCGCGAAGGCATCAGGAGCTACTTTGC
>CAYQFU010000014.1:0-48068 GCA_964416775.1 uncultured Ktedonobacterales bacterium
TTACTGCCCCGCGGTGGCCGTAGGCGTGGGCGTGGCAGCCCCCGGTGTGGCCTGTTGCTCGGCCTCGATTTTCGCCAGCAGCGCCTTGAGGTAGGTCTCCGCGCTATCCGCGTCCCAGTTGGCGTACTGGTTGATTTCCTTGGGCAAGAGACTGAGGTTGAGGCGCCAGGCGGTGAGCATATCATGCAACTGCGTGAGTGGCTGCGCGAACTGCGAACCGCCAGGAATATAGCCGATGCCGCTGATGACGGTGGATAGGGCGTTGATCAAGATATCCAGCGCACCGGTACCCAGCGCCACGATCACGGTGGCCGCGGGCCCGACGACGTACTTCACCGCGAGCTTCGTCAGCGTGGCGGCCGCGATGGCAGCGTCCAGCGTGATGATTTCGCCGCCAACTTCGAGCTGCTTCAGGTCATTGAGGACGGCCTGGCGCGCACTGGTGACGCCATTTTCGAACGCGGCGCGCAGCTGGTCCTCGGTGTACTGCCTGGCCGAGTTGAGAGCGACAGGAGTGAGCGCCGCACACCCACCACACAGCGCGAGCCCACCAGCCGCGAAGAGCACGCGCCGCGCCATCTTGCCCCCGCCAGCGGGGCGGGCGGGCGCGGGCGCGGGCGCAGGCGGGGTGGCAACGGCGGGAGCGCTGTGGCTGGCGAGGGTGGGTGTGTCGTGGCCGGCGTCAGGGGTGGACATGATGATGGCCTCCTGGTGGACGAATGCGTTGAACCGCGAGCCGAAAGCGGCAACCGCGGGAGAGCCTCACGCCCGGACTGCGGGCAGATCGCGATCCCGTCGTGCGGCTTCCATGCCCTCACTACACCGGCGCACGGCCGGAGGGCGCGGTACTTCCGTTCCTCAACCGGGGGACTAATGGCAGTATACGGACGAGCAGTGGATGCGTCAAGCGATACCATACGGCCAGACAGGCACCCTTCTGGGGCGCGAGAGCGGAAGGCTGCGTCAGGAGAATAGAGGCGGGCGCGGCTATGAATCGGGTATGAATCGGCTATGAGCCGGCCAGGATGCCGCGCAGGGTGTCGAAGGCAATATTGCGGCCGGTGAGCAGAGCGACGACGCGGCGGCCATTCACGCCCGTAACGCGCCCAGCGAGCAGGGCCGCTAGGGTGACGGCGGCCGAGCCTTCGACGAGGATGTGATGCTCGCGGAGGAGCCAGCGGATGGCATCGGCGATCTCGTCTTCGCGCACGAGCACGACCTCGTCCACCACCTGACGCGCCAGAGGGAAGGTGATCGACCCGGGCTCGATATTGCCAGCCAGGCCGTCCGCAAGCGTGGACAAGACGGGAACCGTCACCAGACGGCCAGCGGCGAGCGCCGCGTGCAGTGAGGGTGAGGTGTCGGGCTGTACGCCCACGACGCGTATGCCCGGGCGCACATGCCTGGCCCAGATGCCCGCTCCGGCGATGAGACCACCGCCACCGGCGGGTACGACGAGCACGTCGGCCGCGGGCACGTCTTCCAGGGCTTCCAGCGCCACCGTGCCACCGCCGGCGATCACGGCCGCATCGTTATACGGCGAGATCCAGGTGCGGCCGGTGGTGCGCGCCAACTCCAGCCCGTGAGCTTCGGCGGCGTCATAGTCGCTACCAGCCGCAAGCAGCTCCACACCGCGGTCGCGATAGCCGGCGAGCGCGTGGACTTTGGCGGATGAAGCCGTTTCGGGCACCACCACCGTGGCGCGGACGCCCAGCCGCGCCGACGCCTCGGCGACGCCGAGCCCATGGTTGCCCGCCGAGACGGTCACCACGCCGCGTCCGAGTGCTGCCTCGTCCAGCGTGAGCAGGCGATTGAGCGCGCCGCGCAGCTTGAAGCTGCCCGTCTCCTGGAAGCACTCGCACTTGAGCCACACGTCGCCGCCGGTGCGGGCGGCGAGGGCAGGCGAGCGCTCGACCGGCGTCGGGCGAATGCGACCGTGCAACCGCGCAGCCGCGGCCTCGATATCGGCGGGACTCACAGCATCTGATTCGGGCATCGACGGGTCTCCATCATGGCGCCTGGCATGCGCCGTACGCCGGGGGCGTGGCAGCCGGCCGTGCAGGGATCAGTGGCGGAAATGGCGCTGGCCGGTGGTGATCATGGCGACGCCGTAGCGGTTGGCCATGCGGATCGCTTCGGCGTCGCGCTTGGAGCCACCGGGCTGGATGATGGCGGTCACGCCAGCCTTGCAAGCGGCCTCCACCCCGTCAGGGAAGGGGAAATAGGCGTCTGAGGCAAGCACGGCCCCGCGCGCGCGGTCGCCCGCCTTCTGCACGGCGATCTCCACACTGAAGACGCGATTGGTCTGCCCAGCGCCGACGCCCACCACCATCAGCTTGTGGGCGAGGACGATGGCATTCGACTTGACGTGCTGCACAGCTTTCCACGCGAACAGCAGGTCGGTCACCTCTTCCAGCGTGGGCTCGCGCTCGGTGACGACCGTGCGCTGCACGTCCTGATCTGAGACGATGTCGGGCGTTTGCAGCAGCATACCACCGCTCACGCGGCGGATGTCCAGCCGGTGCAGGTTGGTGAGTCCGGCGGCGATGGTGGCCGGCGCAATGGGAATGCCGGTGGCGAGCAGCTGCAGGTTCTTCTTCTGGCGCAGGATTTCGAGCGCGCCGGGGGAATAGCCAGGGGCGATGACGGCCTCGTAGAAGATGGGCGCCAGCTCGGCAGCCGTCGCCTCATCGACTTCGCGGTTGAAGCCGATGATGCCGCCGTAGGCGGAGACGGGGTCGCCGGCGTGGGCGCGCTTGTAGGCGTCCACCAGGGCATCGCCACAGGCAAGCCCGCACGGGTTGGTGTGCTTGATGATGACGGCGGTGGGCGGCACGAAGCTCGACACCGCCTGCAGCGCGGCGTCCAGGTCCAGGATGTTGTTGAAGCCGAGCTCCTTGCCGTGCAACACGCTCGCGCCAGCCACGGTGGGTGGTGCTCCGGCCGTGTGCTGGCGCTTCGAGGCGCCGTTGCCGGCGGTGGCGCTGTGGCTGGCGCTGGAGATCCCCGGCCCGGTGCCGGCCTCAGGTACGCCCCAGACGTACAGGGCGGCCTGCTGGTGCGGATTCTCTCCATAGCGCAGCATCTGAAGGCGACGCAGGGCGAGCGTGACCTCCTCAGGGAAGGTGGCTTCCGCAGTCCCCTGGCGCAAATACTCAGCGATCAGGGTGTCGTACGTGGCCGTGTGCTGGAACGCCAGAGCGGCCAGCCAGCGCCGCGTCTCCAGCATGACGGAGCCGCCTTCGTCGAGCTCACGCAAGACGTCTGGATAGTCACGCGGGCGGACCACGACGGTGACGTGCGGGAAATTCTTGGCCGCCGCGCGCAGCAGCGTCACACCGCCGATGTCCACTTCTTCGAGCACCTCTTCGAGCGTGGCGCCTGTCCGGGCCGCCGCGTCGGCGAAGCGATAGAGGTTACAGACTACCATGTCAATTGGCTCGATGCCGTGCTCGCGTAGCTCCTCCATGTGGCTGGCGTCGTCGCGCTGAGCAAGTATGCCCCCATGGACGTGCGGATGCAGGGTTTTCACCCGCCCGCCCAGGATTTCCGGGAAGCCGGTCACGTCGGAGACCAGGCGGATCGGAATCCCCGCCTCGGTCAACGATGCCGCCGTACCACCGGTGGTGACGATCTCGAAGCCGCGGGCATGTAGCCCGCGGGCGAACGTCTCGATGCCTTCCTTGTTGGACACGCTGATCAGCGCCCGCATAGGTCCCTCCTGTTTGCCTCTGGTCGTGTGATTGCCGTGCTGGGCGCACCTACAGCCGCGCCATGACCGCCTTGCAGACGGCACGCAACGTGGCGAAGACGCCCGCGCCGGTCACAGCGCAAGCCTCGAAGCTCGGCACGTGGCGCCGATTGAGATAGCGATCGAGGGTGGCCACGGGCACGGCTGAGGGTAGGTCGCGCTTATTCCATTGGACCACATACGGGAAGTTGCCCAGGTCTTTGCCCATGTGTTGCATGTTGGCTTCCAGCTCGACGACGTTCTGAAAGTTCTCCTCCAACTTTTCAGCCGCGGAGTCTACTACCAGCACAATTCCGTCCACGCCATTCAGCACGGCCACACGCGTGCGCTCGTAGAGCACCTGGCCAGGAACGGTATAGAGATGAAAGCGCACGCGGAAGCCCTGAACCGTGCCCAGGTCCAGGTCCAGGAAATCGAAGAAGAGCGTACGCTCGCTTTCCGTGGCCACTGAGAGGAGCCTCCCGCTGACATCGGGCGGCGCATGCTGGTGGACATATTGCAGGTTGGTCGTTTTGCCGCAAAAGCCGATGCCGTAATAGACGATCTTGCACTGAATCTCACGGCCGGCGACGTTGATGAGCGCCATACCTCAATCCCGGAAGAGCAGGTCGATGGTGCTATCCACCGAATTGCGGAACTGGACGTTGACGACTTGCTCCTTGGCCTGGGTACTGCCAGCGCGCACGCGCTCCAGCACGCGCTCCAGGTCCTCCACGGCGCGCCGCGCCAGCACCTTGACCAGGCCCACGTGGGTTTGGCGGTCGAAGACAACCACCAGCAGCCACTGCTCGCCCACCAGACTCGTGTAGATGCTCTCGTGGATGCCCTGCTGGTAGATATTGCGGAAGTCGCGCTCACCCAGGATGGCGGCGACCTGGCGCGAGGAGCCGAAGGCGCCGGCGAGCAAAGCGCCGAGCGCGACGATGTCGCGCCGGCCACCCTGGCCCTGCGCCGAGACGAGCTGGCCACCTTTGTCGAGCAGCAGCACATGGCTGGCGCTGGTCGTCTGAGACAGCCGTCCCAAAATGCGGGCGATGTTGCCGAGCTCGCTCTCCGACACGGTGAGATTGCTGTACTGCTCCACGGTTGCCCCCCTTGGCTCGGCTCGTATACACCATCCGGAAGAGCGCTGGCCGTTGAACAGCGCCCCCGGAGACGCGCGTTTGCGCTGTGGCGCCACCCCGCCCGTGAGTGCGCTCATTATACGGCCTTTCGCCGGTGCGCGCTACTGGTGTGTTCCATCTCTCGTGGCCCGCTTCTTGCGGCCACGCCAAGCCCTCGGCGAGACACTGTCCGCTCGGTCGTATGCCAGTAGGGAGGTGACCATGAGCAATCCCTTGCGGGACGGCGTTCTGCTGCGCGTGTGTCCACAGAGAGCCGGCCCTGGCGCCGCGGTGACCGTCTTGGCGGCATCGCGGCGATTGTCTGTTGTCGTATGTCTGCTGGTGCTCGTGGCGCTATGGAGCCTGTGGTCCGCGCCCGCCGCCCACGCCGCACCCCAGGGAGGGGTGGTGGTGGGCGCGTATGCTGAGGTGGTGAACAGTCCCATCCTGCACCTGCGCACCGGCCCCGGCCTGCGCTACGCTCTCATTCTGACCATGCCGGGGGGAGCCGTCGTCAAGGTGCTCGACGGCCCATTCGCGGGCGACGACTATGACTGGCTGAAAGTGTCCTATCAGGGGACGGTCGGCTTTGCCGCGGATCGCTGGCTGGCCCCGACTCGCGCGCCCAAGCCGCTCGCGCCGGGCAGCCTGGCGCAAGTCGTAAACAGCCAGATTCTGCATCTGCGCTGGGGTCCTGGGCTGGCGTACGACATCATCCTGACGATGACCCGGGGCGCCGTCGTGACGGTGAAGGATGGACCATTCCCCAACAATGGCTATCAATGGTACAAGGTGTCGTACAAGGGTACCATCGGATTCGCCGCGGATCGTTGGCTGGCCGCGATCTCCTCTCCTCCACCGCCCGAACAGGTCGTGGTGAAAGTCGTGGCGGTCGGTGAGGACGCGGAGGTCGTCAACAACCCCATCCTGCGCCTGCGCACGGGTCCCGGCACCAACTATCCGATCATCCTGACGATGCCCGAATGGGCCATCGTGCACGTGGAGGAAGGGCCCGAGTACGGCAGCGGGTACACGTGGTGGTGCGTGTCGTACAAGGGCACGCGCGGGTACGCGGCCGCGCCGTGGCTGGCCCCTAGCGGGCAGCCCGCGTCATGATGGCGCTGTGGTCGGCGCTTGAGCCCGCAGCACCTTGAAGCGAGCGTCGCCGACCACCTCGCTGACGTCAGCGAAATGCTGGCGCAAGTCAGCTTCATACGGCAGAAAGCGGTTGGCTACCAGGTACAGGCGCCCACCTGGAGCCAGCCGCTCAGCCGCGCCCGCGATGAAGCGCTGGGCCACGAGCCGGGACTGCACCTGTCCCGTGTGGAACGGGGGATTGGTGGCGATGACGCTGGGGCGCACGCCTTGGGATTGCAACAGCGCAAGACCGTCGCCGGCGAGGGCAGTCACGTTGGCAATGCCGTTGCGCCGGGCGTTGGCAGCGGCCGTACGGGCAGCGGCGTAGCTGGCGTCGAGCAGGTAGACGTGGCCCGCCGGCGCGAGGCGCGCCGCGACCAGCCCGACCGCACCCGCTCCACAGCCCAGGTCGGCTACGACATCGTCGGGCGCCACCTCGATGGATTCGGCGAGCAGCGCCGCCGCGGGATCGAGCCGCCCGCCGGCGAAGACGAGCGGCGTGGGGGCTAGCGCCAGCGGTTGCCCGCGCACGACCACCCGCTCCAGGCGCGACTCGTCGCCAGTATCGAGCAGGGCAGCGGTACTCGCGGGCGGGCCGTCGACGCGCGTTGCCGACACGACGCGATGTCCCTTGCGCATGATGGGGGTCGCGATGTTGCCGAAGAGACGCGCACCTTCGTCGGCGATGGAGAGGATGCCGCGGTTGCGCGCGCCCGCCACGTAGAGCTCGCCGCCAGGTGCGAGGCGGGCATGGGCCAGGGCCAGGAGCGCCACGGTCATGTGCTTGCTGGGGTGGTAGAGCGTATTGGCGATGGCCAGATCGAATGCCGGCAGCTGGCTCGCCGCATCAGGTGCGGCGAGGGCGGCCGGGTCCATGACGCGCACATTGCGCAAGCGGGCCGTGCTCGCAAGCTGAGAGAGTGTGGCGCCAGCCGCGGCGTCGTCGTCGGCCACCACGCAGGCGCCTTCCTGGGCACGGCGCGCCGCGACGAGGCAGAACGGGTCCGCGGCGCAGCCCAGCAGCAGCACGCGTGAGCCGGAGGCGACCGGCGCGACCTCAGCCAGCAGGTCGGCGCTGGGCGATGTGGCCCGGTAGAGCGCGTCCCACTCGGGCGGCAACGCGACCGGAAGCTCGTCGCGCACTGCCATCTCTCGCCTCTCTGTCGTGATGCGCCGGGCGCTGGCCGATGCTATTTCTGCGTCGACGCGGGGGCCGGCGTGGGGCGGGTGATCGTGTAGATGCGCCAGGAGCCGCCCTCCCGCACCAGCACCAACGTTTGCACTTGCGGCCCGCTGGCCGCCGCGGCGCGTGTTACTGTGACGGTAACGGACATCTCGCTGCTGGAGATGGCACGTGGCGCAGCGATGGAGTAGCTACTCACAGGCCCATCGATCACATCGTAGCCAGCGAACTGGTCCTCGAACTGCGACTCAGTCATGCGGGCGCGGGCGGTGGCACTGAAGTAGGTGTACGCGCCATCATAATCCTTTTGCTGCAGCGCCCCGTAGAAATTCTGCACCGTCGTGGTGGAGTCGGAGAGCGTACCTTGCAGCCAGCTTCCGCCGATGACAACGGCCGTCGCGGTGGCGGCACAGGCCACGAGAGCCAACGCGCCAAGCAGGCCAAAGAGCACGAGCGGAAACGTGGACGGCTTCGCGCGTGGGCGTGGCGGCAGCAGGTGACGCGAGCCAGACTGCGAGAGCGCGCGGACTCTCGGGTCCAGTGATGAGCGGTCACGCAGCTCCTTGCGCCGCTCGGCCACGATGTGTTCCAGCTCTTCGCGCTTACTCGCGTTGTCCACCACGTCCCCCTTTGCCGGCTTACGGCACGGCACCCCGCTGTACGGGCCCGGCGCATAGAGATCGGGCCCGCACCTGTGCCACCGCACACGAGCAGTATAGTTTGCGGCCCGCGGCGCCGCAAGCGAAGTCGCGCGGGGTGAACGGCGCGTGGTGCGGTATACTGCGGGTGAGGGGTGACGACCGTGCGGGCGACCGAACAGGACCAATGGGTGGGCGATGCGCCGTCGTGTTGGGGGCCAACGTGCGACGCCCACGACTGATCGCGCGAGAAGGACGCACTGTGAGTCTGACGGAGGAGATCAAAGAGCGGGCCCTGGATCTGGGCTTCGACCTCGTGCGCGTGACGACGGCCCAGCCATTCGCGCATGCCGAGGAGGCGCTGAAAGAGCGCATCGGCGCGCACCTGATGGACGGGCTGGACTGGTTTACCGTAGAACGCGCGGAAGTGGCGAGCAACCCGCGCGCGCTGCTGCCCGAGGCGCGATCGGTCATCTCCCTCGGGACGTTCTATCTGACCGACGCGCCGCGCGATTTGACCGCACCTGGCGATCCACACGGGCAGGTATCGTGCTACGCCTGGGGTGACGACTATCATGACGTCATCCGGGCGCGACTGGACCAGCTTGCCCAGTATCTCCGGGCGCTGCCTGCGACGGGCGGCACGCAAGGGGAAACGCGCCTGTTCGTGGATACGGGGCGCATGGTGGACCGCGCCGCGGCACAGCGCTCGGGACTGGGGTGGTACGGGAAGAATACCAACATCCTGACGAAGGGATGGGGGTCCTGGATCTTTTTGGCGGAGATCGTCACGAACCTGGAGCTGGATCCAGACCCACCTACCGGGGCGAACTGTGGCCGGTGCGAAGTATGCCTGCACGCGTGCCCAACCAACGCGTTCGTGGCGCCGTACGTGCTGGACAATCGGCGCTGCATCTCGTATCTCACTATCGAGCTGCGCGGCAGCATTCCGCTGGAGCTGCGGCCGCTGATCGGTAATCACATCTTCGGCTGCGACGTATGCCAGCAAGTGTGCCCCGTCAACCAGCGGGTGGAAGCGCGGCTGCGCCGGGACGGGCGGCTGGGCAGCGCGGGGGAGCGTCTGGAGTTCCAGCCACGCCATGCGACGGCATCGAGCCCCGCGCTGATACCCTTGCTGGCGCTTGACGACGAGGGCTTCCGCGAGCGGTTCCGCCACAGCCCCGTCAAGCGGGCAAAGCGGCGCGGGCTGCTGCGCAACGTGTGCGTGGCGCTGGGCAACCTCGGGGACCGGGCGGCGGTGCCGGCGTTGATTGGAGCCTTGCACGACCACGAGCCACTCGTGCGCGGGCACGCGGCATGGGCGCTGGGACAACTTGGGGGCGATGCGGCGCGGCAGGCGCTGCTGGCCGCGCGGTCGAGCGAGTCGGACCCCACCGTAGCTAGCGAGGTGACGTGCGCCCTGGATGTGTGCGACCCAGGCTCAGCCGCGTACGCCGACCATGGCTCTACTCTTGCGAAGGGATGAGCCAGATCAGCCGCGTTCACGCGGGTTCCGACACAGCCTGACTGGATGGCACGCGTATGCCCGGATGGCTCAAGAAGCTGCTCAGCCCCAAGGTATTGATTCCCCTGCTCGTAACCGTGGGGGCGATCGCGCTGTTGTTCAGCTTCGGCAATCCCAAGAAGATCCTCCAGATCATGGAGTCGTTCAATCGCGTGGACCTGATCTGGGTGTTCTTGCTCAGCGTGCTCTACGAAGCGGTACGGTACGTTCAATGGCACTTCCTGCTCAAGCATGAAGGGGTCAACGTCCCGTTCAAGGCCCAAATCTTCAGCTTTGCCGGCGGGGAGGCGACGCGCTTCGTACCAATCGGCAATTACTTTCAGAACTACCTGCTCACCGTCGCCGAGGGCACGGACTTCGCCTATACCTCCGCCGCCACCACGCTCATCATCCTGTTCGAGGTAGCGGTGTGCCTGACTGGGCTGGTCATCCTGGGACTGGGCAGCTGGTGGTGGATTCGGCCGGTGGTGGCTGTGGGCATCATCGTGACAGCGCTGATCGTATGGCTCATGTTCAGATTTCGCGTCACGCTGGACCTGCCGAACTGGGCGCGACGCAACGAGCGCATCCGCACGGCCTGGGAGACAACCGCCGACCAGCTGCGGGTGTTCGCCGAGGGCGCGAAGCGCATCCTTCAGTGGCGCACGCTCGCCATCAGCTATGGGCTCGCGGCGATCTACGTCGTCACCGGAGGCGGCATCCTGTATGTGGTGTTGGCGGGGCTTGGCTGGCACAGCACGTCGTTTGGCGACGTACTCGCCGTCTACTTCTTCAGTCTGGCGTTCGGGCTCATCTTTCCGTTGCCGGTGGATATCGGCGTTACCGAGCTGAGTGGCGTCGGGGCGTTTCTGGTGGTTGGCGTGGATAGGGATACGGCTATTAGCGCCATGCTGGTGAACCGTGTCCTGACCACTGGCTTCTCGATCGTGATCGGTATCATCGTCTTCGCCGTCCTCCACGATGAGCTCAGGAAAGCGCTGCACGCGCGAGGCGCGAAGCGGACCGGTCAGTTTGGCTATGACGCCGATGCAGAGCAGAAGGAACATGCGTTAGATAGCCCGGGTCGTGGACCCGTGAGCGGGGTGCCAGGGGATGGACCAGGCGATCACGACGCCGCACGCCGCGCGACGCTCGGCGCTGGCTCACCCGCGGCACCACATCGGCAGCCAGCACCAGATCGGCCGTGGCATGGCGAGGATCCAGAGCGCGCACGGGACGTCGCGACGAGCTAGCGCCATATGAGCGCGGGAGTGCGGGGAGGCGTTGAGATGGGTGTGGGCGGTACGACGAGTGCGCCGCCCCGCGGCGCCAGTGCCGCGCCGCGCGGAGAGCGATCGGCGCGCGGGCGCCGACGAGAGCGGCTGCGGCAGCGCGCGGAGCAGCTCGCGGCGAGGGCGGCCTCCGCTCTGGTGGTCGGCGCCAGTCACGGCGTGCGGTGGCTCCCTTCTGGAGCGCGTTATCTGCCGGCCGATGCGATCACCACGCTCGTGGGCCGCGTGTGGAGGCGCCGCGCGATTGTGGCGGCGAACTTCGCGGCCGCTCTGGGCCTCGCGCCAGACGACCCGCGCGCCCGCGCGCTCGCTCAGACGAGCCTGCGGAACTTCGGCCGCATGGCGATAGACTTCCTGACGGCGCGCACGATGAGCGGCGAGGAGCTGCGGCGCGCCGTCACGCCGGTCGGCGAGCAATACCTGGCGGAGGCGCTGATGGCGCGGCGCGGGGTCATCTTCGCTATGCCCCACCTGGGCAGCTGGGATGTCAGCGCGGCGTACGCCCCGGCGTATGGCATCCGGGTGACGGTGGTGCTCGAAGGACATATGCTGGCGCGGATCGTGGAGGGAGCGCGCACCTACGAGGGTGTGACGCTGGCCCCACTCGATCGCTCGATGCGCGTGCTGTTTCACGCGCTGCGGCGCAACGAGGCGGTGGTGTTGCTGAGCGATATCGCCCCCGCGCACATGCCAACCGTCGACGTCCCGTTCTTCGACCGTCCTGCCGCATTCGCGTCGGGTCCGGCGCGCCTGGCGCTGCGTACCGGCGCGCCAATCATGGTGGTCTGCTGCGTGCGTTTGCCGGACGGCGGATTTCGCGCGGAAGCGCTGCCGCCCATCTGGCCGGACGCCACCCTGCCGGAGGATGAGGGCGTACGCACCGTGACGGCGGCCGTAGCGCAGGATTTCTCGCGGATGATCGAGAGGTATCCCGAGCACTGGTACCCATTTCATCGCGTCTGGGCCGACGTGCCCCCACGCTGATACAGCAGCTCGTCCGCCTGGCGCAGCACGTCGTCTGGGGTGATCGTGGACAGCGCCGCGGCCGCGTCGCCGTCGCCACGTCGGTGCCAGACGGGCCGCCCGCCGACGAAATAGCTCGTACGAGCGGCGGGCGGCCACGGCGCGACCAGCCGGCCCTGGCGCGAGTGGTCGGGCACCGGCTGGAAATTCGCCAGGCACGTGGGTCCAAAGATGCCCACATACGGCGTGCCTACCGCGGCCGCAGCATGCAGCAGGCTGGAGTCGTTGCCGACGAACAGACCGCAGCGAGCAATGAGCGCGATGCTCCCCAGCAAGCTCAATGCGCCCGCGGCCCTGGTGGGACGGTGGCGCATGCACCCGGCGACCTGCGCCACCAGATGCATTTCGTCTGGCCCGCCAAGCAGGACGACACGCGCCCCCCAGCGACGCGCGAGCTCATCGGCCACCGCGGCGAAACGCTCCGCCGGCCAGCGCTTGCGCCCGCTGAGTCCCGCGCCGCCGGGATGTAGCCCGACGATGAGATCCGCCTCGCCCATCAGGCCGTGGCCGCGCAGGAAGGCGCCGGCTTCATCATGGGCTGCATCCGGCAGGACGAGCCGCGGGCGCCGGTCTACCTGACTCCACGCTGGCAGGTCCAGCTCCCGGGCGCACTCAAAGTACAGCTGCGTCGCGTGCGTCGCCCGCCAGCGCGCATGGTCGCCTGGGACGAGCCACCACAGCGGATCGAATTTCATGTACGTGCGCGTGGGGACACCGGCAGCAAGGCTGATCCACTTGTAGGCCGGGCTGGTAAAGTCCACTGCCGTCTGGAAGCGGCGTGACCACAAGTTGCCGAGCAGCTCTGGCAGCGAGGCAAGGCCCGAGGGACGGACGAGCGCCGGGAGGATTGTCACCTCGTCGAGCTCGGGAATGCAGCGCAGGATGGGGGCATTGGCGGCCCGGGCGAGCGCGGCAATATGCGCCGAAGGGTGGCGCTGGCGCAGGGCGCGAATGGTGGGCGTGACGAACAGCGTGTCGCCAATCGGCAGCATGGTCAGCAGCAGGATGCTCGCTGGCGCCGCACTATCACGATGGCGCGCAGTCCGTGCGGTCGTCACTCGCGGGTATTGCGATCGAAGAGCAGGCGATAGAGCAGCGCGCGGGGTCGCACGGCTGGGCCATACGTCGCGTCGTCGGGCAGGCGCGCGGTCAGCCGGCGCAGGACGATCACCATCGGGAGCAGCGCCGGCGCGAGCGAGCCCCGCCGGCGACCGCGCCGCGCCAGCGCCTGAGACACGACTGGAAACATCACCGCGCCCACTAGGCAGCCCAGTGGCACGGACTTGCTGCGTGTGGCCTTCAGTTGCCGCTCCACGCGGTGAAAGCGCGGGCCAAGCAGTGGCACGGTGCGCCAGAGGGACCCGCCGATCATCGGCAGCAGCGCGGCCGGCCATGCCCTGGGGTCGATCCATAGTGCCGCTCCCACGAATGCGCTGATGCCTCGGCCGCCGCTGAGGCCCAGAAATATCGGCCAGCATTGCCCTGCCACGCCGCACACGCCGGCCATCTCAGACAGCTCCCGCGACCCGCCGCACATGCGCGTCAGCGCGGCGGGCACCAGCCCCTTCGAGGCATCAGCGATCCATCCAAACAGCGCGGGCCAATTGCCGGCCGCCGACCACAGGTTCGTGGCGCCGACGTTGCCCGACCCGCGCTGACGCAGGTCCACGCGGCGGAGGCGGCCCAGCAGATAGACGAACGGGATCGAGCCATAGAGATAGGCAAACAGACAAATACTGACGTCCAGGAGTGTCCGCGCGCCCGAGATCAGCGGGATGCGCGGAGCTGGCTCCGTGATTTCGGTCACCGCGGGGGGATCAGCGATCAGCGTCATGGGTATCCGTCTCCACGTAATAGGCCACTCCCAGCAGGCCCGGTCCACAGTAAGCCCCCATGACCGGCGTGAATTCAGTGAGATGCAGCTCGACACACTCGAACGTGGCGGCGACACGCTCGCGCAGCGCGGCAGCCTCGGCCGCGGCTTCGGTATGGTGGATCGCGGCGTGGATGCGCGCGCCCGCGGGAACGCGCTGGCGCATCTGATCTACCAGCTCTTCCACCGACCGGCGCCGCGTGCGCACCCTGGCAAGCTGAGTGACGTCGCCAGCGGCAAAGAGCAGGATGGGCTTGATGGCGAGCACACTGCCCACGAAGGCGGCCACCTGCGGGATACGCGATGCGCGGGCGAGATATTCGAGTGTGTCGAGCGTCACGATCATCCGCACGCGCTGGCACACGGACTCTGCCGCGGCCACCACCTGATCCAGCGGTTGGCCGGCGGCCGCCGCGCGCGCGGCCGCGAGCGCCACGAACCCTTGCCCCATCGCCGCCGAGCCCGAATCCACGACGACGACGCGCGTACCCGGCAGATCCCTGGCCGCCATTTCCTGAGCGAGGCGAGTGGAGCGGTAAAACGACGTGATCTTGCCCGAGGCCGTCACCAGCACTACGGCCTCCGCCTGCTGGGCGAGCCGCTGCCACGCCTGCATGTACTCGCCGGGCGACGGCGGCGAGGTTTGGGGGAAGGTCTGCGTGGCGTTGAGCTTCGCGTAGAACTCGCGCGGGGTAATATTTACGCCATCCAGGAAGGTTTCGTCGCCGAAGACGAACGGAATGGGGATGATCGCGATACGGTAGCGCGCGACCAGCTCGGCAGGCAGGCACGCGGTACTCTCGCACATCACGGCGATCCGGCCAGCCGGCGTTGGCGGAGCCTCAGCAGCGTGAGTCGCGGTCTCCCGCTGGGGCCCACGCCGCATGTCTGTGGTCATTGGATACCTGCTGTCATCGTGGGCCGCGCCGCTGGCAGCGCACCCGGTGGCCGCAACGCTTCGACGCCGCAGAAGGCGTGTGTGCGCTCGACCTCATGGACCAGTGCGACCAGGTGCGCGTTGTACGGTGTCGGCACACCCAGCCGCGCGCCCAGCTGGACCACCTCCCCGTTGAGGTATTCTATCTCACTCGGCCTGCCACGTGTGATGCTCTGCCACAGAGAGAACCGCAGGGGCAGTCGCCCCAGCCGACCGCGGCTCGCCGCGCCAGCGAGCGCGAGCGCCGCCGGCTCAGGGAGCGCGGCGAGCGCCGTGCTCATGAGGCCCTGCAGCAGCGAAAGCAAGGCCGCGTCGGGAGCACGACGCAGCGCTTGGCTATTCAGCCCGTAGAGCGCATGATCGAGCGGTATGCCCGCCGCGCGCGCCACATGGCATCCTTCCTTCATGAGGCGTACCGAGGCGACCCTCCCAATGGACGTCCGCGCGAGCTCGGGGAGGGTCAGGCCAGTGGCGGCGCACAGTGCGTTGTTGAGGTTGAAGATGAGCTTGCTCATGCGCGTACGCACGAGGTGGCGGGTCACATAGGTCGGCACGGCATCGCCCAGCGCCGCCGCGATAGCGGGCGTGCGCGGGCGCAAGGGACCGAAGGGCTCGCCGACGATCAGCCAGCCTGGGAACTGCACGGTGACCTCTCCGGGTTTGAGATACGAGGCGGCGCACATGACCACCGCGCCCATCACGGCATCGCGTCCCAGCACGTCGGCGGCGAGGGTGTCGCCACGCAGGCCGTTCTGCATCGCCACCACCGGCACCCCGGCCGCCACCGGCAGTATCTGCGCGCATGCGGCCGCCACATCTGGCGACTTGACAGTGAGCAGCACCAGATCGGGCCTGGCCGCTAGTTGGGTGAGCGCGTCGAGATGGTAGCGGCGGGTCGTGGCGCGGGGGCCGGTGACGAGCAGGCCATCGCGCTGGATAGCCTCCACCTGCTCGGGACGGCCCACGAGCGTGAGCACGTGGCCGTGCTCGCTGAGCCCGGCGGCGAGCATACAGCCGATGGCTCCCGCGCCGACGATGGCGATGCGCATGTCGTCCTCTGCCTCTCTCGCTCAGCGGCTCACAGTGCCCGCCGGGGGCAACACAATCTTCTGCCGCTCGCCACGATCGCGCAGCAGCGCCTGGGAGCCAACGGTCGCCGCGACCGTGGCCGCGAGAATACCCAGCGCGGCGCCGGCCGGCGCGAACGCGGCGATAAACGCGCTCATCACCAACAAGCGCTCCACGACGAGATATTTGTGCGCCCGTAACGCCATCGGCCGCGTGGCGCGGTGGCGAGCCAGCCAAAGCGCGCCGTATATGTATGCGGCAAGGAGTGCGCCGCCGGTGAAGAGCGCGAGCGCGAGCGGATTGGGCAGCAGCAGCACCACCAGCGCGACGCCGCAGACGAGCCATGCCAGCGCCAGAGCCGCCGCGATATCGATGGCGCGCACCAGCCCGTAGACGACCGGCACGGTCTGGCAGCCGGCGGCGCGGTCGCCGTCAATATCACGGATGGCGCCGACGAGGTTGGTTGCCGAGTCGTGGAAGAAGACCAGCGCCGCCAGTAGCAGCACGCTCGGTTGGAAGACGTCGCCTCCCGCCAGCGCGCCGAAGAACACGGCGCACACGCCCAGTACGCCGCGGTCGAAGTTGCCCAGAATCGCCTTCGACTTGAAGGTCTTCGAATAGGCAATGCCGAGTGCGGTCGTCGCGACAGCCAGCACCAGGTTGGCGACGCTGAGCGCCAACGCGGCCAAGTAACCTACGGCGATCAGCACCACCATGGTGGACAACGCCTCACGCGGCGAGACGCGGCCCGAGGGGACGGGCCGGTCTGGCTTGCTGCGCGCGTCGATGTCGCGGTCGTAATAGTCGCCCGCGTAGAGGCCAGCCACCCAGCCGCACATGGTGACGACCGCGGCCAGGGCGGTGCGCCAGGCCGAGACGTGGCCGCCAGACGCCAGCTCGATGCCGGCGATGGCCACCAGGCCAGAATGGAACACCGTGTACGGCCGCGTCATCTCGAGGTGAGCCAGCGCCTTGATCCGGACGCGATCAAAGAACGTCATGGGCCTGTGCTCGGGCGAGGGCGCGCATCGGCAGCGCCACCGCATAGAACGAATCGGAGTACCACATCGCGCTGTAATAGAGGCCAATGGGCGCCTCGGTCCAGGTGCCGTCGGGCCGTTGATGGGCGATCAGCCAGCGAGCGCCGCGCCGAGCCGCATGCCGCACGGCATCTTCTTGAGGGGAGCGCAGCAGCGCCATCACCGCCCACGCGGTCTCTTCCGCCGTGCCCGGCTGGCCGCGGAGCCCCGCCCAACTGCCGTCGTCGTTCTGGCTGCGCACCAGGTGGTCACGGGCACGCTCGGCCATCTGGGTGTGCCCCAACCCACAGTCGGCCAGCGCCTCCAGCACGGAGGCCGTGCCCGCCGTTGCCTCACGGAACCAGACCGAGCCGAACGAGCCGTCGTACCGCTGGGCGCGCGCGAGATAGGCCAGCGCGCGCCGCAGGATGTCCGGCTTCTGCTGCAGCCGCCCACATGCCTGGAGTGCGCAGAGTACGTGCCCGACGATGTACGGGCAGGCGTGGTCGAAGGGCATGGACGAGTCGCGTACGAACGTAGACCAGGAGCCGTCGCGATTCTGCATGCGCTCCAGCCAGCGCGCACCGCGCCGCAAGGGCTCACCGCCTGCGGGTACGCCAAGCCCCAGTAGCGCGAGCATGGTATATGAGGTATCGTCACTCTCGGGCCAGCCGGCCGGCATGGCCCAGGCCCAGCCTCCCGGCTCCGCGCCCGTGGGGAAGCAAGGCAGGTGGAACTGGCGTGCGAGCAGCCACTCTTTGATGCGGTCGGCCAGTGGCGGAGCCTCGCCGGCTTCGAAGAAGGCGAAGACGGTCAGATCGGTATCGAACGTCTCCAGGTCGCGGTCAATGGGCCAGCCGCCGTCCTCGCGCTGGCTCTCGACGACGAAGCGGATGGCGTCCGGCAGCCAGGGCAGGTTGCCATGTCCTGAGCCGACCATCCCCATGATGATCACCGATGTGAGGAACGCCGACTCCTCAAATGAGCCGTTCGGGCCCTGGGTGCGAGCGAGCCAGGCGATGGATGCGTCGCGGGCGCGGCGATAGGTGGGCAGGGCGTTCAAGGCCTGGGGGACCATCGCGGCGTGCAGCATCGAGATACTGAGGTAAGCAGGGAATGTGGTCGAGATGGTGCGACGCAGGCGGGGCGGCACGAGGATGATCTCCGGCCGCAGCAGCTTGATGCGATGCCAGTCCATGATACCCGCCAGCGCGGAGACGGTGCGGCAGGGGCCACTCAGCGTACAGCGATTGGGATCGCCCACGGCCTCGTACCCTCCGAAGCGACCGAGGCAGGCGTGGGCGCGGCGCAAAGCGAGGGCTTCGTCCGCATCTGCATCGTCGGATTGCGTGAAGGCCAGCGCGGCGATGGCGAGGCTCGTGGCGTTGATGTTGGACGCGTCGATCATGGCATCGCCCCAGCCGCCGTCGCGCAGCTGCGTGTCGAGCAGCCAGCGGCGTCCGCGCTGGATGTGCTGGGCATAGCGATCGGCATCCACCAGCTTGAGCGCGACGATGGCGATGGACGAAGCAAGAGCCGAGGACGAGAGTGTGCCGACCCAATGGGATTCGTCGCGCTGTTGGGCACGTAGGTAGGCGGCGGCGCGATCCAACGCGCCGGTCAACGGCTCGCTCGCCTCATGAATGCGCGCATGCGGCGCGACCACTGGCTCATGCTCCAGCGCGGCGTCGTACTCCAGGCTGCTCATGCGGATGTCGTCTCCTGTCAGCGATTGCGCGCGATCAGCGTGTCGGCGAGCTTGCGCAGATTCTCGCGCGAGGGTGAGGGTGGCAGCAGGTCGAGCTGTTGCTTCGCCCGATGGGTGTAGCGGTATGCCAGGCCACGAACGCGGTTCAGAGCGCGCGTGGAGTTGAGGATGCGGCTGAGCTGGCGGTGCGCCTCCTCCGGGTCGGACACGCCGCCGTGCCAGATCTCCTCGATCTCGCGGCGCAGGGCGGCGTCGCCCGATTGCATGGCATAGATGATGGGCAGCGTAACGCGGCGATTCTGGATGTCGCTGCTCTGGGGCTTGCCGACGAGAGCGACGTCGCTCATGTACGGCAGGGAATCGTCGATGATCTGGAACGTCATGCCCAGGTGCTCGCCATAACCGCCCAGCGCCTCGACCGAGGCATCGTCCGCGCCGCCAAGCAGTGCGCCGATGTGGGCCGCGGCGCGGCAGAAGCTGGCCGTCTTGAGGCGGATCACCTCGAGATAGGTGGCTTCCGTCGTGTTCAAGTCGCCTGAGACGGTAGCCTCGAGCGCCTGGCCCTGGCACATCTCAATACAGGTGGTGCTGAGCATGCGAATGGCGGCGAGCACACGCTCCGGACTGACACCGCGGTCCTCGCACTCGGTAAAGTTGAGGAACGTGTGGAAGATGAAGAGGTCACCCGTGAGGATGGCGGCGGGGATGTTGAACTTGGTATGCAGCGTTTCCTGACCGCGGCGTTCGGAGTCGCCGTCCATGATGTCGTCGTGGATGAGGCTGGCGACCTGGCCATACTCGGTGCCCACGGCGGCGGGAAACGCGTGCTCGGGATCGCCGCCCGCGGCGCGGCACGCCTCGAGCATCAACAGGGGGCGCACGAGCTTGCCCATGACGGAGAGCACGTACTCGCTGGCTTCGGCGAGCAGTGGAGAGGCGCCGGTCCTGCCCAGCGTGTCACGGATATGCCGCACTAGATCATCCGCGATACGGGTTCGCTCGGCCGCGAGTGCCGAGGACTCGGTGGAGTCCTGTCGCGCTGTTACCATAGTGCCCTCCTGGGGAACTGGTAGGGACGTCGCAGCCCCGGGCGCGACATCGAGCCGAAAGCAGGGCACCAGAGGAATAGCAAGTGGTATGCCCCGGTCAGCAGAATCAGGGGCAATAAAGCCCCTAGTTGGCTTTACGCCTGAGCTGGAGCCGGCGCGTTGAGAGCATTTTCCTCGCCCGCAGTGAAGGGCACACCTGGCGAGACTGCACACTGTTGTCCGCTTTTCGGGCATTGCCGCGTTGTACCTATGACCCGGAAGCCGGACGCCGGCGCATGCGGCAGATGCGACTGGGTCACAGACGACGGGAGTTGACGGTCGCGGTGGAGAAGGAAGGCGGCATGGACGAGGGGCGCAAGCAAGGACTGGGCGAGCTGGATGAGCGGAACGAGCTGGCAGTGATCCAGCGGGCGGCGGCTGGAGACCATGCCGCGTTTCGTCTCCTCGTTGTCGGCTACGAATCGCGGCTGCTGGCGTACTTGACGCACATGCTGGGAGATGCCGAGGCGGCGCGCGATGTGGCGCAGGAAACCTTCCTGGCCGCCTACCGGGCGCTGCCGCGCTGGCGACCGCTCGAACATCAGCCAGGCGGGGGTCTGGACTTCCCAGGGGGGAGCGCGGAGGGCGGCGGCCTGAGTCTGCTCTCGCCATGGCTCTACCGCATCGCCACCAATCGGGCGCTCTCGCTCTTGCGCTCGCGGCCGATCATGTCGCACTCCACTGAGGCCGCACAACACGAGCCAGCCCACGCTCGGCACGACGTGCTGGAGGAGCGTGTGGCCGCGCGCGAGCTGCTGATGGCCGCCTTGCGGCAGCTCAGCGAAGAGGACGCGGCGTGTCTGGTACTGCATTTCGTGGCGGGCGAGCGCTATGGTGAGATCGGGGAGCGGTTGGGGCTGTCGAGCGAGGCGGTGCGCAAGCGGGTGTCGCGGGCCCTGGATGCGCTGCGCACGGCTTATCGCGCGCTGGACGTGGAGGTGCTGGCATGAGCGAGCGTGACGGACGGGTGAACGGGCACGTGCCAAACGATCCCGGCGATGGAAAGCTACTGGAGCCCGGACAGGGGACAAGCAGGCACCGCGGGCGAATCGGGCGCTCAGCTGGGCATCCAGAGATCGAGGAGCGGCTGGCGGCGCTCACCGCAGGTGAGCTGGCGCCGATGGAACGCCAGCAGGTACTGGCGCACCTGGCAGGATGCGATGTGTGCGCGGCGGCGCTGGCGGACGTGCAGCGTATTCGCGGACTGCTGCGCACGCTGGAAGATCGCGCGCCAGCACATCCTGGGATGACAGCGGAGGTGCCCGCCTCGCTGGCCGACGCCGTGGTGGCTCGGCTGGACGCTCCTGGAGCCACCTGGGAGGACGACCCTGCCAACTGGCTGGCACCGGTGAACGAGTCCGCGGACGCCGCATCACGGCCCGAACAGAGCGCGCGTCCGGTTTCGGACGCGGCTGGCGTTCTATCTCCGGATTTCCGCCCGCTGGCGCCGCGGAGCGATGGTCGGCCGAGTGAGCGCGACCGGTGGTGGCAGCGGACTGGCGGAAGCGAAGGAGAGCAAGCAGGTATGGACCAACACAGGTCGCGTCTCGTGACGGACGCGCAACCGGTGGCGCCGCAGGGCGCTCTTCCCACACGCACCCACGCCACGCAAGTCCCGGTCCGCAGGCGGGCATTGCCCGCGCTGGCGGCCACGGCCGCGCTGATCCTCGTCAGCGCGGCGCTCTTCGGGGCATTGAGAGCGCGCACCAGCGGTCTGGCGGGTGGCGCGCCCACCACGCCTGCCACACCTGCCACGCCGACTACAGGAGCGTCCGGAACGGCGGTGGTGCCTTTCCCGCCCATCTTCGCCATCAACGGGCGGCTCGCCAGTGTCGCCATGCGCTCGCCCGATGACGGCTGGGCGGTGGGCTCGCAGACCGGCGTTGGCTCGCTGATCCTGCACTTTGATGGCAGGCACTGGGTCCGGTCCAACGATGCCTTTCCCGGCGTCACGCTGGTCACGCTGAACAGCGTCGCCGTGGACCCCGCTGGCGGCGCCTGGGCGGTGGGCGAGATGAGCGACCACACGACGGGGGTTGTGCTGCGCTATGCTGGCGGCCACTGGTCAGCGGTGACGACTCCCCTCCAGCATTTCAATGGGATGAAAGTGCAAGCGGTCTCAGCAGATGAGGCCTGGGTGCTCGTTGGGTTGGGGAAAGGTCAAACTGGCTGGCTCAGCACGGCGCTGCTGCACGAGCGCAACGGGTCGTGGTCTGTCGTAAGCGTCAGCGCGAGCCTGACGGACATCGCCATGTCCGCGGACGGCACGGGCTGGGCGACGAGCGCCGATGGCTCCATCTTGCGCTACCAGGATGGCGCATGGTCTGTGGCGGCGACGACACCTGACGGACAGCCGCTGGCGCTGCGCATGTTTTCCGCGACGGATGGCTGGGTGGTCGGATTCACCAACTCGACAGCGCGCGGCATGTTCCTGATGCACTACGACGGCGCGCACTGGACGCGCGTGCAGGGACCTCCAGCGGCCGGCCCGAGCAATCTCTTCACGATAGACGGTGTCTCCTCGGGCGACGTCTGGGCTGGCGGCGATGACGGCCATGTGACTGTCATGCTGCACTACGTGGGTGGCCAGTGGCAGCGGGTCAAGTTGAACTTCGCCGGTTCGATCCGCGGCATCGCGATGGTCTCGTCCACAGAGGGGTGGGCAGTGGCCGGCGGAACCAGCAATGCGCCGGTAGTGCTGCATTACGCGAACGGCACATGGACCGGGTACGTCGAGTACGTCGGGAACGTCGAGCCCGCCAAGCCATAGGGAATCCAGTGCGTCCAGCCCTTGCCTCCGGTGTGGAGTCCAGACGCTGGATGCGCTGCCGCTCTAGCGGACGACACACGGCGCCGTCGGGTTTCCGACGGCGCCGTCTTGCTGCGGATGCAGGGCCCGCACGACAGATGGCGATTCTGTTTGCCGCGGCGTCGTCGCCGGGAATGACTGCTGAGGGTGCCACCCGCTACTCTGATGTCATCGAGAGTTTGGTTTGGCACCGGTATTGCTGAGCAGGAGTGCTGTGTCGATGACTCGGCAGCCAAAGCCGTCTGCCGTGCGCGCAGCACCAACGCATGTCTGGCGACACCACGTTCGCTCGTCACCCCGCGACCCACGCCAATCAGTCGTACGCCGTGCACGCAATCCAGCGGAATTGAGGGATGGAACATGGCAGCGTCCACCGTCGTGGCCGAGCGGCCACCGGTCGCCAAAGTGCCGAATCCGCAGCAGGTCGTGGAGCAGACGCGGGCCTCTGCCGCGCAAGTCAGCGCGGCGGTGGCCGCTGCGTATCTGGAGTTCCGGCGCGTCTACTACCACGAGGCGCATCCGACACTGGACTCTGTCCCCAATGCCCATGCGGAGATCCAGCGGGCCGAGCTCGCCCAACTGGCCGATAGCGCGCTGCGCCTGGTGCCACAGGTCGTGAAGTCCGTACCACTCATCGGAGGGTTCCTGAAGCATCTGGAGCAGGTCGCCAACATCCACTCGATGTCCGAGCGCGAGCGCACCGCCCTGCACAATATGACGATGTCCTTTCTGCACGGCATTCGCGGGGGCATTCAGCCCTGGTACGTGGAGTGGTTCCTGGCCTCGGCGCACAATCTGAGCGGAGTCACGCACGCCGAATACTTCATGACATTCCCGTGGGACGCGCTGCTGTACAGGGACCCACGCGCGCTGGACGCCTTCGACACGGCGGTGCGAGGCGGAGACATTGGGGCGGTCGAGCGTGAGATCGCGCAGCTGGGTCAGCGGCTGATCGCGGTGCTGCGCGATCCCATCGGCGTGCAGTACGAGCTGGCGTTCACCGGACCGGAGGCCGAGCGGCGCAAACTGGTGTTCCGCCTGAAGACGGCCGCCGCGCTGGCGCTGGTCGCCTATCTGGTCGTCGAGGAGACACGCGCACTCATCCATCCGCGGCGCGAGGCAGACGCGCCGCGGTCGGCTCTGGCCCCGCTGCCACCTGAGCTAGCCGCCCACGCGGTCTCCGAGTGAGTGAGTGAGTGACTGGCGCGAAGCATACCCACGGTGTGGGCTGGCCCGTGTTGGCGTCGCCATGCGAGCAGCCAGCCGATGAGTTGAGGAGGACCGGATATGGACAGGCGCACCACCCCTTCGCGTGGATCGGCAGTTGGGCACATACGACACGCCGTCACGAGCGCGCTACGTGAGATCGTCGTGAGTGGGCTGATCTGCCTCGTCCTGGGCGGCGCGCTCACCGAGGTGGTGGCGTACCTGTTGACGGGGTCTCTGCCAGGCACGCCCACGCATGTGGCGGCAGCGGTCATCGCACTGGCGTGCGGGTACGGGGCGGCTGTCACCGCCGCTTTGCGCGCGGTATTGCGCTCGCTCGGCGCGAGCATGGAATGGGTGCTCTCCGAGGTCGAGCGCGTCGCGGGTGGCGCCATCCATGAGGCGGAATCCGTGCTGCACGTGCAGCCCGAGCGGCCGCAGGAGCCGGGGGAGCCGGTCGCGGCGCGCGCTCGTGGATTTGGCGGGAGCGCGGATGGTATGGCCAGTGGGCTCATCGGGGGCATCCCGGCAGAACCACCCCG
This sequence comes from uncultured Ktedonobacterales bacterium, assembly GCA_964416775.1. Lineage (GTDB taxonomy): Bacteria > Chloroflexota > Ktedonobacteria > Ktedonobacterales > JADMIN01 > CAYQFU01. Next base: position 23,882 of record CAYQFU010000014.1, read on the forward strand.
CGGGGCGTAGACGCCCCTTGCGGCGACATCGCGCCAGGGAATGGAACGCGACCGGACGCGCAACCTCCGTCCGGTCGCGTTGCGTCGCGTCGCATGGCAGTGCCGCGCGGTTACGCGGCAGGCTCGTCGCCGACCGGCTGCGTCGCTTCACGAGGCAGCAAATCGCGGGCGACGGGCGGAAGCTGGCGGTAGAGATCGACACCCGTCTGGCCGGTGCGCCAGCTCTTTGCGGTCGCCAGGTCCGAGAGGAAGCCGGGCTGCAGATTCTCGTGCGTCGCCTGCCACACCAGGCTGATGGCGCGCCGCCCGAATGCGATGTCGTTCCGCGGCTCGATGCGGTCCAGGTCTTCGAAGAAGAAGCCACAGCTCGTGTACATCCACTGGGCGTAGTACTCGGCTTCGAGCAGGAGCTCCGTCCTCACTTCCTCGACACGCGCCGGTGGACGTGCGCCATTCGCGCCATGGCGCGCCCAGAACGCGTCGCCGCTCATCCACCCGTTGCGCAGCGCCACGTAATCTTCGCGCGCCGCCCAGGGATCGCGGAGCGTGCCGGCGGTGCCGCGCTCGAACAGGGCATCCACACGCTCGCTCAAGTTCGAAAATGCCCGGCGCAGGACTGGTTTCCAGCTGGAGTCACCTTCGGTGCACGAACAGCCCTCACTCCAGCGGGCCACGCCATGGCTGCAGCTCCACGCGCTGGGGACGCGCAGCGTGACCTCGGCTGTGGCTGGATGGTCGCGTAGATACCGGCCCAGGGACGTTACCTCGAAGCCGTAGGACGGCGCGCCCTGCGTGACGAGATGCTTGAGGAACCGGTCGCGCCAGGGTTTGTGATGCCCGTATAGCTCGCCGTCAGTGGCCACCAGGACCATCTGCGACTCGTTGCGCGCGGTTTTCTCGGCGTTGAGATGGTTGGGCAGGTACGATGCGGCGAAGGAGTCCGCGTTGCTGGTGGTGTCCCAGTCGAACGAGACACCGCCACTCAACGGCCCATTATAGAAGAAGACGGTGATCGTCCGGCCGCTGGGCAGACGCACGAGATACGGCTGCGTGACGTCAACAGCTCCCGCCGCCTGCCACGGGGCGAGCACGGTATACCGCACGCCGAATTGCGCCAGCAGGTCCAGCGATTCGAGATCGACGGCGGTCTCGGCGAGCCACATGCCCTCGGCGGGGCGGCCAAAGCGATGCTCGAAATCCGCCAGACCCCAGGCGATCTGCGCGCGCTTGTCGCGGTAGTTGGCAAGCGGGAGAATGGTGTGATTGTACGCTTGTGCCAGGGCATTACCCACCCCATAGCGCGCAACGTTCAAGCGGTCAGCCTCGATGATGCGCGCGTAGACGTCTGGATGGGCGTGTTCGAGCCAGGAGGCGAGGGTAGGTCCCAGGTCAAAGCTGATGTGCTCGAAATTACCCTGTTCGGCGTTGGGGCGGTAGCATTCCGCAGTGATCTTCTCGTTGAAGTTCGCGTATGGCGCTGCGCCAGATTCAGGCGCGATGAGGTCAGTGAACGGATCCTGACGTGGAGGCTGATAGAAGTGACCGTACAAACAGAGTGATGGGTGAACAGTGCCAACTGTCATAGTGAACCTGACTTTCTACTCGTCCTGGAGTCACGCCGAGCAGGCCTGCCATCCTTGAGGGGCAATGCACGCCGCCGCTGGCATCCTCGCGGTCCCGCATGTGGCTCTGAGCTTATGTCCTGGCTCATACTGCCACGCTGGTTCGATAGGTAAAGAAGGCAAGAGACGTGCCACGTATTCTCCACCCATCCGCACTCATCTATACCTTTACTTACCATTATACGTGCTCGGTCATCAGTGTCTACACCCTATTTGGCCCGGCCCGCTGGGGTTAACGAGCGTTGTGCCGTGGCCCCGCGTGGTCACATGGCCCGCCCGCGAAGGGGACATCTGGCCGGCGCGAGGGCGTGCTGACCCAATCGGTTGACCCGAAATTCCCATAGGCGACCGGGACATGTGGGGAGGGGGAGACATGATCTGGGGCTGGGGTGGAGGGAAGGGATGCGAGCCAGCGCTTATGCGCTGGCTCGCGCCGCCGCGGCACTGGTCACGTGCGCGGAGCTCAGGAACGCCTCATAGGCCTCGCGCAGCCGCGGGTACCGGAGCAGGAAGAATCCCGCATACTCCTGTTCCAGCGGCTTCGGCGGACGAATCAAGTGCATCCCAGCGTCCTTGAGCAGCCGGTTGCCCTTGCGTCCGTTGCAGGCGCGACAGCTCGCTACCAGGTTCTCCCACGTGCTCTCACCACCGCGGGAGCGGGGGATGACGTGGTCGAGCGTCAGCTCGCGGTAATGCTTGCCGCAGTACTGGCAGGTCTCTTCGTCGCGCAGGATGATGTTGGCCCGTGTAGGACGCAGGATCATGCGAGGAACGCGCACGTTGGCGAGCAACTGAACGATGACTGGCTCGTCTACGCTGAGTCGGCGATCCTCGATGCCTTGCTCGATGGCCGCACGGACGGCATCGTCCACGAAGGCGACCTTCTGCTTGGAGAGCAGCACGACGAGCCGTCGCTCAGGGATGACCGAGAGCGGCTGTAATGAGGCATTGAGCACCAAAACCGGCATGAGCGCTTCCCTCCCTCCACCGGCCGCAAGACCTCGCCGCGGAACGCGAGCAGGAGGGGTATGCCACAGGCAGCCCATGAGGGCTGCTGGGCCTATCTACGCCCCTGCCGTCTGCGACGCCGCATGTATGCGCCCGCGCGATCCACCAGGGTCGCGTGAGTAGACTCGCGGCCAGAAAGCACAAAAAGCACGCCCCGCAAGAAGGGGGCAGTTGCGACGCTGATCGCGTCACAGCTTGCGGCCCTCGCTCGCATGGCGTGCTCCTTGGCCTGCACCACGTCACCGCCTCCAGTAGAGAGGCGGTAATGGGTTGGTCGGGGTGAGAGGACTTGAACCTCCGACCTCAGCGTCCCGAACGCTGCGCGCTAGCCAACTGCGCTACACCCCGATGGACTGACACACATCGCGCGAGTGCCGCGCCGCCAACCGCGTCGCAGGCTCTCTTGCGGCTGTAGTATAGCACACGCCCTACGTCGACCGCAAGGGCGATGTGCTGGTAATTCCGCTCGGCTCCCGATGGTATGCCCTGTGCGAGTCGATCTCTGAGTAGAGGAGGGCGTTGGATGCCATCTCTCCGTATCGCATCGAGCACCAGCGTACGCCGCGGACTATCAGGAGGTACCGCATGAACCCCGATGTCAAGCTGCAAGACAAGCTCGTCAACCTGCTCGAAGATGCCCACGCTATGGAGGACCGTCTCGTCGATGTGCTGCAAAGGCAGATAGATCAGACCAAAGAGTTTCCGAACGTTCAAGCCAAGATTCGCGAGCACCTCGCCGCGACAGAGCAGCACCGGGAGCGCATAGCGGATCGACTCAAGGCGTATAACAAGTCTCCATCAGGTCTCAAGAGTGCCCTCAGCGCTCTCACAGGCATGACACAGGGCATTGTGCAGGGCATCCGCCCAGAGTCGCTAGCGATAATGGCTCGCGACTCCTACGCCACGGAGCACTTTGAAATCGGCATGTATACGATCCTCATCACGACGGCGCGCGCCTTCGGCGATGAGAACACCGTGCGGGCCTGCGAGCTGAATCTGCGGGACGAAGTAGACATGCAGGCATGGCTGGCGCAGCACCTGCCGGAGGCGACGCTGCTCACCTACGAGAAGGACGGCATCACGATCCCGCAGGCGGCGTGGGATCTGGCGAGGTCGGCGCAGACGATGGGTGTGCCCAGTGTGTTCACGTCTATGGACACCCAGGCGACCCCGCCGACAATGTAACGGAGAGGCAGTGAGGTGGGCGCGCCCGCCGGCTTGGGCAGGCAGGCGCGCCCATCGTTCACCCCAGCAGGCCATAGCCGATCACTTCGTCGCCCAGCCGCAACTCGTCCCCCTCCATCAGTGGGGCAGGGCGATGGATGCGAATGTCGTTGACGAAGGAGCCGTTGGAGCTGTTGAGGTCTTCGAGATACCACTGGCCGTTGTGGAACACCAGCCGGGCATGATGGCGCGAGACGGTGGGGTCGGAAATGATGATGTCGTTGCCCGCGGTGCGGCCAATCGTCGTCGTGTCCTGATGGAGGGTAAAGGTCTGTCCGGCCAGCGGGCCATTGCGCATCACGATGCGGCAGCGCAGCGGACGCCCATTGGCCAGCAGAAAGCGATCCACCGCGGCGCGCCGACCGGAGAGGTCGTACCCGCACTGCGTGCAGAAGCGGTGGCGCGGATCGTTGGCCGCTCCACAGCGGAAGCACGTTCCCGGCGCGCCAGGCACGCCGCGCGGCGGCATGACCCGGGGCGACGGCGCCAGAGCGACGGGCACCTCGCCCGTCGCCAGCTCGATGTGCCGTGTCGGCACGCGCGCTCGCGCGCCCACGCCGCGCAGCTCGCTGCCGGCGGCGTCGAGATCGGCAGCCATGTCGCGCGCGTACTGGTAACGCGCCGCGGGATCTTTAGCCATCGCGCGCAGGATGATCTGCTCGATGGACTGGGGCAGGCCAGGAGCCAGGTTACTCGGCCGAGGCACGGGATCGCGGACGTGCTGCATCAACACGCCGACGGGAGTATCCGCGTTGAACGGCAGCTGCCCAGTCGCGCAGTGGAACAGCACCACGCCGAGCGCATAAATATCTGTCCTGCCGTCCACCACACCTTCAGGTTGGCCCTGCTCGGGAGCCATGTACTGGGGTGTGCCCACGTTGGAGCCGGAGCGCGAAAACGCCTTGTTGGCCTCCAGCATGGTGGCGATGCCAAAATCGGTGAGCAGCAACTGGTCTTCGGTGCGGAGAAGCATGTTGCCCGGCTTGACATCTCGGTGGACGACGCCGCGCGAGTGGGCGAAGTCCAGTGCAATGGCAGCCTGGCGCAGCAAGACGACCGTGCGCGGCAGGTCCAGGCGCTGGTGGCGCATTTCCGCTTGCACCAGCCGGTCGCGCAACGTGCCGCCGGCGATGTACTCCATCACGATGTACGCCCAGCCGCTTTCCTCACCAAAGTCATGGACGGGCACGATATTCGGGTGGGTCAGCCGGGCAACCAGGCGTGCTTCACTCGCGAAGCGGGCAAGGAAGTCGCTGTCGCGGGCATCGTCGAACTCGGCCGCAATCACTTTGATCGCGACGAAGCGGTCGAGTGACGTCTGGTAGGCTTTGTACACGCGGGCCATCCCGCCCTGGCCGATCTGCTCCAGGACACGGAACTGCCCGAGTGACAGGCCTGATAGCTCGGTCATGCGCCCCTCCGACGCGGCTGGCGCCTCCCGCTCGACGGGCGCCCTGGCATATAATCCGGACGACTCGGCTCGCCGTCGTGCTGCCGCGCCTCATTATATACCGCAATGACGGGCGGCCTGTGGGGGGACCCACGCGAGACGAGATGCGCACGCGACCGAGCGGGCGACGCGCGAGACCCGCCGCGCCCACGCGTGGGCGCGGCGGCAGAAGGAGCATGTGGTGACGGGGAACAAGGCGCGGGAACGCAGGTCGACGAGCAGCGCGCCCGCGGGCGGGCACGAGACGGCCAATGCACACAACGGCGACGCGCACCGGCAATCTGGCAAGACGGTGGAAGAGTCGCGCACGGTCATGGCGCGGGCGATGCAGCCGCCTGACGCCAACGTCTGGGGCAACGTCCATGGCGGTGCTATCATGCGCATGGTGGACGAGGCCGGCGGGGCCGCGGCGGTACGTCACTCGCGCAGCCGCTGCGTGACCGTGCGCATGGACTCCATGACATTCAAGCAACCGGTTTACATCGGCGATCTGCTGACCGTGACCGCGTGCCTGACCCAGGTGGGGCGCACCTCGATGGAGGTGGAAGCGACCATCGAGGCGGAGGATTTGCGCACGGGCACGGTACGTCACGTGGGCACGAGCTATCTCGTCTACGTCGCGATCGACGACGCCGGTCATCCCAAACCAGTCCCACCGCTGATGCTGCGCACCGAGACCGAGCGCGAGCGTTGGCGCGCAGCGCAGGCCAGGCGCGAACAACGCACGCTGGGTTGAGATCATTCACCGCCGGCCCTTCCTCCGCCGCGTCGAGAGCGGGAAGCCTGGCGCAGGTGGAGCGAGAGAGAGGAGCCGGAGGACGGCGTGGACGAGGCGGGGCAGTACCGTGCACAGGCAGCCACTGCAGCGGGAGGACACGGTGCGGCAGCGAAGGCGAGAGCACGAATGGTGACGAGCGAATCCGGGTGGCGCACGCTCTTGGGAGCCGTCGCCCTGGAGGTCGAACGGCGGGGTGAGCAGGCATGGCTCGTAGGCGGCTGCCTGCGCGATACATTGAGGGGATGTCCCACGCGCGACATCGACCTGTCGCTGGCGGGCGATCCCATGGGGCTTGCGCACGCTGTAGCTGCCGCCCTGCCCGGAGCGGTGGTCGTGCCCCTGCCTCACGGCGTGCGTGCGGCGCGGCTGGTGTGGCCTGGCGAAGACGGCGCATTGGCGCCGCAAATCGACATCGCGGGGCTCCGCGGTGCGACCATTGTCGAGGATCTGGCCGCACGCGACTTCACCATCGATGCGCTGGCGATGCCGCTGGCCGCCTGGCCAAGCTTCCTGGCGCTGGCGCAGGATCGCGCGAGCCCACCCTCTGCTTCCCAGCACACTCTTCCCGATCTGCTCGATCCTCTGGGCGGCCTGGCTGATCTCCGCGCGGGTGTGCTGCGCGCGGCGAGCGTGCACGCGCTCGCCGATGATCCGCTGCGGGTGTTGCGAGGCGCGCGGCTGGCGACATGGCTGGGTCTTGTGATCGCGCCAGAGACCGAGAAGCTGGCACGTGCGGCAGCCCCGGCGCTCAGCCGCGTCGCGGCGGAACGCGTCGGCGAGGAGATGTGGGGGCTGCTCGCCCTGACGGCCGCCGCGCGAGGATTGGCGTGGCTGCACGCGCAGGGCGCCCTCGCGCCCGTGCTTCCCGAACTGGCGGCGCCGGGCACCGGACCCGCGCACGCTGTGGCGACCGTCGCGGCGCTCGACTCTGTCCGCGCTGACCTCGTGGATGCAGTGGGCGTAGATGTGCGCGAACGCCTTGACGCCTGGTATGCCGGCGAGATGAGCGGCACGCGAACGCGCTGGCAGACGCTGCGCTGGGCAGCGCTGCTGCACGGCATCTCCGAGCGCGCGGCAGACCCAGCACACGCGGCTAACTCGGGTGCTCTTCCCGCACACACGTCAACGCGTGACACGCCTGGGGAGCGGAGCCCGGACATCGCGGCAGCCGCACGTGTCGCCAAGCGCATGGGGCTATCGGCGCGAGAGCGGAGGGTGGTGCGCGCGGTGGCGGCCTATCACGACCTGCCCGCATCGCTCACGGCGATGGAGCAGAGCGGAGCCGTCCCAGAGGATCGCCTGGCCCGTCGCTTTTTCGCGCGTACCGGTGAGGCCGGGGTGGACGTGCTGCTCATCGCGCTCGCCTGCGCCCTCGCACACACCCAGGCTGATGCGATCGCGGCGCCGGCGAGTGAGGACAGCCTGCTGGCCCTGGCGCAGCGGCTCGTGACGCTGTTCTTCCTGGATCGCGATCGGGTCTTGCCGCCGCCGCTCGTGGACGGGTCCGTCCTCGCGACGCAGCTCGGCAAGGAGCCGGGACCCTGGCTTGGGCGCATGCTGGACGCAATCCGCGCGGCGCAAATCGAAGGCGCAATCACCACCGCGGACGATGCGCTGCGCCTGGCCCGGGAGCTGAACACCAGCCATCACGAGTGAAGTTCGCCTACGCGGCCGGCTCTGGATCCTCCGGCGGCAGCTCGGCACACCAATCGTGAAGCTTCCCGTGCAGGTGGATCAGTTCGCGGAAGGCGCGCGCGATGACGCGCAGGTTGGCGCCCGTCGAGCTGCCGTGCATGCGATTGTAGTGGTGGACGGGCACCTGCACGAAGGGGACACCGAGCTTGGAGAGCTTGACCAGCATCTCCGTGTTGACCATCGCCCCCTCAGCCTGGACGTCAGCCACGCGCACGAGCGCGGTGTCATAGAGCTTGAACGCGCAATCGACGTCGCGCACGTGCAGGCCGAAGAGCGCGGACACCAGCAGGTTCCAGCCCCAGGCGTTCACGAGCCGCATGAATGCGTCGCGACGCTTCTGCCGATAGCCGAGCACGGCGCGATGTCCTTGCTCGCGCAGCTTCAGCAGCAGCTCGACATCGCGGATGTCGAACTGGCCGTCGGCGTCCATGAAGAACGAGAGACTCTTGGAGGCCGCGTTGAAGCCAGCGATGAGCGCGCCTCCATAGCCGCGGTTGGGACGATTGTGCACGACGCGAATGTGAGGATTGGACGCGGCCAGCTCGTCGGCGATCGCGCCGGTGCGGTCGCGCGATCCGTCATCCACGATGATGATCTCGTAGTCCGGGGCAAGCACACTCAAGACGTCGATACACCGGGAGACGGTCTGGCGAATGACCATCTCTTCGTTATAAGCTGGCAAGATGACGGAGAGCCCTCGGTATGTGAGGGGACCCACCAGCGAAGAGAGGTCACCAAAGCCGGAGTCGTCAGAGGCGAGAGTCGCCGTTGGGTCGGTATTCACGAGGCTTCCCACCTCACGTACCGGCTTAGCCATACACCCTCCTGTGTGCACCTGTCACGTTGGAGCCAGTGTACCAGATTTGGGCAACCGGCGGAATGTGGTAGTACCGGACATCCGGCACACCACGCGGATACGCTATAACTGTAGTGGGGTATAACACGTGGGATGCACAGGTATGGGGAGCCACCGCAGCGAGACGAGCGCCAGACGAGGGACACGCCGATAGCGGGAGGGAAAGACGAGTGGGAGCAGGAACGACAGACCTGAAGGAGGGGCGCGCCAAGCGCCCTACGAAGGACCGGAATGGCGTCCCAGCCAAGCGGAAGGCAGGCGCACGCGCAGACAAATCGCGGTTCCGCATTGCCGCGTTCGCCATCGTCGAGCATGAGGGGCGTGTGCTGCTGGCGCGGAGGCGCGACATCGGCTGGTGGAATCTGCCAGGCGGCGGCGTGGAGACGGGTGAGACAGTGGACGAGGGCTTGCTGCGTGAGGTTCGCGAGGAAGTCTGCGTCGCGGTGGAAATCGTGCGCCTGGTGGGGGTCTACTCGAAGCCGCAGAAGGATGAAGTCGTGCTGACCTTCCTATGTCGACCGGCGCCCGGGCAGGACTCGCGCGTAGGCACGAGCGACGAGGTGTCCGAGGTCGGCTGGTTTGTGCCGACGGAGCTGCCGGAGCACCTGTTGCCGAAGCATCGGCAACGAGTGCTGGATGCCATGTCAGGCGAGCCAGCAGCCATCCTCCGTGCGCAGCGAACGTCCACTGAGGAAGATCAGGGATTGACCAAGGACATGTAGACCCCCCAGAAGTGGCCAGTGGCCAATAGGACCCCCACGCGAGCGGCGCGGACGGGACGTTGCCGGGCATGGCGACACTGCCAGGCGCAGCAAGGAAGCGCCAGCACTGGACGGCTCGCTGCCGCCGCTTGTATAATGATGGCATATGGCATGGCGAACGTGCGGCGATGGGACGGTGCAAGCAAAGCAGGACGCTGTCACCGGATTGCCGCGGACGAGAGCATAGTGGTGACAGATGGCACCTGGCACGGCAGGGACGTGATGGCCTACGCCTCCGGTTTGGGCTGGTCTGGCGGTTGCGGTAGGGGTGAGAGAGTCGGGGGCGCCCATGGCTGGGCCGGTGAGGCGCGCTGGCACTGAGCGACCTCTCCAGGGCAGTGCGGCAATGGGCAGCACTCGTGGGTGCCATGTGGGATGGCTCATGCTCGGAGGAGAAGATGGCGCATGCACGCTCCCGCATGGTCTGATGACGCTGCTGCCACTCCCCATACGGTTCTGGTCGTCGAAGACGATCCAGTGATCGTGCGTGTGCTGCAGGTGACGCTCGAGATGGAGGGATTCGCGCCAGCGGTAGCGTCCACCGGCGAGGCAGCCATCGAGTATGCGCTCCGCGAGGTGCCCCATCTCGTGCTGCTCGACCTGATGCTGCCAGGGATGGACGGCTTCGAGGTGGCGCGACGGCTGCGGGCCAACGTTAAGACCGCGCACATTCCCGTGGTGATCCTCAGCGCGCGGCACGACACGGCTGACAAAGTGCGTGCGTTTGAGACAAACGTCGACGACTACCTCACCAAACCCTTCAACGTCGAAGAGCTCGTGGCGCGTATCCGGACGCAGCTACGCCGCGTGCAGGAAAACCTGCTGTCGCCACTCACCGGGCTGCCGGGCGGTGTGCAGGTGGAGCGGGCGATTACACAGCGGCTGCGGGAAAACACTCCCTGGGCGATCATGTACCTGGACCTGGACCACTTCAAAGCGTACAACGATGTGTATGGCTTTCTGCGCGGCAACGATTTCATTCGCCTGGTAGCCACCGTAGCGAGTGGCGTGATCCGCGAGCATGGCAACATGACGGATTTCCTTGGGCACATTGGCGGCGACGATTTCGTGATCATCACCACGCCGGATCGGGTGGAGGGACTGTGCGGTCACCTCGTTCAGCGCTTCGAGACGGAGTGCCGCGAGCTGTACACAGAAGAGGATCTGCGTCGCGGCGCGCTTGTCGCGCCTGACCGCCGCGGCGAGCAGCACGTCTATCCGTTGGTCAGCCTCTCCATCGGAGTGGTCACGAACCTGTACCGGCCCGTTACGAATATCGAAGAGGTCAGCCGCATCGCCGCCGAAGTCAAGCACAAGGCCAAAGAAACGCCCGGAAGCAGCTGCTTCGTGGACCGGCGCGGCCCTGGCGAGGATTTTCTGGTGAATGACCGCGGGCCGCTGAGCGGCCTCGATGGCCACACTTCGGCGGCTCCCTGACACGTGGCCAATCGGCCGCACCTCGCCAGACGAATACGGATGAGCAGGCTGGTGGGCGCATCAGGATGAGACAGTGGGAAGGGCGTACCGGTACAGCTTTTTGGCGAGCGTGCCGAAGACGACGAAACCGCGTGAACGCACCACGAACGCAGCGCGCAGACGCATGTGTCTGGCCCAGTTGGGATGACATTCGCGACATAAGGTTCGCACAGAGTACAATGTTGGCATGATGGAAGAGCACGTCAGCGGGCTCGATCGTCTCTATGCCCGCTACCATCAGCGTACCAATAGGGTGCACGTGCCTGAAGCATGGTCGCCATCCTGGCGATCCCGCAGGCGATGGTGGATGCGGCCCGAAAGTCCGCGCAGCTGGCAAGCGAGTGCGGCTGTCGCGGCGCGCGCCTGGCGCCGCCTCGTGCGCCCGCGCCGGAATGCCTGACTCGGGACGTGACGACGCCACTCTGGCGCCGCGAGGTATGGCGCGCGTCCCACGAGCACTAGATGGCCGCTTCGTCCACGCCATGTGGGCGGTGATCACGTGCCAGCGGCGCACTGCCCGCGGCCCCGCTGCCGGCTCTGGCAACGGAATTGCGGAGGTCGGTCGCGGTATCGCCGCGTGCGTTCGTGTGCGTTGAGGCACGGGTTGGAGCCCGCGCGCGGAGTCTGGAGGAGGCGTCGAGCGGATGATACACCGGTTCAGGTGGTGGGCACGGGAGCGAGCGCCGTCGACCCCAGCCGTGCCATCCTCGCCCATCGAATCGGTGGTCACGCAGGACGAGGTGGTCGCGCTCGATCACGTAACGAAGCGGCTGGACGGCAGGATGGCGGTGGACGATGTGTCGCTGACCGTGCGCCGTGGCGAGCTGTTCGCCCTCATCGGTCCGAGCGGAAGCGGCAAGACGACCGCTGTCCGTGTGATCTGTGGCATCTACCGGCCGGACTTCGGTGCGGTGCGCTTGCTTGGGGCAGACCGGCTGCCATGGCCACGAGAGGTGCGCGACCGGTTTGGCTACATGCCTCAGACCTACAGCCTCTATCCACGCATGACGGCGGTGGAGAATTTGCGCTACGCGGCGGCGTTGCACGGCATGGACACCGCGTCGGCACGGCGCCGCTCGACGGAGGTGCTGGAGCTAGTGGACCTGGCCGATCAGCGCGGGCGACTCACGGGCGAAATGAGCGGCGGACAGCGGCGCCGGCTCGCCCTGGCGGTGGCGTTGATGCATGACCCCGAGCTGCTGTTCGTGGATGAGCCGACGGCCGGTCTGGACCCCGCGCTGCGCGCGCGCCTGTGGACGTATTTCCGCCAGCTTTCACGCGGCGGCCGGACGGTAGTCGTGACGACCCAATACATCGACGAGGCTGAGCTGACGGATCGCGTGGCCGTCATGCGCGCCGCGCGACTGGTGGCGCTCGACACGCCCGTGGAGCTGGCCCGCGCGGCGTTTGGCGGCGAGATCGTGGAGCTGCGCAGCGCGGACCTGACCGCGCAGGCTGCGCGTGCGCTGGCGCAGCTCGATGGCGTGCACGACGTCGCGTTCGCCGACCTGGACACGCTCGAAGTGGTGGTGGACGTCGCCGAAGCGGCGGCGCCCCGTTTGCTGGCAGCGCTGGTCCAGTGGGGCTGCACCGTCCAGTCCATCGGCATCAGACGCCCCCGTTTCGAGGACGTGTTTGTCCGGCTGACAGGTGTCGCGCCTCCGCCGGAATCTGCGGACGGCGAAGGTCGCGACGAAACGGATGTGCCCGTCACCACGTACGCGATGCACGGGGCTGCGGCAGGCGCGGCAGCTGATGGCGAAGCCGGGGCAGGGGCCGGAGAGGACAGCGCCGATGAGCAGTGAGAGCCAGCCGCACGGACGTGCGGGGCTGTTCGCCGAAGAGGACCCGCAGAGTGCGAACGGCTTCGACGGCTCTGGCGCACCACCCGAAGCGGCCGCCCGCATGCAGCCGCTCGGCGCGAAGTGGCGCCGGGTCATGGCGGCGCACGTGCGCTGGCGCGGCGAGCTGTTGCGCCAGACGTGGCTCTATGCGCTGGCCGTGCTTGGCCCGTTCATCTTGCTGGGTTTGTTCGCGGTGGGGTTTCGTTTCTCGGCGTTTCGTCCTTCCGGGATTCTGGTCACGCCGCCCGGCTCGCCCGACGCCGCGGAGCTGGCGCACCTGCCGTACATCCAGGGGCTGGAGGCCAATATCGATATCCGCGGCGTGACCACCGACGAAGGCGCCGCCATCGCGCAGCTGCGCGATAACCAGATTGACATGGTCATCGTGCTGCCTCGCAGCCCTGTGGCCGACGTGGCCCACGGCCAGCGCGCGACCCTGGGCATCTACGTGAGCGTCGTCAATCCCCTGCTGCGCATTGCGCTCTACAACGCGGTCAATCAACAGATCGCCGGCGTCAACGACGAAGCGGTCGCCGCAGCGATTGGCGCCGTCCAGGACCAAACGCGCGATCTGCTGCCGCAGCTTGACGGGCTGAATCAGAGCATGCAAGCCATCCGGCCCACCGACCCCCCAGCCACTGTAGAGGCCAAGCTGAGCGCCGTGCAGGCGCAGCTCTTGCAGATTCGCGCGCGCGCCGTGGTGGGGCAGACGCAGGAGCGCGGCACCGCCGCCGACATCTATTACGCCGCGATCATTAGCGAAACCGACCAGGCCATCAGCGCCATCCAGCAGGCGGAGACGCAGGCCGGCGAGCGGCGCGCTACCGCCGGTCCGCTGGGGTCGGCGCAGCAGTCCGTCAAGTCGCTCAGCGACTTCTTGCACGAGCTGGACACCATTCCGGCACGCACCATCGCCATCCCATTCACCGCGCGCATCACCAATTTGGCGGCGGGCAGCGATGACCTGACGAACTTCTATGGCCCAGCGGCGCTGGCGCTGCTGCTGCAACACCTGGCCATTACGCTGGCGGCGCTCTCACTCGTGCAGGAGCGGCAACTCGGCGCCATTGAGACGCTGGCAGTCACGCCCGCATCGGCCGGCGAGGTGCTGGTGGGCCGCTCGTTGTTTTACGGTGGCGTCACGCTGGCCGCGGGCATGGTATTGACGCTGCTGCTCGTCCTCGGGCTGCACGTCCCGTTCGTGGGCTCGCCACTGGCGTATCTCGGCATGCTCGTGCTATTGATCTGGGCGTCGACAGCGGGCGGCTTTTGTCTGGCGCTGATTACGCGGAGCGATGCTCAAGCGATGCAGAGCATCATGCTCCTGCTGGTGGGGGCCATCTTCTTCAGCGGCTTCATCGGCCCGCTCCGCGCGCTCTCAGTGCCGATTGTGGGGTTGGCGTACGTGTTTCCCCTGACGTATGGGATCAATGCGCTGGACGACATCATGCTGCTGGGGACGCCGCCACCGGCGCTGGATTACGTGGGCCTGGGCATTCTCGGCGTCGCGCTGTCTGTGGTGGCATGGCTGCTCTTCCGGCGAGAGCTGTCCGCCCGCTGACCAACACATGCCAACTGTCCATGGCGTGGCATGCATCATCCTGCGACGGACAGCGAGGGACTCCGCCAGCATGCCGATGAGCGGGCCTCGCTTCAACGTCAGCTCGCGGCGCCCGCCGCCAGGGCACGCGGCGGCTCGTGGCGCGTGGCGGCAGTGGCCAGCAGATCGAGCGCAGCGGCGATCACTTGCTCTGTGGGAACGTCCGCGACGTATGAGACAAGGTGATCGCAGGGTGCGATCGTGCAGTCGTGGCCGCACACGGGGCAGGCGAGGCGCCACGAGGTGAGCGGGCGGTGGCGCGTCCGCGTCAGTGGTCCCCAGTTGACGAGATTGAAGCACCAGAAGATGCGGACCGTTGGCGTGCCAACCGCCTCGGCAAGATGTCCCGGCCCTGAGTCGTTGGAGACGACCAGAGCACAGCGCGAGAGCAGGCCGGCCAGACCGCCGAGTGAGAGCCGATCGCACAGGTTCAGGGCTGGCGCGCGCATCCCGTCGACCACGGCCGTCGTGACGCCGTGCTCGATGCCCGCTCCGACGACGACGACACGCGCACCCGCTGCCGCCAGGGCATCGCCGACGGCGGCAAAGCGCTCGGCCGGCCACCAGCGCCGCGGGTCGCCCGCGCCGGGATGCAGGGCAACTAGCGGGCTATCGGCGTCGTGCACGGCACGGCACGCCTCCGCCAGGTCCGCCGCGGTCACGCTGAGCCGTGGCTCCAGCGTAACGACCGTGGCGCCCGCGAGCGAAGCCTCCTCCAGATGGCGCAGGATCTCGTGCTGGAAGAACACATAGGGCACGCTGCGATCCAGCGGGACGGCGTCAGGCGTGCGAGCACCCGCCGTGACGCGGGCGCCGAGGCGCAGCACAAACGGGTTGGAATTGCGGCCGCCGCCGTGCATCTGCAGCGCGAGATCGAAGCGTTCATCCCGCATGGCGGCGAAGAAGCGCTCCAGGACGACCGGATCTTCCACAGCCCCCGGCTCCTCGCGGACGCCGTGGCTCACGGGGACGGCGATCACGCGATCTACCGGCCCGGGCCGGCCGCTCAAAAGCGCGCGCTGCCACTCCCTGGCCAGCAGCACCAGCTCGGCGCTGGGGTAGGCCGCGCGGAGCGCCTCCAGCGCGGGCAGCGTAACGAGAAAATCGCCCAAGCCATTGGCACGCAGCACGGCGATCTTGCGCACGCCCGGCACGAGGTCATAGCGTGGCAACATCGGCAACCCTCCACACCGATGCGAGCGGCCGCCCGCCGGCCTCCGGCGCGCCGACCAGCAGTTGCTCGGCAGCGGCAAGCACGAATTCCACGCTGACCCCACGCAGGCACGCGTGATCGAACGCGCAGGTTGGGCAGGTCACGCCGCCGCGCGGACGGCACGGAACCGCATGCGCTACGACGCGGAACGGTCCCGGACCCAGTGGGCCATAGGCGGCCGGATCAGCGCCTCCGAAGACGGTGACCGCGGGCGCGCGCAAGGCGTACGCGATGTGGGCGGGGCCAGAATCGTTGGTGAGGAGCAGTGTCAGTCGCGCGATGACCGCGCCGAGCGTTTCCACGGATGTGCGACCGGCCAGGTTGACCAGCGGCGCGCCGAGCAAGCCGGCCAGAGCGGTGGCCGGTGGTTGCTCGCCGGCATCGCCCAGCAAGACCAGCGTACCGCCATAGCGCTGGCGCAGCGCGGCTCCCGCCTGCGCGAAGCGCTCCAGCGGCCATCGACGTGTCGCATCGCGCGCTCCGGCATGCAGCCCGATCAAGGGGGCCTCCGCGTCCGCGAGCAGCGCAGTCGCCGCCATATGGTCCTCCGGCCAGAGGGGAAACTCGGTGTGCTCACCTTGAGCCGGTGCACCCAGGAAGGTGGTCAGCGCGAGCGCGCGGTGCACCTCGTGGCCCTCCTGAGGATATGGCAGCGCCGCGTCGAGTCGGCCCGGGCCATCTTCAGGCCGGATGAATCCCGCGGTGGCCCGCGCGCCCAATAGGAGCGCGAACGGGTTCGAGTACACGCCGGAGCCCTGCATCTGCACGGCCAGGTCAAGATGTTCGGCCTGCATGCCCGCGCAGAAGCGGATTGCTCGACGCGCGTCAAACAGCTGCTCGGCGACTCCAGGGAAGCCGGGGAAGTCGACCACACGATCGAAGTACGGCGAGCGCAGGGCAAGGCCACGCAGCATGGGCAATGTGATGAGCGTGATCTCCGCCTCAGGCAGCGCGGCGCGCAACGCACGAAAGGCCGGCGTGGCGCACAGGAAGTCGCCGATGCGCGAGGCACGCAGCAGCGCGACCTTCCGCGGTGGTCGCGGCAGGCGCAAGAGCAGGCCAGGCGCGAAAGGATCAGCCATTGGTGCCCACCCTGATGCGGCCAGTCAGCGGACGCTCGCGGCACCTCGCTCCTCAGTTGCCGTGTCGGGCGCGAACCGCGCCACCATCTCAGGCAGGAGGTCGAGCGCGTGGCCGTCCACCGTACCCGCCGCATTGAGCACGGTGGATGGCACCTGGGAAAAGTACGTGTCGGCAGGGATGACACCGCACCCGCCCCAGCGTCGCATCAGCAGGTTCTGCACCAGCACGTCCTCACCGGAATGCCAGCGCGGGAGCCGGGGCCAGAACGCGAACCCGCCCACGTCCAGCAGCTTCGCGCGGTCGTAGAGCACGCATGATGCGACCCAGGCGACCTTGTATAGCCGGTAGGTTCCGGGCGGGAGCCGCTGGCTGACGTGCCACAGATTGGCGGCGCGGTGCAGCTCGGCTCTCCGCCATTCGGGCGCGCCCGGCGTGATGCACTCAGGCCGCACTGGACCGTCCCACCACTCCACCACCTGCTGCTCGGGACGCACGTCGAAGCGGTATGGCGACTGGATGGGGAAGGCGCCCACGAAGCCGCAGCCCTGCTCGCGTAGCATGGCGAGCAGCCGCTCGGCCACGGACGGGCCCATCAGGACGTCGTCGTCGAGGAAGAGCACCGCCGCGGTGCGGGCCTGGCTCAGCAGAAACTCACGCTGCTCGGCGACACCGTGCACCTGCGGCCGCTCGTGCCATTCGACGATGCCGCCACGCAGCTCGATCGTGGCGCGCAGGGCGCGCACGACAGCTGACCGCTGGGCCCGCTCGTCGCTCTGGTCGGCAACGATCAGGCGCAGATCGGTAAGCGTCTGGCTGGCAACACCCGCGAGGGTCATGATGAGCGACTCGCGGCGATTGCACGTAGGCAGCAGGATGTCGAGGGTCGGCATCGAGTCATCTCCAGGGCAGGGACTCACCACTTGCGCGCGACGACCAGACAGCCTCCGCCGGGCGCGCCCGACGAGAGATCAAGCCGCGCCGCACGTGCGGCCAGGCGCGCGAAGCCACTCGGGGGGATGCGGCGCCAGGCGACGCTCACAAGTCGCCGATGCGCGATCCAGACCTGCTGGATGAGCTCCAGAGCGTCCCACGCGCGCACGAGAGCAGGACGCAGGTACGAGCGCACGGACTCCAC
The DNA here is from genome assembly GCA_964416775.1 of uncultured Ktedonobacterales bacterium. GTDB lineage: Bacteria > Chloroflexota > Ktedonobacteria > Ktedonobacterales > JADMIN01 > CAYQFU01. The sequence goes on from CAYQFU010000014.1 coordinate 41,627, forward strand.
ATGCAGCCCGGCGCGCGTCAGGTGCTCGGACCATTGCCGCACCGGCCACAGGTTCGCGTGACCGAGCTGGCGGTTGCGCCACCGCGCGTACGCCCGTAGCGGCAGCGCGAGCGATGAAGAGAATGCCGCGGTCGGGACGGTGAAGATCAGTCGCCCGCCCGGCCGCAGCACGCGGGCCACAGCGCGCAGGACATCGTCGAGCGCGGGCAGGTGCTCCAGCACGGAATTGCTCACGACGGTGGAGAAAGCGGCTGCCGGCAAGTCAGAGGACTCAACAGGCGCCGCCATCACGCGATCGTAGAGACCGAGTGGCTCCGCGCGCTGGAGCGCCCGCGGGTTCGGGTCCAGACCCAGGTCCGCATGCCCGATGGCCAGGGAGGTCACCAGCCCGTCGCCGCACCCGAGATCGAGGAGCGGCCGGGCGTACATCTGCTCGCGCAGGGCAGCTACCTCGGCGGCGCGCCAGAGGCCGAGCGATGGACCCAGCCGTTCCAGCAGAGTGCGCCAGGTGGCCGCGTCCAACCGCAGGGCGCGCGTGTCCACGGTCCATGGTGGCGTTGCCACAGAGTCGGCTGCGCGCTCGCGCACATACATGGCGCACCTCATTTCGCTCGTCCCCGCGCACGCGGCCGGTCACTGCACGCGTACCTGGCCAGTGCTTCGCAACCCGTGGGCCGTGCTTCACAGCCCGATTGAATTCACGGCGCCCCGCGACGGCACCGTGTGTGCACGGGAAGATCTTGTGATACCTTGGTGGGAGGATAAGGCACGTATCGACGTCGGCACGCAGAGCAACATGCGCGGGCATCGCCCAGTCGAAGTGCGTCACGCGCACGGGATGAAACGGGGGCAATCGATGTCGAAAAAGAAAGGCCATGGCCGTGTGCGCCACGGCGCGCTGGCAGCGTACGGGCCGTCACCAATGTCCCAGTTGGCCCAGGCGCAAGTTCTGCTCGATCAGGGCAGCTTGAACGAAGCAAGCCAATTGCTGGAGCCGCTGGCTAACCGACCAGGCATGCAAGAGGTCGCCCTGCGCATGCTGTCCACCGTGTACACGGAGTTGGGCGATCGTGTTCGCATCCTCCACGCGTGCGAACGGCTGCAGCACATCGCACCCAACGATCCAGACGTCCACCTGGCTCTGACGGAAGCGTACGTCAATAACGCCCGCATGATACTGGCGTTGCGCTCGGGGCGCAGCTTCCTGGAGCGCTGGCCCCAGAGCGAGGATGCCAACGACATGCGCACGCTAGTGGGCGCAATGGAGGTCGAGCTCAGGTCCATCGCCGCGGAAGTCGGTTTGTCTGAGGAAGACACTGTGGAGGTCTTCACGCTGCATGAGCAGGCACTCTGTCGCACCGAACAACTCCAGTTCAGTGAAGCGCGGCTGCTCGAAGAACGAGCGTTGCGGCGCAAGCCGGACTTCACCCCTGCCCTCAATACGATCAGCCAGTGTTACGCAGCAGAAGGGGAGCTGCCCAGGGCGATCGCGTATGCGCAGCGCGTGGTGGAAAGCGATCCGGACAACATCCACGCGCTGGGGAATCTCGTGCGTTATTTGTACACGGCCGGTCAGGCGGCGGAGGCCGCTCCGTATGCGGAGCGACTCAAAGCGATACCCATCACCGAGCAAGAAGTCTGGGTAAAGCAGTCGGAGGTATTGAGCTTCCTCGGTGATGATGAGGGTGTGCTCGCGGCGTTTCGCGAGGCCGAGCGCCAGCACTGGCTGAAGGCACCGCTGTTTTATCCCATCGCCGTCCATATGGCGGCAGTCTCAGCGTGGCGGCTGGGCGACGAGAAAGAAGCGCGCCGGATCTGGCAGCGATTGGCGCAGCTGGATCCACAGCTCGAGATCGCGCGAGCCAACCAGACGGATCTCAAGAAACCGGTCGGTGAGCGGCACGCCCCGTGGTCCCTGACCATCAGCGATTGGCTGCCAGTCGAGTACGCGACGGATCTGAAGCAGCTCGCCTCCTCGGCACTGGCCGAGGCTGCCACACCGCCGCCCGCCCGCGTAATGCGCCAGTTTGTGGCGCGGCACCCCGGCATCATCGGCGTCATCCCCCACCTGCTTGACCGTGGCGACCCCATTGGGCGTACCCTTGCCATGTTCATCGCGCGAGGCGTGGCGACGCCAGAGATGCTGGCGGCGCTACGCGACTTTGCGCTGAGCCAACGCGGTCCGGACTCGATGCGCCTGGAAGCCGCCAACACGGCCCTCGAGGCGGGGCTCATTGCGGCTGGACCCACGCGTCTTTGGATCGGTGGCGAATGGACAGAGATGATCCTGATGAATATCGAGGTCACCGATGAGCAGATGACGTACCATTCGTCCGAGATAGAGGAATGGGCCAACGACGCGGTTGTGGCGCTGCGCGATCGCGAGGGAGCACGCGCTGAAGCGCTGCTCAAGCGGGCGCTGGAGATCGAGCCCGACGCGCCGAATCTGCAAAACAATCTGGCCTTTGCCTATGAGATACAAGGACGCGCGGACGAGGCGTACGCGCTCACGCAACAGATCTATGAGCGGCACCCCGACTACTTCTTCGGCCGCGTGGGGATGGCGGGTCTGGCCATGCGCCGAGGCGCGTACGAGGAGGCAAAAGCCCTGCTGAACCCGCTGCTCTCAAGGCGCAAGATGCACATTACGGAGTGGCGGGGGCTCTGCTCAGCGGAAATGGACCTGGCGCTGGCCGAAGGGAATGTCGACGGAGCCCGCTCGTGGTTAAGCATGTGGGAAAAAGTCGAGCCGGACAACCCACTGCTCGCTTCGTGGAGGCGCCGGCTCGAGGTGCAAGGTCTCCTGAGGCCGGGCGGGAGACGCATTGTCAGGAGGCGCTGAACGACAGGTCCCGCCGGCGCCGCTACGCCGTCTGTCCTGAGCTGCGCGCGTAGACCGCTACCTGCCACATGCCGACAGTGCGGTGGAAGCGCGGTTCCAGGCCGGCGTCGCGCACTGTCGCGTCCACCGCCGCTGTACGGTGGGCGAAGACCCGAAAAGGCGGGCGTCGCAGCCGGAGCACGAAGTTGACGACGGCCAGGCCGCTGCGCATCCACCACGTATCGCGTGGGTAGACCAGGCCGTAGAGGTGGCGCGCCCTGGCCACCGATGCACCGACGAGCGCCGGCATGTCGGGATAGCAGCAGATGGCCCGATCCAGTGTGACGATGTCGGCCGGCTCGATGCGCGGGGCGAGATCGACAAAGTTGCCGAAGTGATAGGTAATCTGGCCGGCGTACCCCCGTCGCTCCGCTTCGGCCCTGGCCTCCTCGACGTACGCGCTGGAGGCGTCCACGTCGATGGCGGCGCGCACACCGGAGGCGAGCAGCTCTAGCTGCACCGCGCCGACGCCCCCACCGATATCCAGCAGGGTGGCACCCTCGACGCCTTCACGGCGCAAGGCATCGAGCAGGACGCGCGTGGATTTCGCCGGGCCGTTACGCTGGTAGGCCAGAAGACTGTGCGTCGCCGCTCTGCGATTGAACAGGCTCTCGATGCCCTGACACTGGCAACTATCCATTCCGTCCTCCCCGCACCTCGGCGCCTATGCGCCGCACACGGCGCACGCGACGCGTTTCGACTCCGATTAGCAGGATACAGCATCGGGGCTCGCGTTGTCAGATACGCCGGCTTCAGAACGTGCCAGAGTACACCGAGCAGGCCCGGCAAATGTCCGGCGGGTCGTCGGAGGCAAGTCGCTCGCGGAATGCCTGGAACTCCGGTGCGTTCCAGGTCTGCGCGACCCCGCGCTCAGCCATGTTGCCGAAATTGATGCGATCGGGTGTGGAGACCATGCAGCACGGCATGGCCTCGCCGTGATAACTGATGTAGGCGCCGGTCCACGGCCAGGAGCAGCGCTGGGGACCAGGTGTGCCGGGCGGATGGATGCGAATGCGCGTGCGCGGCAGGCGCAGCTCGATGCCGAGCGCCCGCGCCACCTCGCGTGCCTCGCCGAAGTAGCGCTCCACTCGCTCAGGCGCCTCGGCCAGCAGGGTCTCGTCGTTCACGAACTCGCGCATGGGCCGGTAGCGCGCCGGCAGACTGGACTCACCGAAATCATGGCAGAGATGCTGCGCGAAGACGCTGCTGAATCCCTGCTCATGTGCCAGGCGCACCAGATCGGGCAGCTCATGCAGGTTCCTCCGCATCACAACCATCACCAGCCGTAAGCGCGGGCGCTCGCTGCCCAGCCGGCCACGCGCCTCGCGCACCAGCGCCAGGTTATGCAGCACGCGATCGAAGTGCGCACGCACGCGTATGCCTTCGTACGTCGCGGCGCTCGCGCCGTCCACAGAGACATGCAACGTGTCGAGCCCGCTGGTGACGCAGCGTTCAGCCCGCCGGGCGTTGACGAGCGTGAGATTGGAGTTGGTGCTGACGCGCACGCCGCGATTGGTGGCATATTCGACCATGTCGAAGAAACGCGGGTGCATCATGGGCTCGCCGAGCCCCTGCAGGTGCAGGTCACTCAGCGCAGGGAACTGGTCTAGCAAGCGAGTGAAGGCGGCAAAGTCCATGAAGGCGGGCGGGCCGTAGGGTGGGCCGTCAGTGCGGAATTGGATCGGGCACATCTGGCAGCGGAGATTACACTGGCCTACCGGCTCGATCTGCACGTAATGCGGGAGTTCCATAGTTCGCTGCCTTTCATCCAACGCGCGGCACCGACTTGGCCTGGATGTGAGCGCGCACACCCTCGCACGGTGTGAGGCTCACAGGAACCAGACGCGGAAGCGCATCGCCCCTCGAAGCCGCCAGAATATGGCCAGGGGTGGAATCACGAGCGACGTCATGACCATCTCCACAATGTGCGCCAGTGTCCGCGAGGTGTGGCGCAGCCGCCGCGCACAGAAGCGTGCGGTGAGTAACGCCCACACCGCACAGGCGATGAGAGCCGCCAACCACCATCCGGCGATGGCCGTGGCCATGGCAACCGTGAGCGCCACGACGATGGCGTAGTAGTGCCAGGGTGGCGCCGCCTGGATGCGCTCGCGGTACAGGACCGGATGCTTGCGATAGAGCAGCGCGTTGAACTCGCTCTTGCGCTGCTGGCTCACGCTGACACCCCACGGCGCTGGCCGCAGCGGGTGGACCACCGCCGCATCTGGAACGCACACCAGCCGCGCCCCGCGCTCCAGCAGTGTGAGATAGAGATCGGTATCTTCGCGCCAGGCCAGGGTGAACCGCTCGTCGAAGCCGCCGACGGCTTCCAGCGCCTGGCGCCGGTAGAAGCAATTGGCCGTCACAAACTCCGAGCTCGCGAGCAGCGCCGCGTTGCGCTCGTAGTCCGTCGGCGAGGGCGGCGCCGGCACAATGATCTTGCCCGACGCACCGTCCAGGTCGTCGTGCATGGCGCAAAGCCCCGCGCGGAGCCAGTTTGGCGCCGGGATGCAATCGTCGTCGGTGAACGCGACGATCGCCCCATGGGCAGAGCGCCAGCCGGCGTTGCGCGCCGCGGCCGGGCCGTGGGTCGGGCCGGCGACGGGCACATAGCGCACCGTACGGCCGCGCGCTTGCGCGCACTCGGCCCATCGCGCCACCTGGCAGCGCGTCGCCTCGCAAGCGGCATCGTCCACGATGATCACCTCGAAGGCGTCTGGGGCCAGGTCTTGAGCAAGCAGCGCGCTCAGACAGCGATCCAGCAGCATCGGGCGGTGGCAGGTCGGAACGACAACAGACACGCGACAGGTCATGCCTCGCTCCCCGGCTTCTCGACGAGGTACGAACCCATGACGAGCGCGTCCAGCGGCGAGGTCCAGAAGCACTCGACCGCGTCGCGTGGGGTGCAGACGATGGGCTCGCCGCGCGTGTTGAAGGAGGTGTTGACCAATATGGGCACACCCGTCCGCGCCTGAAACGCGCGCAACAGATCGTAGTAGCGTGGGTGCTGCGCCCGATTGATGGTCTGGATGCGCGCCGTGCCGTCCACGTGGCGCACTGCCGGGATGAGCGTCGCGCGCTCGGGCAGCACGTCGTACACGAAGAGCATGAAGGGCGACGGCTCCGCGCCGGCGAACCAGGCGGATGCCTCCTCTTCGAGCACCACCGGCGCCACTGGCCGAAAGTCCTCGCGGTCCTTGATGTCGTTGAGCCGCCGCTGCATCGCCGCGTGGAGCGGCGATGCCAGGATGGAGCGCGCCCCCAAGGCGCGGGGCCCAAACTCCATGCGACCCTGGAACCACCCGACGATCTTGTCCTGGGCGAGCAGCTCAGCGGTGTTGCTCGGGACGTCCGCCAGGCGGCGGTAGGGGAGCCGTGCCCAGCTCAGGAAATGCTCGATCTCGTCATCGTCGAAGGCCGGTCCGAGAAACGCGTGGTCCATGCGCCAGGTACGCTCAATCGCGCCACGTTCCCGCGCGTCCACCCAAAGGGCAGCGCCCAGCGCCGTACCGGCGTCGCCCGCCGCCGGCTGCACCCAGATGCGGCGGAACGGCCCGCTGTCGC